>CAYZKL010000011.1:31638-55790 GCA_964478855.1 uncultured Flavipsychrobacter sp.
GTATTCACGGTAAATGTTCAATTCGGTCTCCTCATCCACATAACCGAAGTATATTTTCATATAAAAACGATCGAGCTGGGCAGAGGGTAGCGGATATGTACCCTCCATCTCAACCGGGTTCTGAGTAGCTATTGTAAAAAACAACCGTTCCAGCATAAGCGTGGTATCACCCACAGTTATTTGCTGCTCGGCCATGGCCTCCAGCAGTGCGCTTTGCACTTTGGGTGACGCACGGTTTATCTCATCTGCAAGCAATATATTGCAGAACAGCGGACCTTGCTTAAAAACAAATTCTTTGTTGCGATCATCGAATATGTGCGACCCGATGAGGTCCATAGGCAACAGATCGGGGGTAAACTGAATACGCTTGAATACCACATTCTCCCCCTGACGTTCCCCACTGATACATTGTGCCAGTGAACGGGCAAGCAATGTTTTACCGGTGCCCGGATTATCCTCCATTAATATGTGCCCACCTGCAAGCAGGCATGATATGACCAATTCTATTTGTTTACGCTTTCCGCGTATCACTTTTTCAATATGCTCGGCCAGTTGCTTTATGGCATGAGCGGCATCTAAACTAACCGGAACAGACTGTTCGATCATAATTTTATTTCTTTATACAAGTTTACTGATTAATATGATAGTAAAACCGGTAAGATTTGTAATTTTTTGTGAAATCATGACCAATAGCAACGAATGCGGGTAACAGCCCACATTTCACATGCCATATCTCTATTATTTTACTAATTTAGCTACCTGATTATGATATACAGAAGTAAAGCGCCGCTACGAATAGGACTTGCCGGAGGTGGCACAGATGTAAGCCCATATTGTGACCTGTATGGCGGGGCAATATTGAATGCGACCATCTCTCTATATGCGTACGCTACTATAGAACCACTAAATGAACCTAAGGTAATCATAGAAGCCCTGGACAGAAACGAAACTGTAAGCTATACTGATATGTCAGTCCTGCCGATAGACGGCACACTGGACCTTGCCAAGGGGGCGTATAACCACATAGTAAAGAAATACGGTAAAGTACCATCAGGATTCAAACTAACTACCCTTGTAGATGCACCTGCAGGATCCGGACTTGGCAGCTCTTCGACACTGATGGTAGCCATTATCGGTGTTTTTGCAGAGTGGCTGAACCTGCCACTGGGTGAATATGATATTGCGCAGATGGCGTATGATATAGAACGTGTGGAACTGTCAATGGCGGGTGGTAAACAAGAGCAGTATGCTGCAACTTTCGGCGGGGTAAACTTTATGGAGTTCTATGCGGATAATAAGGTGATCGTAAACCCCTTACGCATAAAGCCCGAGTACCTGAACGAACTGGAGAATAATCTGTTACTTTACTTTACGGCTACCAGCAGGCTGTCATCTACCATTATAGAGGCCCAAAGCCAGAATGTAAAAGATAAGAACAAGGAATCGATAGATGCGATGCACCATCTAAAGGAGCAGGCGCAAATGATGAAAGAGGCGATGCTGAAAGGCAACATACATGATATAGGCCGTATCCTTGACTATGGTTTCCAGTATAAGAAACAAATGGCTAAGGGAATCTCTAACACATCGATGGATGAGATCTATGAAACTGCGCTGAAAGCGGGTGCTACAGGTGGTAAAATATCAGGGGCAGGCGGTGGCGGTTTTATGATGTTCTATTGTCCGGCTAACACACGACACGCTGTAAAAAACGCCTTAAGTACTTTTGGCGGAAGCTTCAGCCCATACCAGTTTACTGAAAGAGGTTTATTCAGCTGGAGCATTTAAACGTAATAATCAATGGAAGCTATAATTCTGGCGGGTGGACTGGGTACAAGATTGCAGGGGGTGATAGGTGCATCCCCAAAATGTATGGCCCCTGTAAATGGCAGGCCATTCCTGTCGTATCTATTTGACTACTTAGATAAACAAAGATGTACCCGGGTGATACTGTCTCTGGGTTATAAACATAAAATGGTTACGGATTGGCTGGAAACGCAGGACCTGTATTTTGAGCTGGACTATGTGATAGAATCAGAACCATTGGGTACCGGAGGTGGTATATTAGCTGCAGTAAGCGATGCGGCGACAGAAGATGTAGCGGTGCTGAACGGTGACACAATGTTCCTCGTAGACCTGCAGGAACAAATGCGGTTTCATAAAGCAAATAAAGCTACGACCACGCTGGCTCTTAAAGACATGCAAAACTTTGACCGATATGGAGTAGTGAACGTAAACGAAAAGAGCATCATTACCGCATTTGAAGAAAAGCAACAACGCAAAAACGGATCGATAAACGGCGGAGTCTACTTTATCAATACTGAGGCTTTCCTGGCTAAAGACCTGCCGGAAAAATTTTCTTTTGAAAAAGACTACCTGGAAAAATTTGTAGGTGAGCAAAAATTCTATGGCTATAAGAGCGACAGTTATTTTATAGACATAGGAATCCCAACAGACTATGAACAAGCCCAGGCCGATCTTAAAACAATGTTCAAATGAAGATCGCTATCTTAGGTTCAGCGCATCCATTAAGGGGCGGGCTGGCAGCATTCAATGAGCGGCTGGCTTACCAACTCCAGGAGCAGGGCCACCAGGTAATCATCTATTCGTTTTCCCTTCAGTATCCATCATTCCTGTTCCCGGGCAAAACACAATTTACTGATGAACCTGCACCGGCCGGCATGAACATACGCACGGTAGTCAATTCGGTAAACCCGCTAAACTGGTTACAAGTAGGTAGGGAAATGAACAAAGAGCAGTATGACCTCATCATTGTAAAATACTGGTTACCGTTTATGGGACCTGCCTTCGGCACCATACTGCGTCAGGCAAAAAAGAACAAACACTCCCGTGTACTATGTATAGTAGATAATATTATTCCGCACGAAAAAAGACCGGGAGACCAACAGTTTACCAATTACTTTATTAAAGCTGTAGATGCATTTGTGACTATGAGCAAGGATGTGCTTAAAGATGTTAAGACATTCACAGATAAACCTGCATACTTCACGCCCCACCCTATATACGACAGCTACAATGAGGCTGTAAGCAAGCAAATTGCATGCAGCCGGCTGAAACTGGATGCGGGTAAAAAGTATATGCTATTCTTTGGTTTTATTCGGGAATACAAAGGGCTTGACCTGCTGCTGGAAGCGATGGCAGATGAACGAATAAAACAAGCAGGAATAGAACTGATAGCTGCGGGAGAATATTATGACAAAGCAGTAGAAGCCAACAACAACAGCATTATAGAAAAACACCAGCTACAAAACAGGGTACACCTGCGTACCAATTTTATACCTAACAGCGAAGTGCGCTATTATTTCAGCGCGGCTGACCTGGTGGTGCAACCATATAAACATGCCACGCAAAGTGGTATTACGCAGATCGCATTCCATTTTGAAAAACCAATGGTGGTAACCAATGTAGGCGGACTTGCGGAGGTAGTGCCTGATGGCAAGGTAGGTTTCATTGCAGAACCAAACCCGACATCTATTGCTGACGCCATTCTACGATTCTATGAAACTAACTCTATACCAAACCTTAAAGAAAATATCCTGGAAGAAAAGAAAAAATATACCTGGGATACATTCACCAAGGTAATGATGAATGCAGTATTCGGTAAGCAATAAGCTACCTGCTTAGCTGCTTGTATTCGTTATAACTGATCATCTTGTAATCAGCAGGAATACGGAACAACGCATTTTCTACCGGGCCGGCCTGCATTTTCTCCATTTCCAGAAGCATAGTCATATTACGCTCATCAGTTAAGGTATATTGCAACGGTAGAAATTTTGCATTGGGGAAACGCTCAAAAGTAATTGTCTGCACCGGCGACCAGTCTTTAGTATAATACACCTCTATAATAGTCCCATCACTATAACTAATATTGCTCTTGTACGCTGCATAACCAGCAATATTCCTGCTATTGCCGGCTTCACTTCTGATACTGTATCCTTTGTATTTTTCCTGCCTTTTGACCATGTCAGGCATACTCAGTTCTATGGCAAATTTCCTTCCATTCTGATTCTGCAGGGAGTACACCGTATTTGCATCGCAATTAAGCAGCACTATATCCTCGTAGCCGTTATTGAGTTTCAATTCCTTGCGGATCAGGTTGCCCTTAACTATAAAAGTATATGTACCCTCTATTTGTTTATTGTCCTGTGCCGTCAATTTCACCTTGTAGATAATAACACCTTCGGCAAATGGCTTCTGTGCTGCAGCCTGAATACAAAATATGGCGACAAGCAACATAGCCAACAAAAACCTACGCACTACTATAAACGAAACCATACGCGTATTTATTTGAACATCAATAGAGATCATCTGGTTATTCCTGTTACAAATTACCATATTTATAACAATTACAAGTGGTTTTTTAGGTGATTTTATAAATCCTTATAGTTAAAGAGCAATGTAAAATCTGTAAATTGCCTGTATTATATCCGAACCTGATGACAGCAATAATAAGTTTTCTGAAAAAAATGAAAAGTGCAAAAGGATTTATAGCAGGTGTAGCACTGTCTGCAACAGCATTTTTATTCATACATGGCAAAGCTAACGACCCCTATTTTGAAATAGCCAAAAACCTAGATATCTATACCAATGTATTCAAAGAGCTCAACTCATACTATGTAGATCCGATAGAACCAGGCAAACTGGTAAAGACGGGGGTTGATGCAATGCTTGCCGAGCTAGATCCTTATACTAACTATATCACCGAATCGGACATAGAAGATTACCAGTTTATGATGACCGGGCGGTATGGCGGTATAGGAGCCAGCATGCGCAAAAAAGGAGAAGACATTTACATAGGCGATGTATATGAGAACAGCCCTGCACAAAAGGCCGGTCTTCACCCCGGTGACCTTGTGTTGTCTATAGATAACCAAATTGTAAAAGGAAAAACTATTGATGACCTGAGCGTACTGCTGAAAGGCTCTCCCGGCACACAGATCACTATAAAGACAAAAGACGTATTCACTCATGGGGAATCACAGAAACTGGTGACGCGTGGAGAAATAGAAATATCGAGTGTGCCCTACTACAGCCTGATAGGAGAGAAGAATGATATAGCGTTTGTTCGCCTTACACAGTTTACACCCGCATGTTCACGCCTGGTAAAGAATGCATTTGACAGCCTGCAAAAAGCTCAGCCAAACCTGAAAGGACTTGTGCTGGATCTTCGCAGTAACCCGGGCGGATTATTGGAAGAAGCAGTAAACATCTGTAACCTGTTCATAGACAAAGGACAACTGGTAGTGAGTACTAAAGGAAAAGTACCTGAGTCGGAAAGAGATTATAAGACACAGGGTACTCCATGGAATAAAGAACTACCCCTTGCCGTATTGGTCAACCACTCATCGGCATCAGCATCGGAAATTGTAGCAGGTACACTGCAAGACCTGGACAGGGCAGTAATAATAGGAGAAAGATCTTACGGTAAAGGGCTGGTACAGATAACCAGGCCACTTGGTTTTAACTCCCGGCTAAAGCTAACAGTATCCCGATACTATACACCAAGCGGGAGGTGCATACAGGCGCTTGACTATTCCCACAGATCAGCTGATGGCAGCGTAGGGTTTGTGCCGGATTCACTGAAGAAAGCATTTAAGACCAAGGGCGGTCGTACCGTGCTTAGCGGTGGTGGTATAGAACCTGATATACACATTAAGAACGAGCCAATGAGCATGATAGAAGTGACGCTATACACCAAGAACTACCTGTTTGACTATGCAACGGAGTATGCCCGTCAGCACCCGACGATACCATCTGCAAATAAATTCACGCTAACCGATGCAGAATACAACCAGTTTGCCAAATGGCTGGAGAATAAGGACTACTCTTATAAAACAGAGACAGAGAATAACGTAGATTCACTGATCAGCCAGGCAAAAAGAGAAAAATACTATGATGGTGCAAAACAGGAATTTGAAGCACTTAAATCAAAACTATCTCATGACAAAAAGCAAGACCTGCTGAAACATAAAGACCAGGTAAGGCAGACACTTGAAAATGAAATCGCATCACGTTATTATTTTACACGTGGGCGTGTAGCGCAAGGATTGCAGTATGATAAGGAATTGACGAAAGCACTTTCTTTGCTGGCTAATCCGGGTGAATACAATGGCATACTGAAAACGGCTAAATAGCAGCCCAGTTCTTTAGTATCTGCAATCCGTATTCTGTTCCCACGGACTCAGGATGAAACTGTACGCCAATGCAGGGATATTCAATGTGCGCCAATGCCATTATTGTACCATCATCAGTATGTGCTATGGCTGATAGCCCAGTACCTGAAAATTCATTTACGATCAGCGAATGATAGCGCATTACTGTAAATGGTGAAGGTATATTACTGAACAAAGGGTGCCCGATGTGAGTGGCCAGACTTGTTTTACCGTGCATGGGATAACCGGCATGAGCAAGTTTTGCACCGAAATACATACCCAATGCCTGGTGACCCAGACAAACACCCAATATAGGTACCTGCCTGTGAAAATGATCTATGACAGCCATAGTGATGCCTGCCTGCAACGGAGTTTCGGGACCGGGGGATAGTATCAGCCTTTCTGGGTTTAATGCGATGAGTTGAGCCAGGTCTATTTCATCATTACGATACACAGCACATTCATGTCCGGTCTGCAACAGGTAATCATGCAGTATCCAAGTGAATGAATCGTAATTATCTATCAGTACCCACATGCTGCGGTTTTTCCTGGTTTACAGAGTCGAAGAAATGTTCAAGGCCACTAAAGGTATCTTTAAAGTAGGGGATGAGTTTACCTAACTGTTCGCAGAACCATGGCGCCAGCCGGGATAAGGTGTTATATGTTTTGGAAGCAGCAATAAGTTCTGTAGAGATAAGGTGCATGTATGACCCGATCCATAATACTGAACTCCATAATACAGCACCCAGGAATGCATACAGCAACCCTCCTGCCAGTTTATTGACAATACCCAGCATCATCCCATCGAGTGCCTTTTCTATCAGCTTTGCCACTAATCTTACCAAGAGCACAACTCCAACAAACAGGACTACATAACTTAATACCTGTGCCCATGCCGATGACACATAGCCTTTCTCCAGCATCCAGGCAGCAAACGTGTGAGAAAGTTTCAGCGCACACATAGCACCGAGCAAAATAGCAAGCACAGAAAACGCGGCTACAATGAGACCTTTCATGTAGCCGCGTATAAAGAATAAAATGATGAGGATAATTCCCGTTACATCGAGTGCCATAGCATAGTTTACTGCGCAAGCAATTGCTTCACAGTTTCGGATATTGCTTTACCATCTGCCTGTCCTGCCAATTGTTTGCTGGCCACACCCATTACTTTGCCCATATCAGCAGGCGATTTTGCACCTACCTGTTCTATTATTGCCTTAACAATTGTAGTCAGTTCTTCAGCCGACATTTGCTTAGGCAGGAATTTTTCTATTATCGCCAGTTCCTCACGCTCCTTCACCGCTAGATCTTCACGGCCTTGTTTTTCAAAAATATCAAGAGAATCGCGGCGCTGCTTGGCCAGCTTCTGCAACATTTTAGTTTCAGTAGCCTCACTGATAGCACCACCGGCACCTTCAGAAGTCTTTTCGATGATGATAGCTGCCTTTATAGCCCTGAGCGTTCGCAATGCTGCTTCGTCCTTTGCACGCATTGCGGTCTTCAGTTCTTCCATTATTTTTTCTTCGAGAGTCATAGCTTTCTGAATTGAAGTTAGTACTGTATTACTGAGGATTTTTTTCGTTTGCTTCGCTTGCCTTTTTCAGGAACTCTTTTGCAAACTCCTTCAGTTCCTCAGCTAGTTCAGCGTTCCTTGTGGCGCGCAGGTAAGTATCGGCCATGCCATAAAATGTCTGGTAAAAAAAGTCGTTCATTTCATCTACCATCATTTTGCTTGTCCAAAGGTCAATGCGGAGTGCTGACTTTTCTTCGCCGTCCCAAAGACCGAGGAGTATCGCCTTAGCTTTCTGTGGTTCTGCCACACCGCCATCAGGTGCGGTCCATTGTATTGCCTCAGGCATTTTGTCTTCGGCAAGTTCTATTTCTATATTAATATGAGATGTCATCGGTGTTATTTTACTTAAAAATTCAAAGGGCAAAAGTAGCTAAATATTTAATAATGTCGGGAAGCACGCACATGTGGCCAGGCCATTAACTGTTTACTGTCCACTTATTCAGTTGCTTTACGCAGGCAGCAATATCGCGCGGCAATGTTGCTTCTGCATTTACAATAGTCCCATCCTCTTTTTCGAATTCTATACGGTATGCATGAAGTGCAAGCCTGCTAAGCAGCGGTTTTTCTTCCTCGTCCTTTTCGGACATGCGATACTTTCTCTTTATCGCAGAAAGAAGGAATGGTTTACCATCACCATACAGTTCATCACAAACAAGCGGATGACCAATAGACTGCATGTGTACACGAATCTGGTGAGTTCGCCCCGTATGAATCTGGAACTGCAACAGAGAATATAAAGGCCATTGCTCCACGACTTTATAATCAGTGACAGCGATTTTACCTTTCTTGGCTACGATCATTTTACCGTTTGCGGCAGGATGTTCGGCTATCGCCCCTTCTATACGACCTTCGGCAGGCACCACTATACCAGTAACCAGACCAGCATAAAATTTCTTTACATCACGCTCCTGGAAAAGGATGGAGAGGTACCTGTGTGCCTGTTCATTTTTGGCAAAGCAGATCACGCCACTTGTATCCCTGTCCAGACGATGCACTACCCATATCTTCTGGTTCATTTTTACTTCCAGCAGTTTGTTCAAGCTTGGCAACTCATGATTGAACCTATCAGGAACTACGAGCAGGCCGGCAGGTTTATTCACCACCACGAGGTCATCATCTTCATACAACTTTTCTATATTCATCAAATTGATCCTTTTTTATAATGTTCCAGGCAGTATTCTTCGTTCTCACGCATTACCTTCCTGTCTTTTTCTTTTTTATCCTTGAAGCCGCAAAGGTGCAGTACTCCGTGGAATATCACCCTGTGCAATTCGTCTTTATAAGTGGTATGGTATAAAACAGCATTTTCTTTTACCCGGTCTATGCTGATGTATATCTCTCCCTGCATCTCGTTCTTTGAGTTGCTGAGGTCGAAGGTAATGATATCGGTGTAGGTATCGTGATCCAGGAAATTGGTATTCATTTCCAGCAGGAATGAATCATCGCAAAAGATGTAAGAAAGTTCGGCAGTCGTCACCTCTTTTTTATACTTACTGATAAGCGTATCTATAAATGCAGACAGTTTACGCTTATCCTTTAAGCCGGATGTGACATTGTTCTCATAAAACCTTGCGGGCATAGAAATATTTATTGCGCAAAGGTCGCAACAAAATTCAGGATTGGAAAGGATATATTATAGTTTTTACCCCTTCCAATCCTTTATTATTCGGTTAAACAGGTGCATATTCTATTTAGCGGGCGTATTATGCACATTGCTGGCATTAGTACCTGTGTCATTTGCATTGACCCGATTTGAGTCTTTCTGATCATTAGCCGGGTTGTTACCGCCATAGGTTGCAGGTGCAGTCCCGTTAACATTTGTAGAATCTATTGGCGTACTTGATCCCTGATCTTTAGCACTATTGCCGTTTTCATTGTTCAGGCACGATACCATCAAAAGACTGATGCCCATTAGTATAATAATTGATCGTAAAGCTTTCATAATTGCAGGTTTAATAATAGCATATAAAATATTATGCCACCCGATAAATAGTATAATTATTTACATTAACAGATGTTCACATACTGATATCAATCATACAGCCCATTGTCTTATTATTCGTTATTTTGCTGTCAAATTACCGTTTTATGTCCCGACAGGTTACAATCCTGGGTGCCGGCCTGGTTGGCTCCCTTTTAGCAATCATCCTACGTAAGCGTGGGTATGACGTAGATGTGTATGAACGTCGTCCGGATATGCGCAGCGCATCGATATCGGCGGGTAAATCCATAAACTTGGCAACAAGCCACCGAGGGTGGAAAGCGCTGGAACTGGCGGGACTGAAAGAGGAGATAGAAGCACTGGCCATACCAATGTATGGACGTTACCTGCACCAGCAGGATGGCAATACTGCCTTTCAGCCATATAGCAAGAACAATGAAGCCATTTATTCGGTAAGCAGAGGTGAACTGAATAAAAAATTAATGACCCTTGCTGAAGAACATGGGGCACATATCTATTTTGAACATCGCTGTACACATGTAGATGTGGCGACCAATGCGGCATCGTTCGAACTGACCGATAAGACCCATAAGGTGGTACATGCGGGATTAATGTTTGGTGCTGACGGCGCTTTTTCGTCATTGCGTGATAGCTATAACCGTCTTTCAAGGGTAAATTCTGACCAGCATTACCTGGAGTATGGCTATAAAGAACTAAGCATATTGCCCGGGAAAAATGGTGAATGGCTGATGGAAAAGAACGCTTTACATATATGGCCGAGAGGTAATTATATGCTGATAGCGCTTCCGAACACAGATGGAACATTTACCTGTACCCTGTTCATGCCTTTTGAAGGACCGGTATCATTTGATAAACTGAAAACAAGGGAAGAGGTCACTGAATTCTTCGACACTCAATTTGCAGATGCCAAAGAACTGATGCCCACCCTGCTTGAAGATTTCTTTAATAATCCAACATCAGCACTTATCACTACCCACATCAGTATGTGGCACCACAAGGATATGAGCGCACTGATAGGCGATGCGGCACATGCTATTGTTCCTTTTTACGGGCAAGGAATGAATGCCGGTTTTGAAGACTGCTCTGTATTGTCGGCACTGATGGATAAGCATGGTAATGACTGGGCAACAATACTGGAGGTATATGCCGCCAAAAGAAAACCTAACGGCGATGCTGTAGCGCAACTGGCATTAAATAACTTCATAGAAATGCGCGATAAGGTTGCGGATCCTAAATTCCTGGTGCGTAAAAAAATAGAGAAAGAGTTGGGCACCCGCTACCCGGATGACTTTGTTTCTGTTTATGAAATGGTATCATTCAGCCATACCCCATACAGTACGGCCATACAATGCATACACGCACAGGATCGCTTGCTGGAGCACATCATGCAGCAGGGAGATTATTTTGCCAACATCGAAGACGCAGCGTTTTGTAATAACCTGGACACATGGGTGAAAGAGTATCACAAAGAAGTGCAACAACTTGATTTCGGATGAAGCCTGATAAAAGATGGACCTTAAAACCCGCTGACGAGGATACGGTAAACAGGCTGACAGAAGCATTAAAGATCAATCCGGCAATTTGCAGGATCCTTGCTCTGCGCGGCATGAGTGAGTATGAAGATACAAGGCTGTTTTTTCGTCCTGAGTTATCCCATCTTCATGACCCGTTCCTGATGAAGGGAATGCAAAAAGCCGTAGAGCGTATAACAGAAGCCATAGAATGGCATGAGCGTATATTGGTCTATGGCGACTATGATGTGGATGGTACCACCGCGGTATCGTTGGTGTATTCTTTCCTTAAAAAAAATTATTCGGGCGAGCTGTCTTACTATATCCCTCACCGTTACCGTGAAGGATATGGCATATCGAGGCAAGGGATCGATTTTGCTCATGCTAATGGCTTTACATTACTGATCACCCTGGATTGCGGGATCAAGTCTGTGGAAATGATAGCCTATGCACAGTCGCTGGGTATACAAGTGATCGTATGTGATCACCACTTACCTGACGACCAACTGCCTCCGGCATTTGCCATCCTTAATCCTAAACAAAAAGACTGTAAATATCCATATAAAGAACTGAGTGGCTGTGGTATAGGGTTCAAGTTAGTGACCGCACTGGCCATCCACTGGAAGCAGCCACTGGAAACGGTATATGAATACCTGGACCTGGTGGCTACCAGCATAGCTGCAGACATAGTACCAATAGACGGTGAAAACAGGATACTGGCGTACTACGGTGTTAAGAAGATCAATGAATCGCCTTGCCTGGCCATATCCATACTAAAGGAACTGGGAGGAGTGCAGAAAGCGCTTTCGATATCTGACCTGGTATTTGTTATTGGTCCACGTGTTAATGCCGCAGGCAGAATGGATGATGCAAAAAAAGCGGTAGAGTTCTTTATAGAGACCGACGCAACAAAGATACAATCGCTTGCATCTGCGCTACACTCTGATAATGATGATAGGAAAGAAGTAGATAAGAGCATCACTGAAGAGGCACTTTCCATACTGAATACTGATGCCTCTATGACAAACAGGAGATCGACAGTGCTATACAGGCCACACTGGCACAAGGGCGTGGTAGGCATTGTAGCGTCGCGACTGATAGACCATTATTACAGGCCGACAATCGTGCTTACCTCAGCTAACGGCAAGGCTACGGGTTCTGCGAGGTCAGTATCCGGCTTTAACATTTATGAGGCCATACATGAATGTCGTGACCTGCTGGAAAATTACGGTGGCCACTTTTATGCAGCCGGCATGACCATGCGGGAAGATAAGGTGGATGACTTCATTGCGAAATTTGAAACCATCGTAGCTGCAACCATCACTCCTGAGCAGCAGGTACCTGAAATAGAAATAGATGCAGAGATACCACTGTCAATAGTAAAACCCGCGATCAATAATATCTTAAAACAGTTTGAACCATTTGGCCCAGCCAATATGAAACCTGTATTCATGAGCAGGCAAGTATATGATTATCAAGGATCTTCAACTGTTGTCAAGGAACTGCACCTGCGCATTGTAGCGCATCAGCAAAACGGATCTGTGATCGAAGGAATAGGCTTCGGGCTGGCAGATAAATTTGAACTTGTGAAGAATGGCCCGTTTGATATCGTGTATAACATGGAAGAGAATGAGCATAATGGCAATACTCGCCTGCAGGTAAAAGTGATAGATATAAGGAAATCTGCACAATAGCAGCTTTCGTAGTTGAACTGATTTTTTCAATAAATTCGTGCAGGAAATAACAAAGAATGAAAGAGGGATGTGCTTCGATCAATTATGGAATCAAGAAATTTCTTCTGCTGTTCAGTTGCTGCCTGCTCACTATTGCCTGTACTGCACAGGTGGCACCAAAAACCTATAATAAAAGCGAACTGCTACCGGTACCGAAAGATGCCAAGGTAATAGACGAGCATAAAGACGCCAACGGCAATACGGTACGTACCATACAGTACTACCAGGGAAAATCGCAGGTGACCCAAACTATGATCATTCCACCAACCTCAAAGATCAACCTGAGGCCCATCAATCCTGATACACTTAATAAGGATTCAGTAATGGTGGTGGTCAATAAATCGAAATACATAGTTGAGGTGTTTTACCGGAAAAGAATGATACGCTCCTACAAAGCTGTATTCGGGCCTAAACCACAGCTTGATAAAACAATGGAGGGAGACAGGAACACACCTGAAGGATGGTACACCATTCAAAATAAAAACCCCAACTCTAAGTACGATAAATTTCTGAGGCTCAACTATCCGAACGATTCTGCTATAGCAGCATTCAACAGACTTAAGGATAAAGGTCAGGTACCGCATAATGCAAGGATAGGCGGAGACATAGGCATACATGGTGTATGGAAAGGCGGCGACGATATGATAGAAATGGGTGTATGTTGGACAGACGGATGCATAGCACTAAAGAACAAAGATGTCGAGGAGCTTTATTCGTTTGTAGGAGTAGGTACCAGAGTATATATCCGTAAGTGAACTACTGACTCTTTGCAAGACTTATAATGTCAGGAACTTCCAAGACTTTTTTGTTGTATCCCTTTGTTGCCGCATGTATCATAGCCTGACCCAGTTCTGCAAGAGTAGATACAAATTTAGGTGTCAGTATCCTGAATACAGGATAAAGCCAGGAAAGCCATTTATAGTATTTCAACGTATTCTTTGCCCCGGGAGTAGGGTGCATATAGCCCGGACGAAACATATATGCCGCTTTGAACGGAAGTTTGAGCAGATCGTTTTCTGTTCTTCCTTTTACTCTTGCCCACATACTTTTGCCCTGCTCTGTACTGTCGGTACTTGCCCCCGAGATATAACAAAAGGTAAGATCGCGGTTCTGTGCTACTAAAGTCGTTGCAAAATGCATAGTGAGGTCGTAGGTGAGTTTCGTGTATTCCAGCTCTTTCATTCCTACAGATGATACACCGAGACAAAAGAAACAAGCATTATAACCCTGCAGCTGTGCTGCAATAGCAGACAGGTCCATGAAGTTGGAATGTACAATTTCCTTCAGTTTAGGATGAGTAACCCCACAAGGTCTTCTGCCCACTACCAGCACCTGCTCAACCTCGCTGCTATTAAGACATTCATTCAATACACCCTCTCCTGCCATACCTGTTGCGCCTGTTACAATTACCTTTAGTTTCATAGTGTTGTTATGTGTTGACCTTGCGGTATTCATCTTTTGCTATTGAGGTGGTTTCCATAAGGAAATGCTCATAAGCATGCTTCCATCCTTTCCATTCGCTGCTAGTGCCGAGCGAGAAATTATGGAATATGGTTATCATTGCACTACCCGTCTGCTGGAGGGCTCTACTCATAGCATATAGCTTAGCAAACGCATCGGATGCTGATAGCCCCATCTCGTAGTGGGCAGTAGTATCCATAAAGCAGAAAGGATGTATCCTTAACCCGGTTATGGTTTCCTGCTGCAGATCGTACCATGCAAATGAATTGCCGGTGCCTGCCCTGAAGCCAAGGTGCGAACCATAACCCATGCTGTAATCCTCAGTTATACCGTTTTGTATCAGCAACCTGTAGGTATCAGGTGTCTTTACTTTTATATAGTGCTGGCGGGAAATATGTATAGATCTGCCGGAGATGTGCTCCAGCATTCTTTTCTCTTTATGCACTTTATTATCCTCATCTGAATAATACGAGGGATGTATGCCTATAACACCATCTTTGGTAAGATTCTTGATCACCCGCATCATAGCAGGATGCTCAGGGTGTATATTTTTATCGAAAGCAGTGGTACGGAAAGCAGATAAGATAAAGTACAATGGTTTGCAGTCGTACTCTTTATGCAATTGCCGCAACCATCTGAAAGAATCATATGGATCCTTCTGTTTGTTTTTTAATACCTGGGTACGTTCACTGATCTGCCGTACATCACCCTTCAGCAATGCGCGCATATATGCACCTATTATCCTGCCAGCACCTTTGTGCAGGTGAGAGTAGGCCATATCAATATCATAAGTTGGCTGATAGAGGAACATAGTAGTAGCCACCAGCGGAACACCCATCTTTGCCTGTAACTGTTTCCTGAATGCATGTACCCACTCGTCAACAACAGGCCTTTGCAGCAAACCATTTTTATACAGGATACTGCTTACGGCAGGATACCTGCCATGCTTGTCTGCGGTAAAAGGGTAATATTCTTCGTAACGGGACAATAAATAAAATATAGCAGAGAACAGATCGAAAGGAAGTGTGGTTCCGGTAGTAGCAGATGTAAAGATCGCCGGTAACTCCTGCCAAGCCCCAATTTGCGGTTCGCATCTGGTACTGCCTGTCAGCCAGAGCAAACCCTCATCAGGAATGGATATGCTGTTAGGTAAATGTTTTCCGTAAGCGATGCAAGACGAAAGGCCACTTACCTCCTGCACATCATTGGTTATCCTGTAGTCTGTTTGTAACCGCTCTTTGAGCAGCCAGTCCAAAACAAATTTCAGACGGTTGCTGTTTTGTGCGCTATATACAACTACAGTTTCCATAAACCGGATTTAACTTTTTGCCCTTTCCTTCCACATCTTGTTGAAGGACTTATCGGCAAATTGAATGTTACCCCTGTGCAGTGACCAGCTCTTTTTGAATAATCTGTTCACCACTTTATTCTTTAAACCCGGGGTGGCACTGTTCATAAGTGTGCGGCTCATCATGGCTTGCTTCCATAATCCCCATGACAGATTTTCCCAATTACTGTTGAGCCTTTGTGTAACCGCCATAGTGCGGTTTTCCAGCAGCATTTCGTGTATGTTTATTTTTACCGGGCAAACCTCGGTGCAATTACCGCACAGGCTGGATGCATAGCTCATGTGTTTGAACTCCTCCATACCCTTGAGATGGGGTGTAATCACCGAACCGATAGGACCACTATAAGTAGCACCGTAGGCGTGACCGCCGATATTCTTATAGACAGGGCAAGCATTCAGACAACTACCACAACGGATGCAGTACATACTTTCCCGCACTTCTTTCATTAGCAGATTAGTACGACCGTTATCCAGCAGAATCACATACATTTCTTCGGGGCCATCTGTTTCATCAGCTTTCTTAGGGCCGGTAAATATTGTATTGTATACCGTAACATTCTGACCGGTGCCGTAGGTAGCCAACAATGGCCAGAACAGCTGCAAATCATTGATAGACGGCAACATTTTTTCGATGCCTACTATAGCGATCTGTGTTTTCGGGAATGTGGTACTTAGCCTGCCGTTACCCTCATTCTCACTTACACAAACTCCCCCAATATCTGCCAGCAGAAAATTGCCACCTGTAATGCCTACCTCTGCTGTTATGTATTTCTCCCTGAGGTTCTTGCGGGCAATCTTTGTTATTTCAGGGGGAGTAAGATTTGGTTCGGTACCCAGCTTATCATGAAATACCCTAGCTACATCCTCCTTGCTTTTATGCATAGCAGGGGTAACGATATGATATGGCGCCTCGCCGTCTAACTGCTGTATATATTCTCCTAAGTCGGTTTCTACTGATTCTATTCCATGCTGCGCAAGAAAATCATTGAGGTGTATCTCTTCTGTCACCATCGACTTCGCCTTCACCACCTGTTTGGTATTCTTTTCTTTGCATATTGCCAATACTTCCTGCAGGGCATCTTCTGCATTCTCTGCCCATATTACCTTACCGCCACGAGAAGTGAAATTCTTTTCGAACTGCTCCAGGTATTTATCAAGGCTCTCTATTGTCTTCCACTTTATATTTTTCGCCTTTTGACGAGCCATAGTAAGGTTAGCAAATTGCTGTTTACCTTTAACTACACTATCATTATACTTCTGAATATTGAACGCAAGTTTGCGCTTATGCTCCAGGTCGTGGGCCTTTACTTCACTTTTCGCAAGAAATATATTCTGTTGCTCGGTCATTTTAAATACATCAAAATATGTGTGGTAACTCTATAAGGCGTGAGCAGGAAACAAGCAAATGCCTGCTTTTTTCTCTATTACAAACCTACACAATAAATTTTGAGTATTAAAGCACTGAAAAACGCAGTATACGTTACTCATTTATTCTATAGCCCGGATAAATATAGCTTGATCTGTGCTTTGCAAGTGATGTAGCTCACTTATTAAAGCGCAATATCACGTCGCCTTTTGTGCTGATATACATATACTCGGAGCCTTGTTCTACCATTGCCACTCCGTTTTTAAATCTGCCCGGCCTGTCATATTCGGGCTGTATCATTATTTTGCCTGTCCTATCTATGTAGCCCCATTTATAATCAATTTCCACTGCAGCCAGATCGTTGCCAAATGATTCGGCCCCGGTATATTCGGGCAATATCACCCATTCCCCCTTTGCATTGATGAAGCCATATTTATCTTCATTGTTTCTTGCCGGGGCCAGATCTCCATTGAACTCTTTTACTCTGTCAAAAGTCTTATCAGACAATTTTCTGCCTTTGATATCAATCAGTTCCCATCCTTTGCCTATTTCTTTGTTGACAGCCAATACTCCATCACTTACATTGGTGACATCATAATATTCCGGGGCTAATACTTCAATGCCCTTTTTGTCAATCAGACCCCACTTACTTTTTTTGCTGACCTGCGCATAACCATTCCTGAATTCATAGCACTGGCTGTATTGCGGCTGCACCACCCATGCCCCCTTCTTGTCTATGAAGCCCCAATTATGGTCTTTGCTTACATTGGCAAGGCCATCGCTAAAATCTCCGGGACCATCAAACTGAGGCTGTATCACCCAGGCTCCACTTTCATTTATGAATCCATACTTTGCGAGAAACATATTGTCGCCTACTCCCACACAGGCTAATCCTTCTGAAAAAGCATTGGCCATTACATATTGCGGTTTTATTACCGTTTCTCCTTTTTCATTCTTATACCCTATCCTGGAATTTTCTATATACCAGTATAGTTTTTGAGCATCTGCCTTAATGCTCAATAAATAAAAGGCTAAAAATATATAGTACTTCATAACTTAAAAGTAATCAGATTATATAATATTACAAGGTTCATATTTAAATTTCATTACATTTCTACTAAGTGTAGTAATTTCAGTCAAGAACATTTACTATTTTACAATAATGTGTGTGATTTTCAACACTGGTCACCCCATTTTTGGTATTTTTTGCTCACCCCATTCCTCTAAGTCGTTGATTATCAATTATAGTTTGGGGTGAGGGTCACCCCATAGGGGGTCACCCCATAGGGGGTCACCTAAGGTGAGTGGGGAGTGTGGGGAGCGGGAGCGAAAACGATTATTGACGTTACCGGGAGACCCTCCCAATGGCTACCGGGATTATGTCGAAAATGGGGTGTAATTTTCAACATGTCGCTTACTTTATGTCGAAAATGGGGTGTAATTTTCGACATAAGGTGACCCCATTTTTGTTTTCTTCGCTCACCCCATTCATCTAAATTGTTGATTATCAATTATGGTTTGGGGTGACCCCATAAAGGTGAGCGCGGAGCGTGGGCATCGGGAGCGTGCCCATATTTCCTATTCCGTTAGGTTATGGATAATGTAGGTTTGTGTTTTTTGATTGATGGAAAATGGAGGTGGTGGAGCGAAAAAAAACTAATGTACAACTGCTGCGCCTGAACACGTTTTTACGAAGTAAAAATACTGTAAAGAGGAATACGGAATTTTATAAGATACCCACAAAAGCAGGGATGCAAAGTGATGAACGATAAGAGGGGCGAGGGATGCGTGGCGAAAAAATAAGGTGGATAAGTTTTTGAGTGTATATAGATGACGTAATGCAGAAGCAGGTATTTCATCAACTGCATCAAGGTTAGTGCCGGTTGAAAACCGGAAGATCTCCATAGACACGAGTCGGCTATGTACATGGCTTTACTACAGACTCGCGCCAGATAGTGGAAGCGGGGTCTCCATAAAACAAGGACGAAGCAGGACGCTTCGACCAGAGGGGAACCGAATTTTATTTGTTGTTCCAGATGCCCTACGGAACATCAGGAACAACGAGCGGGGATTTTATTAAACTCTTTTATAACATAGTAATTACAGTTAAGAACATTTACTATTTTGCAATACTACCTAACCAATCAACATTTGAAAAACGCCGCCTTATTTATCCTGTTTTTTTTACCATCTGCATTATATGCGCAAGGCATAGATACATTCGAAGTGTTTTTTGCACTAAATGAAGTTAATATCTCTAAATCATCTGAAGGTAATATCGATCAACTGATCTTTAAAGATAAGCTGATACATGGCCAGAAGCTGATAGTGCTGGGGTATGCAGACTACCTGGGTGACAACAAATATAATGATGCCCTTTCGCTGAAAAGGGCGACAAATGTGCAGAACTACCTGGTCTCCTCGGGTTTTGATAAGAAAGACATTAAGCTATGCATAGGAAAGGGGAAAATTGAACGTGAGCCCATAGGTAAGGATGGACACGCCGCGGACCGTAAAGTGCAGATAATCATTGATAAAGAAGAGCAGAAAGTGACGCCTACCCCTGTTAAAACCATACCTAAGCTCATAGCAACTATCCCGAAGCCAAAACCAACAGTAGTAGCAGTAGCACAACCTGTAGTGCTGGATGCAGCCAAGCTAAAGGTGAACGATGCCGTAGCACTGAAAAATATCAATTTTCAGCCCGGTACAGACTTATTTCTGCCGGAAGCACGGCCCGCACTGGAAGACCTGCTTTACTTTCTAAACACCAACAAATCTGTTCAGATACGCATAGAGGGGCATATATGCTGCGTAGGCAATATAGAAGGTGTGGACCAGAACGAACTTTCTGTGCACAGAGCGGCAGCTGTGCTGAATTATCTTGTATCTAACGGGATCGACCAGGAACGCCTTAGCAGCGTAGGCCTGGGTAACAGAAATCCGATATCCCGTGAAGAATTAACGGAAGACGACCGCATACTTAACCGCAGAGTTGAAATTCGTATTTTGAGTAAATAACGCTTTTATACTGCTATAGGCTGCATATAAGCGGTTCCTTCGAAAAAACTATCTTTGCACCCTATGTTTCCAAAAGACACCGTTATAAAACAGGCGCTAGAAACTATCCAGTTGCAGGCAGACTCTGTTCTTAAGCTCAAGGATTATATCGACACTTCTTTTCTTATAGCAGTCCGTACTATTCATGAGGCGAAGGGGCGGGTAGTAATATCGGGAATAGGAAAAAGTGCTGTTATAGCACAGAAAGTAGTAGCTACATTCAATTCAACTGGTACTCCGGCTATATTCATGCATGCCGCAGATGCAATTCATG
Organism: uncultured Flavipsychrobacter sp.; assembly: GCA_964478855.1. Lineage (GTDB taxonomy): Bacteria > Bacteroidota > Bacteroidia > Chitinophagales > Chitinophagaceae > Nemorincola. Next base: position 52,101 of record CAYZKL010000011.1, read on the forward strand.
GCGACCTGGGAATGGTGCAACCCGGGGATGTAGTAATCATCATATCGAAAAGCGGAAACAGCCCGGAAATAAAAGTGGTAGTGCCTTTCATCAAGAATTTTGGCAATCATGTTATCGCAATCTGCGGTAACTCTTCATCGTTCCTTGCTACCAATGCTGATGTGTTTGTGAATACAACTGTTTCGGTAGAAGCATGCCCGCATAACCTGGCACCTACTACCAGTACCACTGCTCAGCTGGTAATGGGAGATGCTATGGCCGTATGCCTGCTGAGCCTTAAAGGATTTACAGAACGTGATTTTGCAAGATTCCACCCGGGTGGTGCACTGGGTAAACGCCTGTACCTAAAGGTGTCGGACATGAGTGAGCTGAATGAACAACCTGTGGTAAAACCAGACAGCTCGATACGTGAAGTGATCTACGAAATATCTGGAAAGCGACTTGGTATAACAGCAGTACTGGATAACAGCGGGGCTATTGCGGGTATCATCACCGATGGCGACCTGCGCAGAATGCTGGAAAAACATGAAAGCCCGGCCAATCTGAAGGCTAAGGATATAATGACGCCTAACCCTAAAACGATTGAAGTTGATGAACTTGCCACTGAAGCACTTACCCTTATGCGCTATAATGATATTACGCAACTGGTAGTTACTGACAACGGTAAATTTGCAGGCATACTACACTTACACGACCTGGTAAGAGAAGGTATCATCTAACCAATCAACATACCATTTGCCTATAAAGACGCTCCAGTGTTTCCATCGGGTCGGTACATAACCCGGGGTGCACTTTTGATGTCTGCACTACGGTACTGCGTGTTGCAGTAAGCCAGCGAAACCGCTCAGCTATAGGCAGCCTGCTTATGGTACCGGCACCCTGCTCGCCCATACAGACCTGCTCAAACGCTACAAGGTATTCATTGATCATTGCTTCATCTGCCTCGGGGTAAAGCGCAAGTAACTTTGCTGACTGAGGTTTACAGATAACCTTCAGGAATTTGAGTTTTGCGCAATAGAGTACCACACCGACGTTGAGGAACTCTTCCCGCTCCACCCTCGGTACCACCCTAATAACGGCATACTCAAATAATTGCTGCTCTGGCATCTTGCGCTTCTTTTACAAAGGATGCTGAATTGGCAATCCGGGAGGTTAGAAAATGAATGTAGGCATTCCTGTGTTCTATAACAGACTTAAACGGCGCATCTCCGGTCAGCCATTCATCCGGTATCAATGTAACTATTGACCGGATACGATCTTCGGTAAGTATGCTGCGGAATGCGGCATCTACCGAATCCAGCTCTGTAGCCAGCGGTAATAAAACATGTTCCTTTAAATGTGGGAACGGCTTAACAGGGTTATCCCAGTTTTGCCAGGAGTGATGAAAATAAAGTGATGCACCATGATCAATCAGCCATAGCTCCTTATGCCACATCAGCATATTGGTATTGCGCGCAGTGCGATCCACATTCATCAGCAGGCAGTCGAGCCATACGATCTGTGACGCAATAGTTGAAGTTGGTTTGTTTACCGCAGGATCATAAGTTATTGCACCGGATAAATAATGCAGCGCGAGATTGAGGCCCTCACTGGCACGAAGCAGGTCCTGTATCTCCTCATCAGGTTCGGTACGTCCAAATGCTTCATCGAGCAATGCAAATACCACCTCAGGCACTTTTAATCCTACCGCACGTGCTATCTCACAACCAATAAGTTCTGCGATAAGCGCCTTTGTGCCCTGCCCCGCACCATGAAACTTAAGCACATACAGGAATCCATCATCTGCCTCTGCAATAGCAGGCATAGAGCCTCCCTCACGCAATGGTGTTACATAGCGTGTTACCTGTACGGTCCTTAACTTCTGCACGGCATTATCCATTCCTCTTCAGTTTAGCTGCAAAAATACTATTATCTGTTTACGGTTGCTAACAATAAAAAAGCACAGCAATTACCTGCTGTGCTTCTAAGGAAATATTATCACTGATCAATAGTCCATATAAACATTGCAGGAAGTACCACCTACGCTTAAGTTCAAAACCACATGATGATTTGTAGATGTAGAACCTGAAGCTGTACCCGTACCAAAATAGGTTACGCCATTTATAGCCTGTGCAGGCATATACAGCATATGAGTAAGGCAGTTGTAATAAACATAGGCTGATTGACCTGTTTTATAGAAATTAGTGATCCAGAATTTATTCTTTACACTAAAATCTTCATAGATACTATCTGCATAGCCAGGACCTGATATACAGCTTCTGCTGCAAGAGGAGTACGCACCGGGTATATAATCTGCACAACTGTTGGCAGGTAATACTTTCAGGTTAAAGGTAAATGTCTTAGTACCTGCCGCGCCTGTAGCTGTTAACGTAAGCGGGTAAGTACCTACAGCAGCAGATATAGTTGCCGTATCATAAAAGGTAAGCATAGTGCTGAATGTAGGATAACCGGTAGTAGACCATGTAGTGTCTATAGCAATGCCGGCCGGGACACCTGATAAAGAAAGTGTTACCTGCTTCTGGAATGAATCCTGGAACTGCACGGTTATCGGCATTGTCAATATAGCCATGGACATATCGCTTGGCGACATAACTATGTCATGTATACCGTCTACGGTATAAGTAGGTAATACCGGCACAACCGGGGTAACAGTAGTATTATCAGATTTTTTCTTGCAGGAGCCCATGGCTATCACAGCGAGACACATAAAAAGGAAGGTACGTTTCATAAACGCAAATGTAGGTCAATTAATATATTACACAATTTTTTATGAAATATATTTTGCCTAACCTGGGTTGACTCATTATTGGTCAGAATTGGTGCCTGTTGACTCATTACTTTCGACCACCGGCTCCGCCACTGCCTTAATGTCCTGTTCAGCTTTGGCGAACTTTTCTTTGAGGCGTACTATGTTCTTTGTGCTTTCCTCGATGAGTTGCTGTAAGTGAGTGCGCAGTTCTTCGGCTTTTTTACCGGGGGTTATGTTTCCTATGGCATTGCGGAAATCTACCAGTTTTTCTTCTTCATCCCTGATATCCTGTTCCATCTTCTTCACCATACCCTTTGCCTGCTCAGCCCGGACCTCTTTTTGCGACTCCATGTATTGCTTGCGCTCTTCACGGCTGGCATCTTTACGGGCAAAGAAATGTTTTCTTGCAGCTATGAAGTCTTCCCAAAGTTTATCGCCATAAGAACGTGGTATGGGACCTATTTTCTTCCACTCATCAAGCAGTTCATTCAGCTCGTTAGTAGTATCACTCCAACGGGTAGAATTTTTGATGCGCTCTGCGCGGTCATAAAGTTCTTTCTTCAGGTTATATTTTTCTTCCTGTAGGGATTTTACACCATCGAAATGTGCCTTCTTAGCCGAGAAAAACTGTTCCTGGGCATCTGTAAAACGCTTCCATAATTCCTCCGACTTTTCCTGTGGTACACGGCCGGTCTTCTTCCATTCTTCCATCAGCGAGGCATAGGCCTGAGCAGTAACATTCCAATCCCTGCTGTCTTTAAGCGCCTCCGCTTTTTCTACAAGTGCGGCTTTTACTTCATAATTGCCTTCCTGCTCCTGCTGTACCTGGTTATAATGTAGTTTCTTACGGTCAAAGAAAGACCCTTTGGCTGCAATAAAGCGCTGCCACAGTTCTTCATTCTTTTTATTGAGTGTATGCCCTATCGTTTTCCATTCTTCGG
>CAYZKL010000011.1:55800-59186 GCA_964478855.1 uncultured Flavipsychrobacter sp.
AAGTATTTATCGTCATGACAGATTGGATGATAATTTTATTAGCCTCGTCACAGATTGGGTGCTTGGTGATATTGCAAACTCTGGAAGAAGTAGAATTTTTATCCTTAATCTACTGCGAAAAATATATGAGGCTAGTCCAAATCCGATTAGCTATACAAAGCTCGCAAAAGATGCGGGATTGTCAAATAATACCGCAGCACTCGATTACATCGAAAGAATGAACGATCTTTTATGTATTCTTCCGATGATGCAATGGATTCGGCCTGCTCCACAAGATCTATTTTCAGGTCCAGATTTTGCAGCATATCCTTCTCTTCTTCCTCCTGGTGGCGACGCTTGCGATCATAAAATGCTTTGCGTGCAGCCTCTATCCTGTTCCACAGTTTATCATTCCTGTTTTTATCCAGGAAGCCTGTTTCTTTCCATTTGTCTGCAATGTCACGGAACGCCTGTGTAGTTTCCTTCCATGCATCGCTTTCCGTAAGGCTCTCTGCAGCTTCTACTAATTTTAGTTTAACAGCATGATTTTCTTCTGAGAGCTGGTATATAGTATGCTGCCAGTCATGTACCAACAAAGCCAGCCGATGCATATCGCCTAAAGCGCCAACAGTATCCAGATATTCTTTGAGATGACCTACTTTGTCAGCAAGCCTTAGTTTATCTTCTGCGGCCAACCACTCTACTTCAGTATCACGCACCCTGCTCTCTACCTGGGCAAATTTCTCCAACAGGGTTTTAAGAACTACTGCAGCATTTTCGGGAGCTATTGTCGCTATCACGCGCTCTTTGATATTACTGTTAGCACGAATGGTCAATTCCCCATTTTCATCAAGCTTATATAGCTCTTTGCCAGGAAAAGTTTGTTCGTTCCACCATGATATAAGATCAAAAATTTGTTCCTGCGACATAATACTCAGTTTTAATTTAAATACATAGTTGTTCCAACTATATCTGCAAGATAAAGAGTTGTTGCCTAAACCCCAAACCCAATAAGGGTTTATACCTCCTTTTAAGGGAGTGTTTACCTAAAAATAATGAGCCTTGAGTACGTAAATAATGAGCAAATTGCTCGATAACTTATTTAGAACCAAATACTTTCTTCAGCAGGTCGGTAACCCTTGCGCCCGGATTCATGCGTATTTTAGCCTCTTCATCAGCTATATATACAAACAAGCCATTCAAAGCACGCTCTGTAACGTAGGCTGCAAGGTCAGGATTTACCTTATTGTAAGTGGTAGGAAGATCGTTATAAATACTAAAAACATCTGACCAATACTTAGTTGCGTTCACTTTATCGAGAGACTGTTCTATAACAGGACGGAAAGCGGAAGTTAATGAGGCAGTGGTTTTTGATTTCAGATAGTTGGTTGCAGCATTGTTGCCACCTCTCAGTATTGATACTGCATCCTGTATGCTCATTCCCTTTATGGCATTAACAAATATAGGCAGCGCTTTGCCTGATGCATCTTCTGCTGCGCGATTCATAGTAAGGATCGCATTATCTACATATTTACCCATACCTATGGTCCGTAGTGTAGTTTCTACTTTCTTAGCTTCGGGTGGCATCAGTACTTTTATGAGTGCGTTACCAAAGAAACCATTTGGTGTAGATAATTTGCTTGTTGTATTCTGGGCTCCCACCTGTAGTGCCTGGCGCAATCCATCAGATATTTCACTCTCAGTCAATGATGTACCACCGATCTTTTTAGATTTGCCACCACCAAGCATACGATTAGCATCGTTCATATAGTCCCGGATGATCTGTCCCTGAGAAGAAAAAGAAATGCAGATCAATAATGCAACTGCTACAATCGTCTTTGTTATTTGAGCCATAATGATAATTTATTTCTATTATTCAAAGATAGTGCCAATTTAGTAATTGAAGTAGTGTTGCCAATGTCCTATTTCTTTTGTTGGCCCTGTGTAGCTCCACCTGCTCCACCACCACCCTGGTCATTGTCATCTCCATCTTTCAGGTTCTTTTGCCTGTCTTCATCGGAAGGTTTAACAGGTTTACCCTTATCGTCGGTTTTGCCACGCTTACCCATATTGCCACCCGGGCTATTCTTACCTGCATCCGATTTACCGAAACGATAAGTAAATGTGATATTACCTATCCTTGTTTCTTTAACCCTGTTTATGCTCTCGCTGAATGCCGGCAGATCGTAATAGGTCATGAACAAACGAGTTTTGAAAACATCAGAACAGTTAATCACCAGGGTTGCCTTGTTCTTCCATAAATTTTTACGCAAAGCAATATCCATCCAGTAAGACTGACTGAGGCTACCCTGAGCAATTACCCTTGGAGACTCATAGTTGGCATTGACCTGCAATGAGAAATTCTTTGGCAGTTTCAGGTTGGTATTTACTTTACCAAACCATGCAAAGCCACTGGTATTTGCCAGGCTGTTTATTGCGGGGTCAGGACTGCTACCAATGATCAGTTGGTTCTGAAAAAAGTTAGCATTCAACGTTGCATCCCATATTGGCAATAGCTGCAAGTGTCCTGTACCTTCCAGCCCGTATGTGGCACCTGATGCAATATTTATAGGCTGTGTGTATAATGTATTGAGCGGCACATTATAATTACGGGCTTCCGCATCGGTCAATGGCCTGGTTATCCTTTGTGTCAGGTTCTGCGTGTATGCATAGTACGCACTCGCTATAAAGTTATTCCCTTTGTTATCGTTGCGGTTATAGCTGAATTCTATGTTATCAATGAACTCAGGAATCAGGCCAGGATTTCCCCTGTTCACCGTACCGGGGTTAGATCTATCCACAAACGGTAATAGCTGCATAAAGCCGGGCCGGTTTACCCTGCGGCTATAGTTGAGGTATATACTTTGCTGCTTGCTCACCTGGTAAGAGACGAATGCAGACGGGAACAGGTTTGCAAAATCGGTATGAAAACCGGTATCCATAGTGCCTGAGGGTGTGCCATCCGGTACTTTCCCGGTACCGTCGTATATAGCGTCCTCAAACCTCAGCCCTGCCTGGTAACTGAATTTACCTACCTGGTCACTCCAGTTCACATAGGCAGCATGCGTTTGCTGGCTGTAGTCGTAGCTGGCTTGCAATGTATTATTTTCACGCTCAATAGTACTGTTGGTGTCAATAAAGGACTTGTTGGTACTTGTAAACCAGTAAAGCTGCGACTTAAATCCAAGGCCGAGTTTACCGTTTTTCGTAAACAGCGGATCGACATAATCGGCCCATGCATTGAAGCTGCTGTTGCCACCAATACCCGGCGCACGTTCTTTGATCGTATAAGGGCCAATGATCGTTGTATAATCCTGGTAACGACGCATCGCGGTATTTGCATAGGTAGCGTCAATATTCAGTTCTTCATCTTTCTTTTTGAACTTGCGCTTATAGTCTACAGAGGT
>CAYZKL010000012.1:0-2072 GCA_964478855.1 uncultured Flavipsychrobacter sp.
AGGTAGCTGCCATATTCTTTTAAAAACCTTTACATTTATTTGTAAAGGTTTTTTTTATGCCCCATAACCGGGGCATTTTTCATTTACGCAAGTCCCACATTCTACTCCTCCGCTTCTATTGCTTATCTTTAAGTTCAATTAGACCCCGTGAAGTATATCCTGATCATACTGCTGTTATCTGCTCACTGCATCAACCTGGATGCGCAGGTAAGTATTATTACTACTATTGCCGGTAAAGACACGGCAGGTTATTGCTGTGACGGAGGGCCAGCAACAAATGCTAAATTATATTTACCGGAAAGTATATGTCTAGACAATTTTGGAAATTTGTATATATCAGATGGGTTTAATTGCCGTATCCGAAAAATTGTACTATCTACTGGTATCATCTCAACTATTGCTGGTAATGGTATATCTGGCTTTTCTGGAGATAGTATTCCAGCCATCAATAGTCAGTTATGCATCCCTGTAGGTATCTGTACAGATACAAGTGGGAATATATACATAGCAGACGCATCAAACCATCGAATAAGAAAAGTGACTATCTTAACCGGTATCATCACTACCATTGCCGGGACAGGAATAGCCGGATCAGTGGGCGATGGTGGTTTGGCCATTAATGCAAGGTTAAATTTGCCTTGTGGATTATGTTTTGATTTGGCGAGCAATTTATACATAGCAGATTATAGTAATAATAAAATTAGAAAAATAGATATGCAGAGTGGTATCATAACGACTTTTGCAGGCACAGGAACCATGGGGTATGCCGGCGACGGAAGTCCAGCAACAGGCGCCAAATTAGATGCTCCTTTACAAGTAGCATGTAACAGTTCGGGTGACCTGTTTATCTGTGACCAATGGAACCATGCGATCCGAAAAGTCTCTGCATCAACAGGTACCATTACTACGATCACAGGCAATGGCACCCCCGGATATTCGGGTGATGGGCTGAACGCTGCGGGAGCAATCCTGAACCAGCCTTCGGGAATTTTTGTGGATAAGTATAATAATATTTTTATTGCGGAGCATGAAAATGCAGTTGTAAGAAAAATAGATGGCGCTACGAATATCATCACTACCATAGCTGGCGTTGGTGTAAAGGGATTTTCGGGAGATGGTGGTCCTCCTACAAGCGCACATTTGTGGTGTACAGAGGTGCGGGTTGATACAAATGGGACAATTTATATTGCCGATAATGATAACAACAGAGTACGTATGATCTATAACCCTACGCTATCGGTTAAGCCTGCGGAAGGAGTGCAGATGATAAGTATATATCCTAACCCCGCAACTAATGAACTAACAATAGAAGGTGCGCAAAATACAGCAATGGTGATATGCGATGTGGTAGGCAAAGTGGTAATGGAACGAAAACTAATTGGTGCGAAAGAAACAATAGATATATCCGCTCTGAATAATGGTGTGTATGTGGTGCAGGTATATGATGCTATGCACAACACTCGGAGTATGGCTAAACTGGTGGTTGCGAGATAGAATTGCCGTCGATGAACGGTGCTAACGCAAACCAGGCTAGATAGCTGTGTGGAAGATGGCTGCCAAAAGAATTTAAACAACAAGAGAAACGCAGTACACCTGCGTTTCTCTTGTTGTTTTTAAGCGGGTTACTTTGATGCTGTTCTTTTGTCGAGGGCGTTGGCTGCTTTTGCGAGCCTTATGAATTCGGCTTTGTAGCCTTCTTTGTCGTAGGACTTACTCTGCTCTGCCAGGGCTATGAGGTCGGTATAGGTGGCGGTGCCTTTGTATTGGGAGTCGGTAAGGAGCATACCGAGCATGGCGACAGATGCAGCAAAGCGGGTATTATCGGACGCATCGGTGGTGCGTATGGTGTTGTCGGCAATGGTGTGTGTGATCTCCTGGCTGGTGTGTTCATCGGGCTGTTTGTACCTGAATTTTACTGTTGCCAGCTCACGGGTGTAGTGCTGCGTGGCAGCAGGCTGCTGGTATTTAAGATCGTTGGTGGCCCTCATATACTTGCTGTCTATACCGGTAGGTATGAGCTCGTAGAGTATGGTGACCACATGGCCGGAACCCATATCGCCGGCATCTTTCTT
>CAYZKL010000012.1:2082-22097 GCA_964478855.1 uncultured Flavipsychrobacter sp.
CGTAGCCAACAAGCCTGTAACCCTGCACCTTGCCTGGGTTGAACTCGATCTGCGCTTTTACGTCTTTGGCTATGGTGAACAGTGTGCCGCCGAACTCGCTGACAAGTGTTTTCTGTGCTTCCTGAATGTTGTCTATATAGTCGTAGTTGCCATTGCCTTTATCGGCAAGCATTTCCATTTTGGCATCTTTATAGTTGCCGGTGCCAAAGCCAAGGCAGGTAAGGAATACGCCGGACTTGCGCTCCTCCACGATCATCGTTTCGAGCTCGTTGTCGCTGCTGACACCTACATTGAAGTCGCCATCGGTAGCGAGGAGCACACGGTTATTGCCACCGTCTATGAAGTTTTCACGGGCTACTTTGTAAGCCAGCTTTATGCCTGCACCACCAGCAGTGGAGCCGCCAGCATGGAGCTTATCGAGCGCATCGAGTATGGTCTGTTTCTGATTGCCGCGGGTGGAAGGGAGCACCAGGCCCGCATTGCCGGCATAGGTAACAATGGCTACTTTGTCTTTGGCCCGCAGGTTATTGACGAGCAGCTTCATACCGGCAATGAGCAGCGGCAGGCGATCCTGCGACTCCATAGAGCCGGAAACATCGATAAGAAAAACAAGGTTGGACGGTGGCAGGTTGTCTGTGTTGATCTTCTTTGCCTGGATGCCTATGCGCAGCAGTTTGTGGTCAGTGTTCCAGGGGCAGGCCACGAGTTCTGTATTGATAGATATAGGGTCTCTGCCGGTGGGTTGCGGATAGCTGTAGTCGAAATAGTTGATCATCTCTTCGACCCTTACTGCATCGACCGGGGGCAGTTGTCCCTCATTGAGAAAGCGGCGGACATTGCTGTATGACGCACGGTCCACATCGACAGACATAGTAGATAAGGGACTGGCCTTAACATTCATAAAATCGTTTTCGGTGTTCTTCTTATAGATCTCTTCGCTGGGGTTATAGAATTGTGGTTTCTGCAGGTGATCTGCGGGTGAATAGTAGATAGCACCGGCGCCTGAAGGTGCGATGTGGCGTTCTTTGCGGGCATCTTTGTGTGAGTAAGCGGAAACTGCCTGTACACTTTTGAGCTCATCATGCAGTACCTCTCCTTCGCCGGTACGCACGGGTTTGGGTTGTATGGTTCTTCTTTGCAGCACAATGTCGAGTTTGGTAGTGCCGCCGCCGGTAACGGTGATGCCATTCTTCACCAGGTTGGTAAAGCCGGTTGCCACTACTTTAATATCATAGGTGCCGGGCTTTACACTGCGCATGGTGTACCTGCCCTGCCCATCGCTGTAGGTGGTGCTAATGATCTTGTTTTTATTGGTGAGTGATATTACCGCACTTGCCACAGGCAGGTGGGTGTTTGCAGTAATAGTGCCGGTGATGGTGCCGGTCTGGGCTGCGAGGCGCAGCGATGCCACAATGAGCAGCAGCAGTAGTGTGATCCGTGATGTCATAAGAAGTGTTTAAATAGAAAACGCAGAAAATGAATTATTCCACGGCGTTGGGATAATTTTAACACAATACGTATTCCGGTCCGGCGCAATAAAAAGGTGTAAATTAGTAGTGTGTTGACCCATGAAGGAACGGCAGTGCGCAAGATCATCCATATAGATATGGATGCGTTCTTCGCATCGGTAGAGCAACGTGATAATGAGGCTTACCGTGGCCTGCCGCTGGTGGTGGGCGGCCTGCCGGAAGGAAGGGGTGGTGTAGTAGCCGCTGCAAGCTATGAGGCACGCAAGTATGGAATAAGATCGGCAATGCCATCGAAGCGGGCAGTACAGCTATGCCCTGATGTGATATTTGTGCGGCCGAGGTTTGCAGTGTATAAAGAAGTATCGGGCAGGATACGGGAGATATTCAGGCGGCACACAGACCTGATAGAGCCACTATCGCTGGATGAAGCCTACCTGGATGTGACGGAAGATAAGCAGGGGATAGGATCGGCAATAGCCATAGCCAAAAACATAAAGCAGGCAATAAAGGATGAACTGCAACTGACCGCATCGGCAGGGGTATCGGTAAATAAGTTTGTAGCCAAAATAGCATCGGACCTGAACAAGCCGGATGGACTGGCATTCATAGGGCCATCGCACATAGAAGAGTTTATGGAGCAACTGGCGGTAGAGAAATTTTATGGCGTGGGTAAGGTGACGGCAGACAAGATGAAGAGCATGGGCCTGCATACCGGCGCAGACCTGAAGCGGCTGAGCGAGGATGAACTGGTACAGCACTTTGGGAAAGCAGGCAGATTTTACTACCGCATAGTACGCGGCATAGACGAGCGCCCGGTGCAGCCAAACAGGGAGACAAAGTCGGTAGGGGCGGAGGATACATTTGCCTATGACCTGACGGAGCAGGGGGAGATGGATACGGAGCTGGATAAGATAGCGGTAGTAGTAGGAGACCGGCTGCAGAGGCACGGACTGAAAGGGAAAACGATAACGCTGAAAATAAAGTACAGCGACTTTCGCCAGATAACAAGAAGCAGATCTTACCCGGAAGCTGTGGATGATACAGAGGTGATAGCTACAGTGGCTAAACAATTGCTGCAGGGTACTGAACTGACCAATGTGAAGATAAGGCTGCTGGGTATTACGGTGGCCAACTTTAAAGAAGCAAAACCACAAAACAGGCGGAGCGATAACGGACAGCTAAAGCTGTTCGGGTAGTATTTACATTTGCAGATCATGAAAATATACCTGGGAGAGCAGGCCGCTAATTTTGAACAACACCTGCTTGCATTGCGAAGCAGTGCTGTAATGAAGTATGTGGTAGCAAAGCTGAAACAGAAGCGGAGCAGTATAATCATAGATACCGCTTTGCCTTTTGAGAGTGTGAGTGTGGTGCCATTGCTTGCGTATGATGTATTCCCTCAAAACATACTTACCCACTATGCGGAATGGGTGCATGAGCGCAGGCAAATGAGGCCGGGAGATACGATAGTGCAGCAGATATACATACCACCGGTAAGAGGCCTATCGCAGAAGATAATATGCGGGGTGCGGGTAAAGGAGGTGATAGACGAAGCAAACAGGAAGGGATTCAGCTATGAAACACTGGAAGGGCATGTTGAAAAGGGTATATCGACCTTTACACTGGAACGGGCAGCGGATAACACCATAAGCTTTGTGATACAAACGTCATCAGAGCCAGCCAATATACTGACCAGGGTATTCGGGCCGGTGTTCACACTGCCGTACCAGGCGTACTGTACCCGAAAGGCGCTGGAGCATGTGAAGCAGGCAACAGAGGGCGGCGCAGGCAGCAGATGACGTACAGAACAGATATTTTACATAGATTGCAGTATATTTTTTAGCGCAGCTACTTATGAACAGAAAATTATTGAGTGCGGGTATCCTGTTTTTGACGGGTGCCATGATGGCAACAGCAACACATGCCGGAGCCAAAGAAAAGAAAACGACAACACAGCCCTATACTATAACGGGTGATATAGCCGGTATGCCGGTGCATATGGTGCTGCTGGAAAAAGTAAGGGCCAATGATAGTGTAGTAGTAGCAGACTCTCAGCGGTCTGATGCGAACGGACACTTTGAGTTTAAAGGACAGGGGACAGAGCAGGCGCTGTACCGCATACATATGCAGCAGGAGAAGTTCGTTTTCCTGGCTATGTCGAAAGGGGTAACTAAGATAGCCGCACAATGGCCACTGGCGGATTATAACGTAACTGCCGGCGGACCGACCATAGAGCTGAAAAGATTTATAGATACGCTGAAGGCGCATATAGCGGCTGTAAACGGTGCCATGGGAGCAGCAGAAGCAGCAAAAGGCAGCGGAGACCCTGCAACAGTGGCCAATGCCAATACCACCGCAAGTGCGACAAAGATCAGGTACAACAAAATGCTGAAGGCATTTGCTGATACAACAAAGAATGAACCTAATGCGATACTGGCAGCAAGAATGCTGAGCGCGCAGGAAGAAATGGCGTATATGGAGTCGTTTGACAAAGCGCTGGATAAGCGTTTTCCCGGAACTGAGATGACAAAGGATTACCATTCTTTTCTTGCCCTGACAAAAGAGAACCTGCCTGCGTCAACAGAGCCCGGTGCAAAAGCCCCTGAACTGAAACTGGATGATGTGGGTGGCAAGCAGGTAGCGCTATCCTCATTTAAAGGCAAGTATGTGCTGGTAGATTTCTGGGCATCGTGGTGCGGCCCCTGCAGGGCAGAGAACCCGGTAGTGCTGGGTGCTTATAACAAGTACAAGGAAAGGAATTTTACGATACTAGGCGTATCGCTGGATAACAATAAAGAGAACTGGATAAAAGCGATAGTAAAGGACGGCCTGCCATGGCAGCAGGTAAGCGATCTGAAAGGATGGAGTAGCACTGCAGCCGCTAAGTATGGTGTACGCAGTATCCCGGCGAATTTCCTGGTAGGGCCGGATGGAGTAATACTGGCCAAGAACCTGCGCGGACCGCAGCTGGAAGAAAAGCTGGAAGAGGTGCTGAAAAAATAAGCGTGCAGGGTGAGTTTAAGCGTGGTTTTTGACCTGATCATTGTAATCCAATTGGTTTATCAATATTTTGGCAGGGTGATATTTGAGCTACACATACCATGCGCGCCACTTAATGAATTTATTGAGAGCTTTGTTTATTACAAAGATTATAACCCTGTACATTCTATTGACAGATTTCTGCCGGATGGCAACATAAACCTGGTCATAGACCTCACCGACTATCCTAAATTTATTTACGACAACTATACACTTCAGGAAAAACAGGCATGTAATAAGGTGTGGTTCTCCGGCATCCGTAATAATTTCATTACTATTCCATCTGGTAGGGATAGTGAAATGTTCATCGTTAATTTTCATAAGGGCAAAGCATACCCATTTACAGGAATGCCGGTGCACGAACTCACCGACCACGTAATTGATGGTGAACTGGTAATGAGTAAGGAGATATTGGGACTCAGAGAGGTGTTATTGTCATTGCCCGCCATTGGTCAGAAATTTAAGTATGCCGAAAAGTACCTGATCCGGGCATTTGGGTCAAGGCTGCATACTAATCCTTTTGTGGACTATGCCGTAAATCAAATAGTATTGCATCCTCATCTTGCTGTGATCGAGCACATAGCAGGAAAGGTTGGCTACTCTCATAAACACCTGATCAAGATATTCAGGGAGCATGTAGGCATTACGCCAAAATCATTTCTGAAAGTAATGCGTTTTCAGAAAGCAGTAGAAGAAACAGAGCGTACCAAAACAGCAAACTGGACAAGAATAGCGTATGAGAGCGGCTACTACGACCAGGCCCATTTCATTCACGATTTCAAAATTTTTTCCGGATTTACCCCTACTGCATACCTGGAGCGGAAAAGCGAGTTCCTTAATTATGTGGCGGTAGGCTAAGGTAAATTTTTTCCAATACTTTAATGTTCCTTCTTTGTTCTTTTGAAGAAAAAAACATGGAACAATTTCACATCAATCATTTGGCGGTGCTCACCTGCGCCATTGCCAACCTTTTGCTGGGTGCTATATGGTATTCCCCTGTGTTATTTTACAAAGGCTGGGCTAAGGAAAATAATCTTACAGAGGAAGACCTGAAAAAAATGAAGCCGGTGAAAACATACGGGCTGACTTTATTAATATCCACGATCATTAGCTATAACCTTGCGTTTTTTCTTGGGGATGATAAGACGGATATGGCATGGGGTACTGCCGCGGGCTTCCTGGCAGGTTTTGGATTTTCGGCACTTATATTCACTATCGTGGCGTTGTTTGAACAGCGCTCCTGGAAATATATTTGTATCAATGGGGGTTATATCACTGTTTACTTCACACTGATAGGTTTTATTTTAGGTGCGTGGAGATAATAACAAAAGGCCATGCATCAATTGCATGGCCTTTTGTTTTTTGTAATTAACGGTATCGTTATTGCGCCGGAGCAGGGGGAGCTTGTTCCATTTTCGCAAGGGTATCGCTGAGGGCTTTTACCTGAGCCTGCCACGACCGTATCACTGATTCCTGGCGTGCCACCTGCTGATCCAGCTCTTTGGTAGTACGGCCGAATTCAAATTCTTTTATTTTGGCCATTTGGTTGATGGCTCCATTAAGCTGTGCCTGAGCTGCTGCTAACTGCTGCCTGAAGGGTTTGAGCCGGCCTTCGTTTGCTTCTTTATACTTCAGTTCGGCCATTGCGGCTTCTTTACCTGCATTATACAGAGAGTCTCCCCGTTTTGCAAACAACGCCATATCTTTTTCTTCCTGCACATGCGCTATAGAGTCATCTCTTTTAGCCTGTTGTTCCGGAGTAGGACCACTGTTGCATGAAGATGCGGTGAGTAAAGAGGCTGTGATCAATAATAGCTGCAATGATTTCATAAGTGTGTGTGATTTTGTGTATGAGATTTTTAATGAGATCATTTTGTTTTTTGAGGTTTGGCCGTAGTTGTTTTTGCCGGTGATGGCAATGTTGCTGTAGTTTTTGCCGCGGGCGAAGTACCTCCTGTTATTTTCATTTCATCAATAAGCCAGCCTGCATTGCCAAATTTTTCGATAACGAATAATGTATAGCGTATGTCCACAGAAATGTTTCTGCAACGTGTAGGGTCGAAGTAGTAATCGCTCATAGTGCCTTCGTATGCGCGGTCGAAGTTTGTACCGATCAATTCGCCTTTGCTATTGAGTACCGGGCTGCCGGAGTTGCCACCTGATGTATGATTGCTGGCAGTAAATGCCACAGGTACATCACCGTTCACCGCCCATCTGCCAAAGTCTTTGGTGTTGTAAAGCTGTTTAAGTTTTGCCGGTACTTTGAAAATGTCGGAAGTGCTGTCGTCAAGCCTTACAACATCACTCAGTTTGGTTTGCCATGAATAGGTTGCCGGCCCATCGGGGTCAAGCCCCTTTATTTGACCGTAGCTTACACGTAGCGTCAGATTGGCATCAGGGAAGAACATTTTGTTTTTATCCTTCAGCATCTGAGCCTTCATATAGCGCCTGTTCAGCATTCCCAGAGTATGTTTATTTCCGGCAAGCATCGGTGTTACCAGTATCTTGCGCATTGTGGCTAATGAGTTACTGAGTTGCCATGCGGGGTCGTTGATCATTTTTGTGCTGTCTGCAGGAGTTGCATTCTGAACAAAACTGAACAGTTTGTCGAAAGAGGTAAGCAAGGAGGTGTTATAAATATTGTCTGCCCAAAGGTTGAGATCCTGGTTAAAAGAGCGATATGTTTTCAGGTAATATTCAGGCAGCATATCCGATGATTTGGAAAAATAAAGTTGCATCAGTGATATGAATACATCCTTATCGGTAGGTGCATCATAGTTTTTGAAAAAGCCGGCCTGTGCAGTAGCCAGCTTTTTAAGGGTGTCTGTAAGTTGTTCATTTGATAAACCCAGCCTGAATGCTCCTATGAATTTATCAAGAACTGCGCCTTGTGCTATCAGTTCTACAGCGAGCGGGCATTCCTTGATATACTGATCGGCTGTGACGAGCGGTGATAGGTTTTGCCCTGCAGCCCGCAACTCGTCTATCAGTAAATTTTCTTTAATTGTTGTTTCCTGCTCAGCCCATTTCTGGAATTCTTTCTCATAGGCTTCTTTTATGCCCGTTACATTATTGGCTGAAAGTCCCATTACCTCTCCCTGCCACTTTTTCCATCCATTAGCTACGCCGGCGCGTTTTGATGTGTATTTGAGGTATGTGGCACGCGACCATGACATATGTTTTGACCAGATGTCGAGTTTGCGGGTGCGGGCTTCAATGCTGATAGGATCTGTTATATCAGATACATGCCTGAGTTCATAAGAGGATATATATTCCTGTGTGGTGCCCGGGAAACCATAGACCATGGTAAAGTCATTTTCTTTGTAGCCTGAGATGTTGATATTAAAGAACTGTGCAGGCTTGTATGGTTTGTTTGTTGCGGCATAATCAGCAGGCTTATTGTCGGCACCGGCATATACCCTGAACAAACTGAAATCGCCTGTGTGCCTTGGCCACATCCAGTTCTCCACATCGCCGCCGAAAGCGCCTATGCCGTTTGGAGGAAAGCCAACAAGGCGTATATCCCTGAAGGTCTCCATTATTGCCACCCAGTATTGATTACCATTGAAATATGGTTTTATAAGTGCTTCATATTTGGTGGTAGCCACAAATTCATTTTCTACATTTTTGATATTGGCTGCTATCACACTGTCCCTGATTTTCGGGTTCATACTGTTATCTGTACCTGCCAGTATCCTTTCAGTTACATTTTCCATACGGCGTATGAAAGTAACTGTGAGGCCGGGTACCGGAAGTTCTTCACTCTGGCTTTGTGCGAAAAACCCGTTGGCGAAATAGTCTTTTTCTGTGCTGCTGAGGCCCTGAACACTGCCATACCCACAATGGTGGTTGGTCAGCACCAGTCCTTTGGAAGAAATGATCTCCCCGGTGCATCCTTTTCCGAAAAGTACGACTGCATTATTAAGTCCGGTGCCGTTTTCATTATAGATCCGTTCTACCGGTATTTCAAGGCCAAGGGCCTTCATATCCTTTTCGCGGGCTTTGAGGGTGGCAGGTATCCACATGCCTTCCTTGGCATCTACGGTGATTTGGGTGCAGATTAATGTGATAAAGAATAAACTTTTGGCTAATAAAGAGTGTGATCGTAAGCTCAGTGACATATAATTTTTTGATTTGCAGAAATAAATATACACCTTTGGCATTAAAGTTTTCCGGTAATATCTTATATTAGCGGAAGATTACAGCTATATCTCGATAGGATTATGAAAAAATTCTTACTATTAGTAACACTGCTGGTGTTATCCCAGGTGGTCATATTACGTGCTCAAAGGTTGTTTAGTGCGCCGGATACGGTATGTGTGAATCAGCCGGTTACATTGCTCAGCAAAGCATTCGACCAGTCTTCATACTACTGGGGCTTTTGCTCTGGTTACCTTGCCAATGCACCTGTAGGGTACAATCTTGGCAATAATTTTGGTTTTCATATACCAACAAATATTGATATTGTTCTTGATAGCGGTAATTATTATGGTTTTGTACTCAATTCTGCAGATACACAGCTTATAAGGCTGAACTTTGGTAACAGCCTTACCAATGTGCCTACTGTTACTAATTTCGGCAATCTTACTTTCGGTCTTTCAGGTCATCCTACATCACAGTACCTGGTGCATGATACCCTTAATAACCACTGGTTCCTGTTTGTTTGCGGAGGATTCACTAATGCCACATCGTCGCTCAGTCGTCTGGATTTTGGTGCGCACCTTAGTAATAACAGTCCTAACATCGCCAATTTCGGTAACTACCAGAACGTACTTGATCAGCCGAGAGGTTTGTTTGTAGCACAGGATGATAACTACCACTGGTATGGCTTTGTTGTCAATCAAAATACAAGTGAACTGGTGCGTATGGATTTCTCATTCAACGTGTCTAATACGCCGCTAATGGCGAGTGTAGGTAATATCAGCAATGTATTAGGTGAGCCAACAGATATGGCTGCTTTGAAGGACGACGGACTATGGTACCTGTTTGTGACCAATAAACTGGATAATACAGTAGCCCGCCTTGACCTGGGAACAGGTTTTGATACTATTGCTACCGATATCAAGGGTTTCAAGATCGCTGACTTTGCAGGAGATACTACTTTTAATTTCCGTATCAACTGGCCATCCTCTATTTCTATCAATAAAGATTGCGGGGACCTGTATGCATATGTTACCGACAGTACTACCAGCCAGCTTATAGGCATCCAGATGGCAACTGCTCGTGGTGGCTATGTAGGAATTGACTATGTAACTGTAGGTGGTATGAATTTTCCTTCAGGTATATCCAGTATCCTGCGAGATGGCGACAACCTGTACGGATTTGTTGTAAACGCAAGAGACAGCACATTGACACAACTTAATTTCACGCAGTGCTTTAATTCTTCAATTCCTTCCTTTACATCTGTTCACCCACCGGTATATTCTTACGATACTCCCGGTGTATATAATGTTTACTTCGTTATCAACCAGGGTAAACCGGATATGGATGTAGATTGTAAAGAGATCACTGTATTACCTAATCCGCTTGCGTACATCAATCCTGATGATACTATTTGTGTGGGAGATACTCTGCGACTTTATACCATTTCGAATGCTGCCGATTCTATCAGGTGGCTGTCTAATTACAACATTGATACTACTAATGTATTCCTGGATTCCGTAAAAGTTTATCCTGGTTATGACTATACTTATAACGTAAAGATCTATTATCCTTACGGTTGTATAGTAGATACTGCTATCACCATAAAGGTGAACCAGGTAGATGCTGATGCCGGTCCTGACCGTTGGATAAAGGATGGTGCCAAGACCACGATAGGTGGCCCGTATACTACTACCTATGGCCCATATAAGTATCGTTGGGAGCCATACCAGTTCATGAGCGACAGTACCGTTACCAATCCGGTGGTATACCCTCCATATGACTATACCTACTACCTTACCGTTACAGATGATTCTACAGGCTGTATAGCTAAAGACACAGTTGTAGTAAAGGTGAACTGTGGTGAGATATATGTACCTAACGCATTCGCGCCTAATAGTGCAAGCACTGAAACCAACAGGTTTGGTATCATCAACAATGATATCGTTAAGCTGAATTACTTCCGCATCTACGACCGTTGGGGCGAGCTCGTGTTTGAAACGAACAAGCTGAACCAATCATGGGATGGTACCTATAACGGTCAGCCTTCTCCTGTAGGCGTATATGTCTGGATAGCAGATGCATTTTGCCAAAGCGGTAAGCGTATCAGCAAGCAGGGTAACGTAAGTTTGTTACGGTAGTTCAGGTCTTTTCTTTGTAAATCTTTGCGTATGGCAGCCTATTTATTTCAATTAGAGCTATCAGAAATAACTGATGAGATCGCAGCGGTGATCCCTATGCACCGGTTGCGGATCAATAAGTTATTTTCCGAGGGAAGGATATTGTCTTACAGTGTATCGATGCAACGTAATATGGTGTGGTGTGTGATCAATGCTGAAGATGAACAGGAAGCTATGGAGATGGTGCTGAATTTTCCGCTATACCCACACTTTATTGATGTCTCGTGCAATCCGCTGTTGTTTCATAACACGCTACCGGCCACAATGCCGGGTATTTCCCTGAACTAACTTCCGCTACAGCCACTCTTACAGCTCGCACGTATACGGCATCTTATACAGTATGCCCTGAATTCCCATCATTGAATTATCCTATTCTTTCATAGTTAAACACAATGACCAATATCAGCATATTGTGTTGTGGATAGCCGATATTTGCAGTCTAATTAAACAAACAAAAAAATAAAAGTTATGGCTAGCAATGTTATCACAGTGGGAGATAAGTTCCCGTCATTCGACAAAAAATCAGTTGTTTCTATTGAACAGGGAAAAGAGTTTAAGAACATCAGCAACGACGATATTGAAGGCAAATGGGCGGTTATGTTCTGGTGGCCGAAGGATTTCACTTTCGTATGCCCCACAGAGATAGCAGAGTTCAACAAGAACTACTCGAACTTCACAGACAGGGAAACTGTACTTCTTGGTGCATCTACTGACAGTGAATATGTGCATCATGCATGGCGTATGGATCATAAAGATCTGCGTGATCTGCGTTTTCCGATGATCGCTGATACATCCAAGAGCCTGGCAGAAGAGTTAGGTATTCTTTCAGCAGATGAGAAAGTAGCATATCGTGCGACATACATTATAGATCCGGAAGGCATAGTGCGCTGGGTATGCATCAACGACCTGAGTGTAGGCCGTAATGTGTCTGAGGTGCTGCGTGTGCTTGATGCCTTGCAGACAGATGAACTTTGCCCTTGTAACTGGAACAAAGGACAGGAAACACTGACGCCTGCAGTAGGTTAATAATGATAAAGCAGGGGCAAATTGCTCCAGATCATGAAACGTCCTGCAACAATATTGCAGGACGTTTTTCAAATAAGTACTTACCAAGATCAATAAGAAGATATGGAAAATCCGATAAGTAATGAGACGGTGCTGAACATGCTGCAGGACCTGGATATAGATGCAGCATACAGCAGTAATAGCCTTGCAAGCCTTGCCGCTACTGACAACAGATATATTAGAGATCTGAAGCTGAATGTGTCATCGGTATTGGGCAGTGCTAATATGACCAAGAAGGAGGCGTACCTGCTGGCTCTATCTGTGGCCGTAAACCAGAAGCATAGTGTGCTTACAAGTTCGTTTGACAGGCTGGCAAGAAGAGAAGGAGCAACCGCTGAGGAAATAGCCGAAACGCATGCGTGCGCATCGGTGATGGGGGTGAATAATGTATTCTATAGGTTCAGGCATTATATGCAAGGCAATGAATTTTACAATAAGCAACCTGCCGGGTTGCGCATGAGCGTGATGATGACACCTGCAATGGGTAAGCCATTGTTTGAGCTGATGAGCCTGGTGATATCTGCGGTGAACGGATGTGAGCAATGTGTAGTATCACATGAGCATTCAGTGAAAGAGCAGGGAGCATCTGAGCCGAGGATATATGATTCGATTCGACTGGGAGCAGTGATCAGGGGATTATGTACAATTATATAATTATCTAGGCAGGGCGTGTAGGGAGGATGACCGTAAAGGTGCTTCCTTTACCCGGTGTACTTTCTACACGTATCTTGCCATCGTGGGCGTCCACAATAGCTTTTACATAGCTAAGGCCCAGTCCGAACCCTTTTACATTATGTACATTGCCGGTATGCGCGCGGTAGAACTTTTCGAAGATCCGTGACTGGGTCTCCTTATTCATCCCAATGCCATTATCCCTGATCTTGATGGAGAGCATGCCATTACCTGTGTTAAGCGTGGTAACATCAATGACCGGAGGTTTCTCGGAATATTTCATGGCATTATCCAGCAGGTTAAAAATGATATTGGAGAAATGCACTTCGTCCGCTTCGATATTGGGGTTTGTGGCATTGAGGTGCAAAGTAAGTTTGCCCTGCTTCTCCTGTACCTGCAACAGTATGTTGTGACCTACCTTGTTAATGATCTGGTGTGTATCAAGATTCTGAAGGTTCAGTTTTATTTCTTCTTTTTCCAGCCGGGCAGCCTGTAGTATTTTTTCTACCTGCTTATTCATGCGCTTGTTCTCTTCCTTGATCATGGCGCTGTAGATCTTTATCTTTTCTGAATCATGGATCACTTTCTCATTGGTAAGCGCATCTATTGCCAGTGATATCGTGGCAAGGGGCGTTTTAAGCTCATGCGTCATGTTATTGATAAAGTCAGACTTTATCTCGGATAGCTTTTTCTGGTTGAACAGTGTACGCACAGTGACCACAAATGCCAGTATGATAATGATAGTGAAGACTATGGATGCGACAATGATCCATCCCATTTCCCGGAAAATAAGGTTTTTGTCTTCCGGCAACTGGATATATAATACTTCATGGTCCATTACAGACTCTATATCAGAAGAAAGGTCAATAGAATGCGAAGAGTGCAGGTATTCGGTATTGAAGCCGGGGGAACTGAATACAGGGTTTTTAAAAACGTTCAGGATACAAAAATCAAAGTGCTGCTTGATGTTATTTTGTTTCAGGGAGGTGCTGATTATGGAGTGCAATTCTTCTGCTGTAAAATAACCCTGAGTAGTAAATTTACTCAATAGGTTCAGGCGTGATGCATTATTGAACGGCATCTGACCAGATTTTGAAAAATACTGATTTTGAATACCCTCAGCACTTTGCATTAATGAATTATCAATGTTCCGCTGAAATTCTTCATGCTTCAGCTTGATCGCATTCCTGATCCATGACATCTGGATGAACAGGATGCCGATAACTGAAAGCGAGATCAATAAAACAATTACAGGGAATACCTTCTTCATGCAATGACAAATGTACTATAGCCTGTCCATATTCCTATATAGTACAACATATGGTTTAACGGTCATTTAACGATGGCCCGGCTATACTTTGCGCATTTTTTAGCTGTATTTCTATCTCATCCTTTCTTTTTATTTCAGCATATCCTGAATTACCTTTGCAATATGTTGCACAGCAAGACGAGAGAGGATAATTATCTGCATAAAGGCTTAAGAAAGCAGTTGATACAGATACTGAAAGATAAAGGCATAAATGATGACCGTGTACTGAATGCAATAAACAATATACCGAGGCACTTCTTCCTTGACCCCGCTTTTGAACGGCAGGCATACGAAGACCGAGCATTCCCGATAGCTGCCGACCAAACCATATCGCAGCCATACACAGTGGCTTGCCAGACCCAGATGCTGGAACTGAAAAAATTTGATAAGGTGCTGGAAATAGGTACCGGTAGTGCCTACCAGGCATCGGTACTGGCAGAGATGGGTATCAGCCTGTTTACGATAGAGCGTCAGAAGGAACTCTATGACCAGGTGGGTAAGTTCTTTTTCCTGAAAAAATACCCCAACATAAAACGATTCTATGGCGACGGATTTGAAGGGCTCCCTTCTTTTGCCCCGTTCGATAAAATACTGATCACCTGCGGTGCGCCGTTTATACCACCAAAACTGGTAGAACAACTGAAGCCCGGAGGCATTATGGTAATACCTGTAGGAGAGGATGCAAAACAAAAGATGCTACGAGTAGCCAAGGATAAAGATGGCAACATAACGCAGCAGGAAATGGGCGACTTCTCTTTTGTGCCTATGCTGCAAGGCAAGAACAATAACTAACGATCAGGATTTTACTGCTACAGGCGCGGGTTTTTTTACCGGCTTCTTTTTCTTCACAGCTTTTAAATTATTGCCCTGTATATTGCCTTTAATGTGCAGCTGATATTTAGGATCTCCAGCTGCATTTGATTCTACATACAGTGTTTCGCTGAAGTAGCCATTATGCTCTGTTGTTCTCATAGAGAATGCCACAAAGCCTATTTGCCCGGGGCGAGTGGCAGTTCTCATCCAGTCTGTAGTTATATGCTTGGCTGATGCCGAGACATAAGTTATCTGTATAGGCGCATTGCCGATGTTCTCGAACCAGAAAGTATCCATAGCTACAGGACCGCCCTGCAGTGTGCCGAAAAAATGATTTTCACCGGTCTTGAAATAAAACCTTCCTTTTAATTGCGGAGCAGCGGCAGGGGTTTGTGCCATACTTGTGGCGAACGTCAATGTGATACAAATAGCAAATAAGACAATCTTCTTCATCTGCTGCAAATTAGTCAGAAAAACTCATAAAAAAGCAGCCCCTGCAAATTGCAGGGGCTGCTTAAAATATCGTTAACACTTAATTATTTAGGATCGTCTCCGAATGCATCTCCTTTGATGTACAAAGTGTAGCGTTTTTCGCCACGTGGAGTGATCGCATCAGACTGTATATAAACTTCCTTATTGAATACGCCATGCTGTTCAGCAGTTTTCAGTCCCAGCTTTATCCAGCCTCTCTGCCCAGGCAATACAGGTGTTTTTATCCAATCCACGCCTGTACATCCGCATGATGGCGTTACATTCATGACATTAAGCGGCTGGGTGCCTACATTGGTGAATTCGAAAGTATGATTGGCGATAGGCCCGCGCTGCACTTTGCCGAAGTCGTGGGTGTCACCGCCATCGAATTTAAAAACAGGACCGCTTTTTTGAGGTGCCGCTGCTGGCGCCACAGGTGCGGGTTTTGTCTGGGCATACAAATTGCCTATGCTAAGTGATATGCCGATTGCCAGTAAGAGTATCTTTTTCATGTAATGCAAGTTAAAAACAAAAATGCTAAAAAAATGTAAAGGTTATCCGGCAACCTAATGGTTTTGCGGATAATGAAAAAAGCCGGCTAAAGCCGGCTTTTTTCATTTATTATACCGGGGATTCCCGTTTTCTTAGTGACTGTGACCTTCATGTCCGGGAGCAGGAGCTGGGGCCGGAGGAGGAGTTGGCGTTGCTGGCTTAACTTCAGCAGGAGCTGCTTTAACGTTACCGGCAATATGCAACCTCATTGGATTTTGCTGGGCATCAGAATTGATAGTTACATCTTTGCTGATCATACCCGGGCGACCTTTAGTAGTATATGCTACGTGTATCTTGCCACTTTGTTTTGGCAGGATAGGCTCGTGAGGCCATGTAGGAACTGTACAACCGCATGAACCGTGAGCTTCTTTGATAATGATCGGTTTTTTACCAACGTTCTTGAATTCAAAATCCACTTCAGCCAAAGGACCTTCCGGCACTTCTCCGAAATCATGTGTCTCTTCCTTGAATTTGAATTTACCTGCATTCGGGTCAACTTCTACCGGGGCCGGAGCCGGAGGAGGTGCTGGTACAGGTGCTGCATGTGGCTGCTGAGTAGTCGAAGCAGGTGCTGTTGTTTTGTTGTCCTGTGCTTTAACTGCAGCTATACTTAATGACAGGCAGAAAAGTGTGATGAATACCTTTTTCATAATTGTTACTTGTGGTGGTTATTGTTATGGTTAAGATGAAGATGTTTATTAATTGGTCTTGATCATTGATGTGCTTTCCGGTACTGAGGTAGTAGGCGCTTTCTCTACATTACCTTTGATTGACAGTGCCTTAGTACCCGCATTGGATACTACTGTTATTGATTTAGTGAATGCATTTGGCCTGCCCTTGGTATGATAAGCTACACTGATAGTGCCCATTGCGCCGGGAGCCACAGGCTCTTTGGAGAATGAAGGAACGGTACAACCGCATGATGGCTGCGCTTTTTCTATAATAATAGGCTCTTTGCCAGTATTACGAAATTTGAACTCGAAAGTAGCATCCGGACCTTCAGGTACAGTACCAAAATCATGGATCAGGTCCTGAAACGCCATGTTGTCTGCAGTTAAAGAAGTAGCAGCCGGGGCAGCAGCTACAGGTGCAGCAGCAGTAACGGTCTGTTTATTTTCAGTCTGAGCATTACCTTTATCCTTATGTTTTTTATTTTGCGCCATAGTAACGCCAAAGGACAATAGTAACAGGCTTAAAGATAGAATAGCTCTTTTCATTTTAGTTGATTTATTGAATGTACACGTATAGAACAAATTTAAGACCAAAAATCCTAAAAAAGTTATTTTTTATTGTTAAAACCTTACAAAAGCTATACAATAGTAGCTTTGCACAACATGCTTAAACTTTTAGTTATACAAACGGCATTTACGGGAGATGTTGTATTAGCTACTGCTATTATAGAGAAACTGCATGAGTATCACCCTGATGCGCAGATCGATTTTCTGCTACGTAAAGGGAATGAAGGGTTGCTGCAGGGGCATCCTTATATCACTAATCTGCTGGTATGGGATAAGAAGGATGGCAAAAAGAGGAATTTACTGAAAATGATAGGTAAAGTGCGCAAAGAAAAATATACCCATGTTGTGAATGTGCACAGGTTTGCCACATCAGGTATGATCACCATGTTCTCAGGTGCCAGGCATAAGATCGGGTTTGACAAGAACCCTTTTTCATTTTGCTATACCAAAAAAGTGAAGCACATCATATCAGATACCGGTAGCGAAAATCCGGTACATGAGGTGCAACGTAATCAGCAGCTGATAGCGGATATTACAGACAAAAAAGAAACATTCCCCAAGCTATATCCTTCTGATGCCGATTATGCGCTGATCAGGAAGTACCAGTTGGGGCCATATATATGCATAGCACCATCGTCGGTATGGTTTACCAAGCAGTTCCCGGCAGAAAAATGGATAGAACTGCTGAACCAACTGCCGGTAGAATATCATGTGTATATACTGGGCGCTCCCGGAGATAAGGACCTGGGGGCTTCTATACAGGATAAGACCCTGCACCCGCATGTGCAAAATCTGTGTGGCAAGCTGGGTTTTCTGCAGTCTGCAGCATTGATGCAGGGCGCAGAGATGTGTTATGCAAATGATTCGGCGCCACTGCACTTTGCAACGGCTATGAATGCGCCGCTTACGGCTATATTCTGCTCTACGGTGCCTGCATTTGGTTTTGGCCCGCTGCGCAATAACGGTAAGATAGCCCAGATAAAGGAGCCGCTGTACTGCAGGCCGTGCGGGCTGCACGGACAGAAACAATGCCCGGAGGGTCATTTCAGGTGTGCAAAAGAAATAAGTAATGAACAGTTATTATGGTGGATATAGAAAGTGATATAAAGAGTTGTGTACAGGTATTGCAGCAGGGAGGGGTTATTCTATATCCTACGGATACGGTATGGGGTGTAGGCTGCGATGCCCTGAATGAGGCTGCGGTAGAAAAGATATTTGCGCTTAAACAGCGGCCGAAAGAGAAAAGCATGATCATCCTGTTGGCAGAGCCCAGGGATGTGTTGCAGTATGTAGCAGCACCACCCCCGGATATCATTGCCATGATAGAAAGTTTTGACAGGCCTACAACGGTGATCTATGAACATGCGCTGGGCTTTCCGCCCAATGTGGTGAATGCTGATGGCAGTATAGCGATAAGGGTAACCAATGACCCGTTCTGCAAAGCACTTATAAAACGATTCAGAGGGCCGATAGTATCTACATCTGCCAATATCAGCGGTATGCCATC
This sequence comes from uncultured Flavipsychrobacter sp., assembly GCA_964478855.1. Lineage (GTDB taxonomy): Bacteria > Bacteroidota > Bacteroidia > Chitinophagales > Chitinophagaceae > Nemorincola. The sequence goes on from CAYZKL010000012.1 coordinate 20,538, forward strand.
TCCGTCGGTTTACAGCACGGTGGGAGTGGAAATAATAAGTGGCGCAGACTATGTGGTACATCACCGAAGGGGAGATGATACGGTAGTGCCGCCATCACGGTTGGTAAAAATGAATGATGAAGGAGAAATGGAAATTTTGAGAGGGTAGTATTTCTTAGCCCTGTATTATATTTAGCTTTGCAGCCGTTTATGGATATTGTTTGTACTAAGGAAGAGCTGAAGTTATTTGAGCGAATAGGCGAGGCAGCAGCTGCAATGGGTGTAAGTTGTTACCTCATAGGGGGATTTGTGCGTGATAAATTGCTGGGCAGACCGACAAAGGATGTAGATATAGTTTGCACAGGTGATGGCATAGCCCTGGCCCATGCCGTGGCAGATATGTTTGTACACAAGCCACAGGTCAATTTCTTTAAAACATTTGGTACAGCACAGTTCCGGCAGAACGGGCTTGATGTGGAGTTTGTGGGCGCAAGGAAGGAATCATACGTGCCTGAGTCGAGGAAGCCGGAGGTGGAGCCGGGAACTATAGAAGATGATCAGCTAAGGCGGGATTTTACGATAAACGCACTGGCCATAAGCCTGAATAAATCGGACTACGGGAAACTGGTAGATCCATTTGACGGAGTGGCAGACCTGGAGCAAAGGATAATACGCACGCCGCTTGGACCGGATGTGACATTCTCAGACGATCCGCTGAGGATGATGCGTGCGATAAGGTTTGCGGCACAACTGAATTTTGAGATACTGCCTGACGTATATGAGGCGATAGCCCGCAACAAAGAGCGGATAAAAATAGTGTCGCAGGAGCGGATAACCGATGAGTTGAATAAGATAATGGCAACAGCTAAGCCGTCCATCGGCCTGGACCTGTTGTTCAGGTGCGGATTGCTGAAGGAGTTTTTCCACCAGTTCACTGACCTGTCGGGAGTGGAAATAGTAGAGGGTAAGGGGCATAAAGATAATTTCTATCATACGCTGCAGGTAATAGATAATGTAGCGGCTAAGAGCGACGACCTGTGGCTGCGCTGGGCAGCACTGCTGCATGATATAGGCAAACCTGCCACCAAGCGTTATGAAGAAGGCCATGGATGGACCTTTCACGGGCATGAGGTAGTTGGTGAGCGCATGACTCCAAAGATATTCAGGCAACTGAAGCTGCCGCAGAATGAGAAGATGAAGTATGTGGCAAAGCTGGTAGCACTACACCTGCGGCCCATAAGCCTTACCAAGGAAGATATTACAGACTCCGCGATGCGCAGGCTGCTATTTGATGCGGGCGATGAACTGGAAGACCTGATGATACTCTGCGAAAGCGACATCACTTCTAAGAACAAGGTTAAAGTAAAACGCTACTTAGAGAACTTTGAGCATGTAAAAGTGCGGCTTAAAGAAGTAGAAGAACAGGATAAGATACGCAACTGGCAGCCACCAATAAGTGGAGATGAGATCATGCAACTGTTCAGCCTGGCACCATCGAGGGAAGTAGGGGTGCTGAAGACAGCAGTACGGGAAGCCATACTGGATGGGGTAATACCCAATACCTATGATGCGGCATACGCA
>CAYZKL010000012.1:22107-55349 GCA_964478855.1 uncultured Flavipsychrobacter sp.
GGTTGCGAAAGCAGCAGAACTGAACCTGAAACCATTATAAGACTTACGACTTATCACTTACGAATATAAAATGGACAACCGCCAGTTATTTCGCCAATATGTAGCACAGACCTCCCCGGCACCGGTGGGGCTGGAGATAGTTAAGGCAGAGGGCAACTATCTATATGATGCTGAGGGGAACAAATACCTCGATATGATAGGCGGCATCAGCGTATGTAACATAGGGCACAGGCACCCGGCAGTGGTTGCCGCCATAAAGCAGCAGGCCGATGAATACCTGCATGTAATGGTCTATGGAGAACTGGTGCAGAGTCCGCAGGTGAAGTATGCGGAACTATTGGTGCAGCACCTGCCCGCCGGGCTGGACAGTGTATATTTTACCAACTCGGGAGCTGAGGCTACAGAAGGTGCGCTGAAACTGGCCCGCAGGGCCTCGGGGCGTACCGATGTAATTGCCTGCAACCATAGCTATCACGGCAATACCCTTGGCGCACTTAGTGTAATGGGGGATGAATACTGGCGCAATGCTTTCAGGCCCTTGCTGCCCGGTGTGTGGCACTACGATTATAATTCCGAAGAACTGATAGATGCCGTGAATGAGCATACCTCTTGTGTGCTGATAGAGACCGTGCAGGGCGAGGCAGGGGTGGTAGCGCCGGATGAAGGATGGCTGAAAAGATTACGGCAGAAGTGTACCGATACGGGTGCGCTGCTGGTGTTTGATGAGATACAATGCGGCTTCGGGCGCACGGGTAAACTGTGGGGGTTTGAGCATTACGGTGTAGTGCCCGATATATTGCTGCTGGGCAAGGCATTGGGGGGCGGAATGCCGCTGGGTGCATTTATCGCAGCAAGAAACACTATGCAACTGCTTACGCATAGCCCGGTACTTGGGCATATCACTACGTTTGGCGGCCACCCGGTATGCTGTGCCGCAGGTATGGCCGGAATGAAGGTGCTGCTTGAAGAAGGTGTTATCAATGATGTTGCAGAGAAGGAACAATTATTTCATCAACTGCTGGTACACCCGGCGATAAAGGCTGTGCGCAGCAAGGGGCTGCTGATGGCGATAGAACTGGATAGTGATGCATATGTGATCGCCGCATTGGCAAAGTGTATGGAGCAGAGGCTGTTCTCAGACTGGTTCCTGTTTGCACCGCAGTGTATCCGTATTGCGCCGCCGCTTACTATTACAGAGGCAGAGATACAGCAGGCATGTGCTATTATACTTAGCAGCCTATAAAGCAGGATGGCATTAAAAAAGGAGAGCGGGAATATCCCGCTCTCCTTTTTAGTATTATTTAAGTGCTTACTTGACTATAGTGAGCGGGAAAGAATTTACATCTATATACAGTTTGGCAGCGGCATCGCAGGTGCCTGTACCGTAGTCCAGGCGGCGGGTGCCGTTATAGCCATTCACATTTACCACGCCAGATTCTGCATAATCACAATTGACAGCAAACTGCAGCGGGGTAGAGATAGCGCAAGAGAATATGTGGCCATTGGCACGGGTGAGTGTTGCGGCTCCTGAAATAGAGAACACATCATCATTCCTGTCGCCTGTAGTAGCGCCGCCTATCCATTTACGTACCAGGTTGCCAGTCCAAACCACATACTGGCTCTGCAGCGGGTCCTGGCTCATGTTCAGTGAGTCATTCACCGTAACCTGGTAGAACCAGTTGCCGGTGATGGTAGTATCTATACGTACAGTTTTTACGCTGCCGGTAAGCTCGTTGTCATTTACAAAATAGCGATCGTAAGTGATGGTGTGTACTGCGTTGGTATCAAAGTACTGGCCATCATAAGTTACAATGATAGAACCACGGCGTTTGCGGCCATCCTGGCATACACAGTTCACATCGCCAAAGCGTATGATGAGTTTATGTGGCGATACCACAGTATCCGTACCCACGGTAGCGCAACCGCTGAGGGTGGTACCGGTAGTGCGCATGTAAGCACCATTATACACGGTACCTGCTGCATCCACTATAGAGATAACATCATTATTTACCCATTCTACCCTCGATATATCGGAGGCATAGCCACCATTATCGTCACCGTCTTTCAGGTTATCGGGGCCGGCCTGCTTACAGGCGGCTGTAAATAATAACGCTGAAACGGCCATGAATAAAGCGCCTTTTCTGAGATTTGAGTTAAAATGCATAGATAATAGTTTTGTTATTACATCCCTTTTACGGAAAGTATTTGCCTGATTTTGCCGCTAATATACAAATAACAGGCAATCTTGCCACATAATATCGCACAAAATATACAACCTAAAGATATTTTCTGCTTTTAACGAACAAAAATGTTTCAAGATCGTACGATCACATAGCTAACCGGGGGAGCGTTTTTCAGTTCAAGGGTAAACATAATTCATCTTCAGTCACATCATCTTGTTTCAGACCAGTAATAATACACAAGTAAGTAAAATATAATTACTTTTGCGGCTTAAATCAAGAGCATGCAGTTAGCGATCATTGGTACCGGCTATGTGGGGCTGGTCACGGGTACTTGTTTTGCGGAAACAGGCAATAAGGTAGTATGTATAGATATAGACGAGCGGAAGATAAACAGCCTGAGGGAAGGTAAATCACCTATATACGAGCCTGGGCTTGATGTACTGCTGGAACGCAACATAAAAGAAAAACGCCTGAGCTTTACCACAGACCTGGCTGCAGGTATACAGGATGCAAAGGTCATCTTCCTAGCATTGCCTACACCGCCCGGCAAGGATGGCAGCGCAGATCTGCAGTATGTGCTGGACGTGGCTGCATCGCTGAGCAAAATAATCACAAAATATACGGTAATAGTAAATAAGAGTACGGTGCCGGTGGGTACTGCAGAAAAGGTACATTCGGTACTGGTGCAGCACTTGAATCCGGAACTGTTTGATGTGGTATCTAACCCCGAGTTCCTGAGGGAAGGTGTGGCTGTAGATGATTTTCTGAAGCCGGACAGGGTGGTGATAGGTACATCATCAGAAAAGGCAAGAAAAGTAATGGATGAGTTGTACCAGCCTTATGTAAGGCAGGGTAATCCTATCCATTTTATGGATGAGCGCTCATCGGAAATGACGAAGTATGCAGCCAACTCATACCTGGCTATGCGTATATCATTTATGAATGAGATGGCCAACCTGTGCGAGAAGACCGGCGCCAACGTGGACTGGGTACGTATAGGTATGGGTGGCGACAGCCGTATAGGCAAGCGGTTCCTGTTCCCAGGTATCGGCTACGGTGGCAGCTGCTTTCCTAAAGATGTAAAAGCACTGGCTCATACCGCACTGGAGATGGATTACGATTTTCAGCTGGTGAATGTGGTAATGAAGGTGAATGACAAGCAGAAGCTGGTGCTGGGCCGCAAGGTGCGCAACTACTTTGGCAGCGACCTGAGCGGCTATACATTTGCTATATGGGGCCTGGCCTTTAAGCCGGAAACCGACGATATACGTGATGCTCCGGCACTGGACCTGATCAGTGAACTTACAGCAGCAGGCGCAAAGCTGCGCGTGTTTGACCCTGAAGCCATGGGCAATGTGAAACAACTGATGGGCGATAAGATACACTACGCTACCGATCAGTACGATGCACTTACCGGTGCCAGCGCACTGATAGTGGTAACCGAGTGGAGCGAATTCCGCAACCCTGATTTTGAGCGCATACAGGAAGTGCTGGTACACCCTGCGATCTTCGATGGCCGTAATGTGTATTCGCTCGAAAAAATGCAGGAACTGACCTTCTATTATGAAAGTGTAGGCCGAAAGGTGATCCATCCGCAGGTGCGCAATATGCTTGCAGCACCGCATGGTACCATAGTACGGGAGCGTGGGGTGCTTGATTAGTCAATTTGGCAATTAGCCAATGATCGATTAACTGATTGAGTACAGTAGATACGCACGTTAAATAAGAATTATAGCTAAAGATAAAATTATGGCAAAACGCATATTGATAACAGGGGCAGCAGGTTTTTTAGGCTCTCACCTTTGCGACCGTTTCCTGAAGGAAGGTTACGAAGTGATAGGCATGGATAACCTGCTTACAGGCAATATCAAGAATATTGAGCACCTGTTTCCGCTGAAAGAGTTCCAGTTTTACCATCACGATGTAACGAAGTTCGTACATGTGCCGGGTAACATTGATTATATACTGCATTTTGCATCTCCTGCAAGCCCGATAGACTACCTGAAAATGCCGATACAGACATTGAAGGTGGGGGCATTAGGTACGCATAACCTGCTGGGCCTGGCCAAATCGAAAGGAGCAAGGATTCTGGTGGCGTCCACATCGGAGGTGTATGGCGATCCGCTGGTACACCCGCAAACAGAGGAATACTGGGGTAATGTAAACCCGGTGGGTCCTCGTGGTGTGTATGACGAAGCCAAAAGGTTCATGGAAAGCATTACCCGCGCTTACTATACCTTTCACCAGGTGGAAACACGCATAATACGAATATTTAATACCTATGGTCCGCGTATGCGCCTCGATGATGGCCGCGCGCTGCCTACCTTTATGAGCCAGGCGCTCAGGGGAGAAGATGTGACTGTGTATGGAGACGGTTCACAGACCCGTTCATTCTGCTATGTAGATGACCTGGTAGAAGGTATCTACCGACTGTTATTATCGGATTATACTATGCCGGTAAACATTGGTAACCCGTCAGAGATCACCCTGCTGCAGTTTGCAGAAGAGATACTGGCACTTACCGGCTCAAAATCCAAGATAATATACGAGCCACTGCCACAGGATGATCCGAAGCAGCGTAAGCCAAACATCACAAAGGCACAGGAAATACTGGGCTGGGAACCTAAAGTGGACCGTAAAGAAGGCCTGAAGCGTACCCTGGAATACTTCAAACAGCACATTTAGTAGCAATTTACCTGATATATTACGAACGCACGCCTTTGGGCGTGCGTTTTGTTTTATCGTAATATGTGGCTGGAAGCTAAACTAATTGCCGGTTAATATATTTAGAAATAATCTAAATGTGCATAAAAAATGCTCCAGGTTACTGGGAAGTGATAAAAAATAAATTAATTTTAACGTCTTATATTGGGGTAGTAATGCCCTGAACGGAATTCTATTGATAATAACGTAGTTGTTAAACAGATCATTATGAAGAAATTTTTTATTCCATTTTGCTTAATGGCTTTATTGATGCAGGTGAGTTTGGCTTTTGGCCAGCAGATGAAAGGTGAGATGAGTCCGGGCAATGCAGTTGTGGACCGTACTGTTATAGCCGGTCACTACGATGTAGAAATACTGAATAAAGAAAAAGGCAGCATTGAGCGTATCAATGTGAATTATAATCTGTCCCCGGTGCCGTTTATCAACAACCTGAATTTTGTATTAGGAACTGCGGCGCAGGTAACATTTTCAATTGATATTACTGATGCTTCCGGTAAAAAAGTAACACAATGGCGCTCAGCAGAAAAAAGCTATGGCCATGCGGCGCAGCTGGATATAACCAGGCTGCAACCCGGCAACTACAACTTTAATATCTACTATAACAGTGACCCTGCTCTTGTTCACAGTGTTCCGTTCACTAAGTCGGCCATTAAGTAACTCATTGTAAGCATTCATTTAAGATAATCATACTGTATGAACATCCTGAAAATTACTAAAGTAATCACCACCATTGCCGCACTGACCGTTATTGCGAATACGGCCAGCGCACAGCTTACCAATTGTAATGTCTTCCTGCAAGGCAATTACGTGGAGGTAGGTATCAACATCAATGGTGCATTCGGTTCCAGCGAACCAGCACCGGGTGGGTATCATAACCGAGGCTCGGTAGCGATGGATAACCGCTGTACCAGCACCTGTACCACATTTGGCCAGGGGCTTGGTTTTGTGGCAGATCCGGACAAGGATGGATGGAGCATAGGCAGCCCGAACTATATCGGTGATTACTTTTTGCCGGGTGCCCCACAGGAAGGATGGAGCATAAAAGTGAATGGAGTACAGGCTGATGCATGGAACCAGAATGATGTTTGCGGAGGATTCTTATTTACAGGCACACTTACAGGGAGTAACGTTTCTTATACCAGCCTTGGCTCAAAACGTATCAGTGTATGGCAGGGATCTTATAACGGATTGTCCATAACACAGACGACTGTACTGGATACAGCCAATGTGTTCTTTACCATGTATGTGACCATCAGGAACGTATCAGGTAGTCCAAGAAATAATATTTACTATTTGAGAACTGTGGATCCTGATAATGAAGTGGCTACCCCGGGCGGTGGCAGCTATGTCACTAACAACTCAGTAGATTACCAGTTGCCTAATACATTGAATGCAACACTGGTATCAGGTACCGGTCTTACTTTTTCTAATGCTTATCTTGGCCTCGGTACACTGGATTGCCGTGCCAGGTGCTTTTACATCAATACCAGTGTGCTATCGCCAACTGTAGATGCTGATGTGTTATACGCAGGTTCATCAACAGTTAACTACTCAGGCAATTCATCATTAGATGCAGGTATCGGCGTTGTGTTCAACCTCGGTACGTTAGGTGCCGGCGATAGCGTCAACTTCGCATACGCATATATATTGAAAGCGTCCGACATTACCAGGGCATTTGAATCGACATTACCGGACTGGACTGCATCAGGCGATACAGCAGGTTCTCACGTATCAGGTGATACTGCACGTGTATGTCAAAATACGCTTACTACAGTAGATATCCCTAACCCCGGCAGTTATGCATGGTCATGGACATCACTAAGCGGCGAAACATTATCTGCAACTACAGGGTCTACCACACAGGTGACCACAGGTACTTCTTCAATAATCAGGCTGCGTGCTATAGGTATAGATGGTTGTACTGGAGTACAGGATACCCTATTCATTTTCCTGGATCCTACAAGGTTATTGCCAACTGCGCCAACCGTAAGCAGCAATACTCCGGTATGTGTAGGCAGTAATATCAATCTTACGGCAACATCATCTACCGGTGCCACTTACAACTGGATCGGCCCTTCGTCATTCAATTCAACACTTCAGAATCCGACTATTACCGGTGCTGCCCTTGCCGCTTCAGGTGTGTATTCTGTGTCTGCTACATTGGGTGCGTGTCCCGCATCGGCTTTCAGTACTACTACTGTAACGGTCACTAATCCTCCGGCGGTCATTACGCCTACTACTACAGTTTCTTTTTGCGTAGGTGCAACTACAACACTTAGCGATGCCACTACCGGCGGCACATGGAGTAGTAGTGCGCCCGGAGTTGCTACTATTGGTTCTCTTACCGGCCTGGTAACAGGTGTGGTGGGCGGTACTGCAGTGATCTCTTATACAAATGCACCGGGTTGCAATGCAACTAAAACAATTACGGTCAATCCATTGCCTGCGGCTATTGCGGGTAATACTACTGTGTGCGTGGGGTCTACGACTACTCTGAGTGACGCAAGTACGGGCGGTACATGGGCAAGTGCTACACCTGCCGTAGCGACCATAGGGTCTGCTACCGGTGTAGTCTCCGGGATAACAACAGGCACGAGTATCATTACCTACACTTTGCCAACAGGCTGTACACGGATAACAACAGTTACAGTTAATGCAGTGCCTACAGCTATCTCTGGCGTTACCACGCTTTGCGCAGGCTCCACCACTTTATTAAGTGACGGAACTGCCGGTGGTACATGGGCCAGCAGCAATACAGGCGTGGCTACAGTAGGTTCACTAACAGGAATAGTCTCCGGTGTATCAGGTGGTACATCAGTGGTCAGTTATACCACAGGTAACGGTTGTTTTGTAACCACTACGGTTACGGTCAATCCATTACCTGCTGCCATAGCGGGAGCCAACAATGTATGTGTTGGATCTACCACTACATTAAGTGATGCTACCGGCGGCGGTACCTGGGCAAGCAGCAACACCGGTATTGCTACCATAGGTTCTTTGACAGGAATTGTAAGCGGCATTACTGCCGGTACAACTACCATTACCTACAGGTTGGGTACAAGTTGCAATGTTACTTTCGCAATGACAGTTAATCCTACGCCTGTAGCCATAACCGGAACAACTACCGTGTGTGCGGGGTCTACCACTACACTCAGTGATGCGACTGCCGGTGGTACCTGGAGCAGTGGCGCGCCAGGTGTAGCTACAGTGGGTGCATCCACCGGTATTGTCAGCGGTGTAGCGGCAGGTACAGCAAACATAACTTATGCAATAGGTAGCTGTATAGCTACTACTTCAGTAAATGTTAATCCGATACCGGCTGCTATCACAGGTGCAAATACACTGTGTGTGGGATCAACTACTGCTCTTAGCGATGCCACTCCGGGTGGTACATGGGCCAGCAGTAATACAGGCGTTGCATCTATTGGCTCTTTATTGGGCGTTGTATCAGGCGTTACTGCCGGTACCGCTACTATCACTTACAGGCTCGGTACCGGTTGTAATGTTACTTTCGCTATGACCGTTAATCCTACACCTGTAGCTATCACCGGTATCAATACGGTGTGCGCAGGATCTACTACAGTGCTTAGTGATGCTACCGCAGGTGGTACATGGAGCAGCGGTACAACGGGTGTTGCTACTATTGGTGCATCTACAGGTATAGTGACAGGTGTGGCGGCAGGTACATCAAGCATAACATATGCTATAGGAACCTGTATCGCGGCGAGGACAGTTAGTGTTAATCCTGTTCCGGCTACTATTACAGGAACAACTACATTGTGCGTTGGTAACTCAACTACGCTCAGCGATGCTACCGCAGGTGGTACCTGGAGCAGCAGTAACACGGGAGTAGCAACCATTGGTTCTGCAACAGGTGTTGTGAATGCGGTTTCTGCGGGTACTTCTAATATTTCTTATACATTGTCTACGGGTTGCAGAACAACTGCAGTATTTACCGTTAATGGTTTGCCTGCCGCGATAACCGGTACGGCTGCGGTATGTGTGGGTGCTACCACAACATTGAGCAATGCCACATCCGGTGGGGCTTGGACGAGCGGTACACCTGCTGTCGCTACGGTAGGATCATCTACCGGTATTGTTTCCGGCGTTACTGCAGGAACATCTGTGGTAACTTACACCACAGGTGCAGGTTGTTTTGTGACAAGGACTGTAACGGTAAATGCTAATCCTTCATCAATCACTCCGGCAGGTGCTATAGCGATATGTGTAGGCGCAACAACTACATTGAGCGATGCCACCGCGGGCGGTACATGGAGCAGCAGTGCAACTGCCACAGCTACCATCGGGTCGCTTACGGGTATCGTAAATGGTGTGTCGGCGGGTAATGTAAACATTACTTATACAGCTTTAGGTTGCATTGCAACCAAGTCAATAACTATAAGTACTACACCTACTGCAATCATACCTTCTTTGCCTTCAGTTTGTATTGGCAGCAACACTACATTATCTGACGCTGTAACCGGCGGTATCTGGACAAGTGCTACACCTGCTGTTGCAACCATAGGCTCTGCATCAGGTATTGCAAACGGAGTATCCGTGGGAACGACCGCTATAACATATACTATCGGTTCATGTGCAGTAAGTACAACACTTACCGTAAATCCGCTGCCTAATGCAGGCGCTATAACAGGTGCCACTACGGCATGTGTGAGCTCACTGGTTTCATTGTCTGATGCGGCACCGGGTGGTGTATGGAGCAGCGGTACTCCTTCTATAGCTACGGTAGGTTCTGCCACAGGGCTGGTAACTACTATCAGCGGAGGTATGGCAACAATATCTTATTCAGTAACTAATGGCTGTGGTACGGCTGTAGCTACGCATACAATAGATGTGGTGCCTACAGGACCGGGTACAATAGTTGGTACAGCATTGCTTTGCGCTGGTACATTTACCACTTATACCAATGTGAGAACAGGTGGTGTGTGGACCGTGAGCAATGCTAATGCAACCATTAATGCCGGTACAGGCTTACTTACCGGAGTATCTATGGGTGTGGATACAATAACATATACCGTTACCAATGCGTGTGGTACTTCATTTACTACAAAGACAGTGACGATTACGGGTGCAAGTACAGTGTGTGAAGGATCATCAATAGTATTGAGTGATCCGGCACCGGGTGGTGTATGGAGCAGTACTAATGCCAATGCTACTGTAACCAGTGGCGGTGTAGTAACAGGTGTTACTGCGGGACCTGATTCTATATTATATACGGTGACCAGCAGTTGCGGATCTACATTCGCAACAAAGACAATTACGGTTAATCCACTTCCTGTTTCAGGTACGCTTACCGGGCCGTCTATATTATGTGCGGGTATGGCTGCAACTTATTCAAGTACCGCACCGGGTGGTGTATGGAGTGTTTCTAATCCGTTGCTGGCTACAATAACCGGCACGGGTCTGTTAACAACTATTGCTCCGGGTGTAGATACAGTAAGATATACTGTGACCAATAGTTGCGGCAGTATCACCTCTGTTATCGTGCTGAACATTGGTTCATTCCTTACAGCAGGTACTGTTACCGGTGCAAGCAGTGTGGGCGTGGGTTCATCAATTATATTAAGTGATCCTGCACCGGGTGGTGTATGGAGCAGCAGTAATACTTCTATAGCAACGGTAGGTACCACAGGTATCGTTACCGGTACAGGTGGCGGTATAGATACTATATCTTATACTGTAACTGCGGCATGCGGAACAATATCAGCTACCAAGACAATTACGGTCAATCCATTGCCTGATGCAGGTATCATTGTCGGTCCTTCTTCATTGTGTATTGGTACGCCGGCCACTTATACCAATGCATCTCCGGGTGGTGTATGGAGTGTTACTAATGCAAGAGCTACCATCACAGGTGGTGGTGTGGTAACTCCGGTATCAAACGGATTAGATACGATAAGGTACACTGTGACCAATGTGTGCGGCACAGCTACTACCTCATTTACTGTATCTATAGGCACAGCACCATCGGCGGGTACGATTACCGGGCCTGGTGTGGTATGTGCAGGTTCATCCATTACTCTTAGTGATGGTGTGGCAGGCGGTGCCTGGAGCAGTTCAAACACTGCAATAGCTACCGTATCGCCTATAGGTGTTGTTACAGGTGTTGCCGGTGGATTAGATACTATATCTTATACCGTTACCAATAGCTGCGGTACTGCAACAACTTCGAGGACAGTAGGTGTGAATCCGCTGCCTAATACAGGTAGTATTAGTGGCCCGGCATCATTGTGCTTCGGGTTCCCTGCTACCTATACCAACACGGTAACCGGTGGTGTATGGAGCATGAGCAATGCAAATGCCACGATTACCCCGGGCGGAGTAGTAACGCCTGTATCAGCAGGAACTGATACTATATCATATACTGTAGCCAATAGCTGCGGTACATTATCTGCAATAAGGGTTATAACCATAGGTGGTTCGCCAAGTGCGGGTACTATAACAGGTCCTGCGGGCGTGTGTATCGGTTCTTCAATGACCCTGACCAACGCTGTAACCGGCGGTGTATGGACTATGAGCAACAGCCGTGCTACTATTACTGTGGGTGGGCTGGTGTCGGGCATCACAGCCGGACTGGATACTGTGACCTATACTGTTACCACAAGTTGCGGCACAGCCGCTACCACCAGGGTAATATCTGTGGATGTTGTGCCTAATGCAGGCGTCATAGCAGGACCAACAACAGTTTGTGCCGGTACATTTACTATATATACAGATACAGGTGCAACACCGGGTGGTCTGTGGATCAGCAGTAACTCAAACGCTACGATCACAAGTACAGGTGTGCTTACTGCATTGACACCGGGTCTTGATACCATCAGCTATACTATTACTAATGCTTGCGGAACAGCTACTGCAACTTTACCAATAACGATTGGCCCAGTGCTTTCAGCAGGTACTGTGACAGGGCCTGCAGGTGTTTGTGTGGGCGCATCCATCACATTGTCTGACGGTGTGAGCGGTGGTGTATGGAGCAGCAGCAATACAAATGCTACTGTGAGCACAGGTGGTGTAGTTACAGGTGCTGCGGCAGGTACAAGCGTTATTTCTTATGCTGTTACCACTGCTTGTGGTACTGCAGTAGCTACTAAAACGATCACGATCAATACATTACCGACAGCAGGTACTATCTCAGGGCCATCAACAGTTTGTGTAGGCTCGCTTATCATGTTGTCTGACAATGTGCCGGGTGGTGCATGGAGCGCAAGCAACAGCCGTGCTACCATTACTACAGGCGGCCTGGTAACAGGTATAGCACCGGGACTTGATACAATTAACTATACCACTACCAATTTCTGCGGTATCGCTACGGCTACCAAAACGATCTCAGTTATAACATTACCATCTTCGGGTACTATTACAGGTCCTTCGGTGGTATGTGCAGGTGCATCTATTACTCTTGCAAATGCCGTGACCGGTGGTGTATGGAGCAGTACTAATACAGGTATCGCTACTGTTGGCTCTGCCAGTGGTGTTGTTACAGGCGTAGCAGCTGGCGCAGGTGTTATCGTGTATTCGATCAGTACGGCTTGCGGTTCTGTAAGCACTTCAGCAACTATCACCGTGAATCCTGCACCTAATGCAGGCACATTAAGTGGACCTGATAGCGTATGTATCAGTTCGTCTATAACACTGGCTCCTTCTGTGCCGGGTGGTGTATGGAGTGCAGGTAATGCAAATGCTACAGTAGTAGCAGGCCTGGTGACAGGTGTAAATGCAGGTACTACGCCTATATCTTATTCTGTGACCAACAGTTGCGGAACTGCTCATGCAGTTAAGGTGATCACGATCGTGCCGTTTGCTACGGCAGGTACCATATCGGGAAGTAACAGTGTTTGCGTTGGATCCGGTATTACTCTTACAGCATCGGTGCCGGGCGGACTGTGGTTTGCAGCAAATCCTAATGCTATATTGATGGCGCCGGGTATAGTACACGGTGTAACAGTAGGTATTGATACCATATTCTATACAGTTACCAATGTTTGCGGAACAAGTGTTGCAAGCAAAATAATAGCTGTTAACCCTGTTCCTTTTGTAGCGCCGATCACCGGACCTACCAGCCAGTGCTCAGGTACTACAATAACTCTTGCTGATGCCGTGACCGGTGGTATATGGACCAGCAGCAATCCTACATCGGCATCGGTTGACTTTACAACCGGTGTAGTGACAGGTGTGGCAGCTGGTATCTCTACCATTACTTATACGGTTACCAATATGTTCGGATGTCCTAACAGCGTAACATCTCCTGATACGGTATTTACTACCCCGGTGTTGTCACCGATCACAGGTAGTGTTAACGCATGTATCGGCGCTACTACGCTCCTGGGTAATTCTACTCCGGGTGGCGTGTGGGTGAGCAGCAATCCTGTTGTGGCTACTATCGATGCTTCGACAGGTGTGCTGACAGGAGTATCTGTAGGTACTGTAACGATCAGCTATACTGTTACTAATATATGCGGTACAGGTACCGTGACAAGGCTGCAAGCGGTGAATCCTTTACCAACGGTAGCTGCAATAACAGGATCAGGTGCGGTATGTGTCAACGCTTCGGTTACATTATCTGATGCAACTGCAGGTGGTTTCTGGACAAGTGCAGATACTACAATAGCAACTGTGGATCTGCTGACCGGAGTGGTTACAGGCATGACCGCAGGTACAGTCAATATATCCTATACATTCACAAGTCCGTGCGGTTGCTCTGCTACGG
Source organism: uncultured Flavipsychrobacter sp. (assembly GCA_964478855.1). Classification (GTDB taxonomy): domain Bacteria; phylum Bacteroidota; class Bacteroidia; order Chitinophagales; family Chitinophagaceae; genus Nemorincola. Next base: position 35,740 of record CAYZKL010000012.1, read on the forward strand.
CAGTTACAGCTGAAACGGTGAACCCGCTGCCATCGGTTGCAGGTATCACCGGTATCACACACCAGTGTATCGGAACAAGCACTACGCTGTTTAATGCTACACCGGGTGGTGTATGGACCAGCAGCAATACAGGTATCGCAACCGTTGGTTCGCTGACCGGCCTGGTAACGGGTGTGAGTGCGGGAACGGTGTTCATAAATTATACAGTTACAAACGGCTTTGGTTGTACGGCTAATGTGCCGACAGCAGATACTGTTAATCCATCACCAGTTGTTGCCCCTATTACAGGATCGACCAATGTTTGCGTAGGTTCATCAGTAGTGCTGAGCGATGCGTCAGTTGGCGGTGTATGGAGCAGTGGTAATTCGGCTATTGCAACCGTAGGCTCTGCCTCGGGTGTGGTTACCGGTATAAGCGCGGGTACGGTAAATATCAATTATACATTTACAGGCGCATTTGGTTGCGAGGGTACGGTCAGCATAACTGAAACAGTAAATGCATTGCCACTGTTGCCGGCTATCACAGGTACAATGAATGTGTGCGTGGGATCTACTGCCGTACTTAGCGATGCTACTACAGGTGGCTTCTGGAGCAGCAGCAATACGGCAATAGCTACTGTAGGTTCTGTAAGCGGCATTGTAACAGGCGTAAGCGCAGGATCAGTTAATATTAATTACACCTTCACCAACGGATTGGGTTGCACATCTACTATTTCTGCTGTAGAAACAGTGAATCCACTGCCGCTGGTAGCTGCAATTACAGGTACTACTCACCACTGTATCGGTTCGGCTACAACGCTGGCAAGTGCTACACCGGGTGGTGCATGGACCAGCAGTAACCCTGCCATTGCTACCGTGGGCATTAGCTCAGGTATCGTAAATGGTATGGCTGCGGGTACAGTAACTATAATGTATAGTGTTACAGATGGTCTTGGTTGCACAGGTACTGCGGCAACAGGCGATACGGTATTCACAATACCTGTCTCTACGCCGATCACGGGAACGATGACGGTTTGTGCAGGTGCTACAACTACACTATTCAGCACTATGCCGGGTGGTGTGTGGAGCAGCAGCGACATGTCTGTGGCTACCGTTAACCCATCTACGGGTGTGGTAACAGGTGTGGCAGCAGGTACCAATGAAATATACTATACTGTATCTAACGCCTGCGGAGCAGTCGTGGATTCTGCGGCTTTATTGGTTAATCCTGCGCCATCTGCAGGTACTATAACTGCATTATTTACTAATTTATGTTCAGGTACTTCACTTAATCTTACCGAAAGCGTAACGGGTGGTGTTTGGAGCAGCAGCGATATAACAATTGCTACTGTAAGCAGCACAGGCCTTGTAACAGCAGTTTCTTCCGGTAATGTAACGATCATGTACACTACAACCAACTCATTCGGTTGCAGCAGCACGGCAACGGTTAACCTGACAATAGGAGGCTCTATAGCCGGTGCTACGGTGGTACCTGCGGGTATTGCTACACTGTGTCATACAGAAGGAGAGTTCATGACCGTTGCTACCCCTGCAGTAGGTATTACATACCAATGGTATAAGAACGGATCTGTAATACCGGGCGAAACACTGGTAGGCTATACTGCAACAGATACAGGTACTTATACTGTAGTGATCAGTAACGGTACGTGCAGCGAACTGCTTGCCGGCCCTACCATGGTGCCACGTCCGGATGCTGTTGTGTCATTCACAGCACCTAATACACTGTATACAGGCTTGTTCTCTACATACCAGTGGTATAAGGATAATGTAATGATCGCCGGTGCGAATACAAATACGATACATCCGTCAACTGCAGGCTCTTATAAAGTAGCGGTTACCGATATCCGTGGTTGCTCTGATACTTCAGCGGTTTACGTGATCACCACAGGTGGTGGCGGAGGCGGCGGTGGTGGAGGCGGTGGTGGCGGTGGTGGCAGCACTGCTGTAAACAATTCGCCAACTAACGGAAACGATATCAGGATATATCCGAACCCTGCAACAGCTATGCTGAATGTAGAAGCTCCTGTAAAAGTGAACGTGACCATACTTACCGTGGATGGTAAAGTGCTGATCAGCGAAAAAGCTGCGACACAGATCAATGTAAGCAGCCTGACAAATGGTATGTATCTCGTGATGATCTATGACGAAAATGACATACTGCTCACTACCGCCAAGTTTGCGAAAATGCAATAACCATTTGATTTAATAATTAAATGCCGCCCCCAAAATGGGCGGCATTTTTATTTAGAACAAATCGTACTTTTATTCTGCTATGAAACGGTTACTGCATATACTTTTTATACTGATCTCCTTTGTTACTGTGTCGCCGGCGCAGAACTATCTCTTTTACCTGCACGGCAGGATAGTTGAAGACCAGGGCGCAAATGCCGTAGATAAGGTAAATGGCTTCGGGGCTTACCAATACAATGACATCATAAAAACATTGCAGCACGAAGGATTCGTAGTAATATCTGAATGCAGGAAGCCGAATACGGATGTAAAGGCATATGCAGCAAAAGTAGCCGGGCAGATAGATAGCCTGATGAAGAGGGGCGTTAAGCCGGGAGCAATTACAGTAGTCGGAGCATCCAAAGGGAGCATGATAGCCATGAATGTATCTTCACTGGTGAAGAATGAAAAGGTAAACTATGTATTTATGGCCGGTTGTAGCGACTACACGCTACAGTCATTTCCGGGCCTGAATTTTTGCGGCAACATATTGTCGATATACGAGGAAAGCGATGATATGGGAAGGTCCTGTAATACTGTGAAGTCAAAATCAACACTGGCTGTGCCGCATTATAAAGAGATAGAACTGCATACCGGCCTCAGGCATGGCTTCCTATACAAGCCGCTTCCCGAATGGATAAAGCCGGTGGCTGCATGGGGCAATGGTAAATACGAGTAATTCCCTGCTGCAGCTTATAAGTTGGTGAAATGTTAAACCACCATTATCATTGGCTTAATATAGGTATAAACATTGGGATTTAATTTTTCTTTCATTTATTTATCGTACCTTTGCACCCGCTTCGCCAAATTGGCGGAACATTATTTTTAAAGTTCTTTACAAATGAATTCTTTTTCATCATTCTCCCTCAGGGAAGAATTGACACGGGCTATTTCCGACCTTGGCTTTGAGACTCCTACGCCTATTCAACAAATAGTAATACCTCATCTTTTAGCAGAGCCCACAGACATTATTGGACTGGCCCAGACCGGAACCGGGAAGACAGCAGCATATGGCCTGCCGTTACTACATCATGTTGATGTATCAGTTAAACACGTACAAGCACTCGTATTAAGTCCTACGAGGGAGCTCTGTATGCAGATACAGGAAGAAATGAGCAAGTATGGCTCACAGATGCGCGGATTGCGCATTACTGCCGTATATGGTGGTGTTTCTATTGTAGGACAGATCAAGGATGTGCGCGCTAACCCACAGGTTATCGTGGCTACTCCCGGTCGTCTTATTGACCTGCTGGAGCGTAAAGCATTATCACTGGAGCACCGGCAGTACCTGGTACGGGTTGAGGCAGATGAAATGCTGCACATGGGCTTCCGTGAAGATATTGACGTGATCCTGAAGAATACACCAGCTCGTGAGCATACATGGTTATTCTCAGCTACGATGAGCAATGAAGTTCGTGGTATCGCCAAGCGCTTCATGAAAGACTGGAAAGAATTTTCAGTAGCAGCGGCAAATTCAACCAATGAAAACATTGACCACCAGTATTATGTGGCCAATCACCATAATCGTTTCGAAACACTTCGCCGCTTGCTGGATTTCACTCCCGGCATCTACGGTATCATATTTACCCGTACCAAGCAGGATGCGCAGGAAGTTTCTGAAAAGCTCATGAAAATGGGTTACCATGTAAGTGCATTGCACGGCGATATGGACCAGAAGATGCGTAGCAAGGTGATGGAACGTTTCAAAAGCAAGGCATTACAGTGCATAGTAGCTACCGACGTTGCTGCGCGTGGTATCGATGTCAATGACATCTCTCACGTTATCAACTACGAATTACCGGATGATCCTGAAGTATATACGCACCGTAGCGGCCGTACAGCACGTGCCGGTAAGTCAGGTATCTGTATGTCTATTGTTTCTCCTAAGCAGATTTCTAATGTTCGCCAGATAGAACGCCTGGTAAAACAGCGTTTCCATAAGAGCGACATTCCGGATGGTGCAGAAGTAGTGCGCAAGCGCCTGTTCTTCTACATGGAGCAGATAGCAAACGCAGAACCATTACCTGATTTTGCAAAGTTGTACAGGGATTCTATTCATGAGCAATTTGCGGATGTAGATAAGGATGAACTGATACGCAAGCTGATATGGCTGCAACTTAAAGATACTATTGACGCCTACCAGGATTCTGATGACCTGAATGCAGGTTATGAGAACAAGGATAAAGACAGGAGCCGTGGTAACCGTTATGTGCGCCTGTTCATCAACCTTGGCGAAAAGGACGGACTTACTAACCAATCACTGGTAAAGTTCATCACTGAATCAATTGATATTGAGGCTAATGTGATCGACCGTGTCACGGTTCGTGATCTTAGCAGCTTCTTTAATGTACCGGGCGAAGCCTCTGAGTATATTGTAGAGCATTTGTCTCAGAAGAAATTTAAGGGCCGTAAAGTACGCCTAGAGGAAGCAGAACAACGCTCCTTTGGTGGCGGCGGCGGCGGTGAGTCTCGCGGAAGCGGCAGGCCAAAACCACAGGGTGCACGTTTCTCAGGCGATGTACGCTCTTTCGGTAACAGGGACGGTGGCGACCGCGGCGGAGATCGTGGCGGCTACAAAGGCAAGAAGAAATATTAATTGTCAATAAGCTATAAATGAAAATGCCCACCGGATATCCGGTGGGCATTTTTTATGGTAAGTGATCTATATTGTATTAGTTCAGCCTGTCGTGCTGGTTGTAGGTATCGTAGGTGTTATACCAGTGTGTTTCTCCCCAACCTGCCGAGAATGGCATAATGATGAAAGAAAGCATAATGTTGCCGGTAGATGTGATCTTGTAAGGCCCATCATTGTAGCCGGGTACTGAGCGGGCAACATCTATAAAGGTAATATTACCCATAGTGTATATCAGCCTCAGTTTCAGGCACATGCCTGCAAAAAGAGCACCTTCAGCCTTAAGGTATGGTGTAAAACCGAAGCTATTCTGCGCATCAAACCCTGTTGGTTCTACCATGCTGGTCATATTGAACTGGGGAATGAACCCTGCTCCCAGCGATGTACCGAATTTCAGACGTTTTGTCTTTATCGCATCTGTTCCCGCTTTCCAGTCTATACCTATTGGCAGTGCTATCTGGGTAGTAGTGGCAGAAAGCATAGGCGTAACTGCTGTAAATGTGCCGTCAAGTTCAATATTTTTATTAATGTCTGTGAACGTGTACTGATTGAACATCAGGTGAAGCGACATAGCCCAGCAACTGATGTGGCCGGTAGCTTTGAAAGGTAGTGATAATCCTATTGAACCGCCGATACCGGTACCTGTCTGAGCGCGTTTTAATGTAGTATCTCCTAAGAATGAGCCCCCTGCACCAACCGCACGTGTAACACCTGCAAATTCAGAGGATGGCATTACATAAGTTCCGCCTATTTCATAACGTTCCAGGTCCCTGAGATAACTGAATAATGGATTTACCTGCCAGCGATATTGCGCAGAAACTGCATTAGGCAATACCAGCGAAGCTAACAAAAGAAAAAATATTGGTTTTTTAATCAAATTCATATCAGGTACCTTTAAGTTGTAAAAATATAAAAAGACCATTAAAAAAGTACTATTTTATTATAAATAAGCATTTTAAAAAATTTTACTTCTTTCCATGTCCATTTCATACCTGCATATAGGGGAGACCACGAGCAAAGGACGGGGTGTTTTCACTAAAAAAGCCCTTAAAGCAGCTACTATCATAGAAACGGCCCCGGTGATCATCATGAGTGCCGAAGACCGCAAACACCTGGATAAGACCCTGCTGCACGATTATATCTTCGAATGGCAGCCTGATGGGGCGGAAATGTGCTGTATGGCCCTTGGCTGGGTGCCGCTTTACAACCATTCCTACAGATCCAATTGCGAATATTACATGGATTACGACAATAATACCATCTTCATCCAGACGGTAAGGGATATAAAATCGGGTGAGGAACTGACCATAAATTACAATGGTACCTGGAATGACAAGACCAAAGTATGGTTTGATGCTGAGCAATAATGCTACTCTATCCGGTAAACCGGGTACCTGTTTACACTCGGCTCAAAGAAACGGGAGTGGCGATAGACAAAGTCGAGCTGGGCAGCACCGTTTTTTGCAAATTCAGGGTCCTGTTTTCTTTTTTCTTCAAGCATAGCTTTCAGCGAGGGGTCTTTTTCTACTATCTCGGCCGCTACATCTTCAAATACATAATCGCTGAAGTATTCTTTCTGCTGCAGTATTCCGTCAAAGAAGTTCCATGCCAGGAAACCGTCGGGTGCTGTTGGTTCCAGTACTTCCACCAGGTAGCGCTTTGCCGGTTGTTTTAATCCCACCACATAATCACCTTCCATAAATTTCATCGATACGGTTGATGGTGTCACCTTGATGTTTTTATGCAGGTAGTGCTTTTCGTAAGGGTGGGGCAGTGTCTCGTAATTGTCTATGTGATAGGCTGTAACTGTTATCGTGGTGTCTTCGGTTAGGCGCTCTATATGTACGCCATTACCCCTCAAGCAACTGATAACAGGCACCCAGGTCTTAGGTATGATGTATGCGCGTGGTGCAGTTACCGTATGGGTGGGTACAAAATGATTGTAGAATGGTACTGTTTTAGTGTATGGTTTGCTACGGTCATAATACAACCTCGACTGGCCGGACACCTTGCTGGGTTTATAGCCTGATTCATATCCTTTGAATACTACACTATCACAACGGGTAGTATCTACATGCCAGTCCAGCGCGAACTCTTTTTTGGTGAGTAGCGCAGCACGGTCGTGAGCCCTTGCTTCTTTTATCTCCTTGGCATGTTCTGATCCTATTTTTATAAAGCTTTCCATCAGCGCATAGGTTGCGTTTACACGATCTTTGAATGGTTTCAGCATATGGGTTTCAGGTACGTATGCGAATACCTGGAACAATGCGGCAAAGCCACTGCCAAACCGTGGAGATTCGTAGAATTCGGTCCATCCTTTTTCAGGAGTAGGGCTGAAGTTGTTTACGTAAGGAACCAGGTCATAACCCTTGGTTTTCATGTCGGCATAGATCATGGGCGTAAGGCTGCGGTACATATATTCACCCACTTCGCCGCCCAGTTTATCATGCTGCGATGCCAGCAGCGTCATGATGTGCTGGTAGTCTGCACCGTCGCTTACGTGGTTATCTATGAATATATCAGGGCTTACCCGTGCAAACAATTCTTCCATAGCATGGGTCTCCGCGGCATCACACTTGGTGAAGTCCCTGTTCAGGTCCAGGTTGCGGGAGTTGCCCCTGAAGCCGTAGCTTTCCGGTCCGTTCTGGTTTGCGCGGCTGTAGTTGTTCCTGTTCAGTGCGCCGCCTATGTTATAGATGGGTACTACTACAAGTACTATGTTTTCGGGTATATTTATTCTGCCCGTTGCCGCATTGCGCAGCAGCATCATACTGGCATCCACACCATCGGGCTCGCCGGGATGTATATCGTTATTGATAAGTATCACTACCTTCTCCCCTTTCTTCCAATCATCTTTAGTGAACTTGCCGTTTTTGGTATAGTAAACAGAGCGCAGCGGGTATCCTATATCGCTGATGCCCATATCGCCAAGCATTATGGTATTGTAGCGTCCGGCCAGTTTTTTATAAAAATCCATTGCCTCCTCGTAGGTAGCGGTTTCCCTGCCTTTAGATCGCTCAAAAGGTGTGACCAGCGAGGTGTCTGTGCTTTGTGCGTATAAGATATGGTTGCACAACAGCGCAGCTAAGAATAGCAATGAATAACGTTTCATAGCTGTAAAGATAATAAGGATGCAATAACCGTATAAATTAATGCGGCATGATAGTCGCCCATCATGCCGCATAAAAAGTTAATTATATTTAGAGTAACGCACTAATCAGTGCAACAATAAAAATGGCTGCAATTATCAATAGCAGTACGCCGGCAATACCCAGAATTAGCCCCGCTAATGCAAATCGTTCATTGTTTCGTAGTCCTATGGCACCAAGCACTATAGCTGCAATAGATAATAATGTTCCTCCAAAGCCAATGCCTAATATTCCAGCTATCCCGAATATCAGTGACAATATACCATTTGTGTCACCATGACCGCGCCTCGGTACAAGGTTTTGCAACGGATGTGTGATACGGTATGCGATATTAGATATTTTAGACCTCTTGTGATGTACAGCAGTATTGCTTTCTGATGTAGTCGCTACCGGCGAAGTGGATACAGTAGCTTCGCGTTTCACAAGAAATGCTGCATAGCTGTTTGAAGACAGGCTCAGGATCAGCAAGGACAATAACAATAGTAGTTTGTTTTTCATATTATGGGTAGTTGAGTAAAACTAATATGCAAATCAACATCATATTGGCTGTTATTCCAAAACGCCGTTATTGCGGGGAATATAATGATAGCAGATCAACTAAAAATACCAATAAGTACGTATTTGTTTATAATCTTTCCGTATGTATGTTTGCGTTCGATTACTTAATCATCTTTAAAAACACGATATGAAGAAATTTACATTGATTATGGCGTTATCCGCTGCTTCATTTGCAGCTACAGCCCAGCCGTTAATGGGAATAGCAACAAGTAACTGGAGTGGCCCGATGGGACTGGCACTTAATCCGGCAAACATTGCTGACAGCCGCACTCGTTTTGCAGTGAACCTGTTCTCTCTGAACTTTGGCCTCGATAACAACCTGGCCTCTCTGGATCTAAGCACTGCTACCAGCAATCTCGGATCCACTTCGGATGTAGGTAGCCTGTTTGCGCTTTCAAATAGTAATAGTTTTAATATACTCATGCCTTATGCAAGTGTCACACTGCCGGGCATTATGGTTTCTATAGATGATAAGAACAGTTTTGCACTTACCACTAAGTTCAGGGGTATCAATCAGTTCCATCACTTCAGCCAGGACCTGTTCAGCTCAGTGCTTAATCCAAGCTATAATAATGACGTCGCTATCGCTTCGAAGAACTTTAACTGGACCGCTAATGCATGGACCGAATTCAAACTCACTTATGCCCGCGAAGTATATAATGTAGACAAGCATTATGTAAAAGCAGGTATCACCATCAGCAGGCTGGGCGGCCTTGGCTTCCTGTCGCTGAAGGGTAAGAATCTTGATGGCCGTTTCTATGCGGCACAGGATTCATTGGTTACAACCAATACTGATCTGCAGTTTGCTACCAGCCTTATTGACAATGGCCAGTCGCTGGTAGGTGGCCTGGGCGATGTTACCGGCCAGTTCCTTGGCAAGAAAGGTGGTAAAGGTTGGGGCCTGGACATTGGTGCAGTATATGAATACCGTACTGAAGAAACAGACAATGATGACCAGAGCAGCAATAAGTATAAAGTACGCGGCTCGGTAGCCATCACTGATATGGGGTCTATCAAGTACACCAGCTTTGAAGCAAAAATATCAGCAAATGGTTCTATGCTCACTGATGACATAGCAGATACTATTTCTCAGTCAGGTGGATTTTCCAACTATGCGCGCAGCAGAGGGTATACTATGGATACCGGCAGGGTTAAGGCAAAAGTTCATCTGCCTACTGTTATGATCATCGGGGCAGATTATTATGTAGCATCACACTTCTATGTAAATGCTACGTTGATGACCAATATGACCAACCGTACAAACTATGGCAACTCTATGTATGGCCAGTTAACGGTCACTCCACGTTGGGATACACGTTTCTTCTGTGCTGCTATACCACTTACTTACAGCTCTATGACCAAGAAGATGAAAGCTGGCCTGGGTCTGCGTGCCGGTGGCTTCTTCTTCGGCAGCGATGATATGCTGTTGTTCCTGGGCGGTAAAGCTTATGGTATGAACTTCTATGCAGGAGCTTACGTGCCTATCAACAAGAAACGTAGCAAAGCTCAAAAGGACCTAATCAAAATGGACTAATCATTTTTCGATAATATCCTCACAAAAAGCCACCTGCGGGTGGCTTTTTATATTTAGCGGCACAGCTTTTGTGGCAATAGTTGCAAAGTGGTTTATGACAAAAAAACTGGTAATACTCGGGGCAGGTTTTGCAGGATTGCAGATGGCCAGGCGGCTCAGGAACAGCGGTTATGATATAACACTTATTGACCAGTACAATTTTCACCAGTTTCAGCCGTTGCTATATCAGGTGGCCACTGCCAGGTTAGAACCAAGTGCCATTTCCTTTCCGCTACGCAAAGTATTCCAGGGTGAAAAGCATATACATGTGCGTGTTACCAAAGTGCAGGGGGTAGATGGTGCTGCCAGTGTGGTACATACCGATGATGGTGATTTTAATTACGACTACCTGGTCATTGCTACAGGCTGTACATCCAATTTCTTTGGTAATGAGCAATTTGAGCGGTATGCCTTCCCTATGAAATCAACCAATGAGGCCATTGCATTAAGAAACCGCATATTACTCAATTTCGAGGATGCCCTGAGCGCTACTCCTGATGAGCAGGAAGAGATCATGAATATTGTAATTGCAGGTGGTGGCCCTACAGGTGTAGAATTAGCCGGATCGCTGGCAGAAATGAAAAAGAATGTACTGCCTAAGGATTACCCTGATATGGATTTCTCCCGGCTCAATATATACCTGGTGGAAGGGATGCCGCATACACTGCAAAATATGAGTGAGGCATCGCAAAATAAATCACAACAGTACCTGGAACAAATGGGCGTAAAGCTAATGCTGAATACCCTCGTTCAGGAATATGATGGGAATACAGTAGTATTAAAGGATGGGAATACCATCCGAACCCGAAACATGATATGGACGGCGGGGGTGATGGGTAATGTGCCTGCAGGCATACCGGCAGATGTCATAGTGAGGGGTAACCGCATTAAGGTAGATACATATAGCAGGGTACAGGGTATGGTGAATGTATTTGCGTTAGGGGATATTGCTTATATGGAAACTAATGATTACCCCAAAGGACATCCCCAACTAGCCAATGTGGCCATAAACCAGGCAAAGAACCTTGCTGCAAACCTGCAGCGGATAGACAAGAATAAACCGCTCACGGAGTTTAGCTACAAAGACCCCGGTACTATGGCAACGGTAGGTAAGCATAAAGCAGTAGTCGATCTGCCATGGTTCAGTTTCCAGGGCAGGCTGGCCTGGTACGCATGGATGTTCCTGCACCTGATGCTGATACTGAGTGTCAGGAGCAAACTGATGATCTTCATTAACTGGGCCATCAGCTACTTTACCAATGATACTACGCTGCGCCTGATCTTGCTGCCCACCGGTAAAGGCAGAAAGCTGGCTACTGCCAATAGTGAAAAGTGACCAGTTTTTCAGAAAGATTAACAACTCATTCTGTTGCCTTTCTTTATTTTCATACATTGTAACTTGTATAGGTTGCCCGGCTATCCCATTTTTTAAAAGAAGCATGAACTGGAAACAAATAAGATGGAAAGTGCGCTATTACACGCAGTACTTTCCTTTTACGCTTAATACTGTTTTGTGTGCATTGGCAGGCTGGGGAGCTTATAGCCTCCTGTACAGCCCTGTACCCAAAGGAGAAGAGCCATCTCCGTTTCTTCCGTTCATTATACTGATGGGTAAACTAGCCTTATGGTTTGTAACAGCACTTATCCTGTTATCCATTATCAGCACCTTCGTAAGTTTTTTTTACTACCTGTGGCTGCGTAGCAAAAAAGGAAATAAACTGGAGGTGCAGTTCTCTACAGAAACTGCAAAAGGTAAAAACAATAAACTATATCTCAATGCACGACTCGATGGTGCCATTCGCCCGGTATTGGGTTTTGTGAAGGGGCGATTGTTCTATGATGAAAATGTTATGACCGACAGGTTCAGCCTGCTGTCTAATAAGCGCAAGGAACAGAGCCTGTGGAATGCTGCAATTACCGGTCGCAGCAGGTTGGTATTGCCCGATATCAAGGAGTATGACCTGAAGGGCGGGTTCGTGTATTTCCAGGATATGCTGCATATCTTCTCGCTTGCGGTGGCGCAGCCGGTGAGCGGGCATTTTTACCAGCCACCTGTGTTGGTCAACGGGTCTGATGCTGAAGTTTTTCCGAAGAAGACGGAAACGATGGATGTGCGGATAGAACAGCTGAGAAGGGTGGAAGGGGAGCACCTGAATTATAAAGATTTTGAAGCAGGGGATGATGTGCGCCGCATAGTATGGAAGGTATATGCCCGTAACAGGGAACTGGTAGTGCGTATGCCTGAGCGGTTTGAGCCTTACGCATCTCACCTGTATTTTTATGCATCATTTCATGCCGCTGTAAAGCAGCAGTGGATGAATGAAGATTACCTGAAGGAAATGCTCAACTATTACAAGAACAGTGTGTGGACGATATATGATACGCTATCACATAAGGAGTGGGATATGCGCTACATACCCGACCAGGCCTTTAATATTCCTGAGCAGCTATCAGAGGCCGAGCGAAGCGCACGTATCATCAGCAACAGTACGTGGCATAGAGATGTGCCATTACCGCAATATTTCAATCCGAAGAGCGGTACTGTATTGTGTATCTCTTCGTTTACAGATATACAGGAGCTAGGAAATATGCTTGACCGTTGCGATGCCTCTACCGTAGTTTACTTCGTTAAGGTATCGAATGTGATGAAGCATTTTGCCCCGCTCAACTGGCTGCGCAGGATCATCTTCCTGCCCCCGCAGGACAGGCTCTCCCGACTGCGTACCACCTGGTCCTTCTCGCCCATGCGGGTGCAGATACACCGCCGCGAAAAAGAAATTGAAGAACTATTACGTAAGAGCGATGTGATTAGTGATGTACTGTAAGTATTTTCTGATTTAGGTAACCTCACTTTATAAAATAAAAAAACTGCAGGGTTGCTGCAGTTTTTTTAATGATAGGGGAAACAGGATCAACGCACTATTGTAACCTTGTTGATATAGGTTTTATCGTTGCTTATCGTTTTCAGTATATAATTACCTGCTGGTATGCCCGCTACATTCAGTGTTAACTTGTGTGCTGCACGGTTAGTTACTTGCTTTGTCAGCATGGTTCTGCCTACCATGTCAGTAATTGTAATTGACGTAGTGCCTTCAGGTAGTTCAGCATTCAGTTCAGCACTTGCCGGATTAGGATATAAATTCAGCATTGGCTTATTGCCATTTACATCATTTACTGCGGCACCTGTGCATACGGTTATTGTTACTGCACTTGTGGTGTAGCATGTTGTAGGTAATGTGTAGGTGATAGTAGAAGTGCCTGCCGCTACTCCTGTTACCGTACCTGCCGCATCAATAGTAGCTACGCTGGTAGTGCCGCTGGTCCATGTACCGCCTGCATCAGTATTGGCAAGGGTAGTGGTTGCGCCAACACATGCAGTAGGGGTGCCTGTTATGGCTGCCGGCGCAGGGTTTACTGTTATTGTTTGTGTGGCAAGTGGTCCGCATGGGTTATCCACAGTATAGGTGATCACTGCTGTTCCTGCCGATACGCCTGTTACAACGCCTGTACTTGCGCCTATAGCGGCAACACCGGGAGTGCTGCTGGTCCATGTGCCACATGATACCGATGTAGGGTTGGTAAGAGAAATGGTCGATCCCGCACATACAGAATATGTAGTACCTGTTATGGTTCCTGCAGGCAGGCATACCGGAGTTATAGTCACAGCGCCGTTGCTTACTGTATTAAACCCTATGGTATGTGTTACTGCTGTTGCCAATGTAGCATGTGTTGCGGATGATCCGCCACCGCCACCGCCCCAGCTGCCGCCGCCGCCGCCATACAGGCCACCGCCACCGCCGCCACCTGCGGTAGAAGTGGGAGTGCCGCTGGCACCACAATCGCCACCTAAACCTAGTGCGCCGTTGGTGCCAGGTATCCAGGTACCATATGATCCACCTGCGCCACCTGCCGTTGGTGTGCCACCTTCGCCTGCATTTACACTGGTGCTGCTACCGCCATGCCAACCGTGATCGCCGGTAAGGCCGCCACCATCACCACCTCTGTCATCATCTGTGGTTGAATAATCATATCCACCGCCACCGCCACCGGCCGCCACTACTACACGCTCCGTGAGTGTATATGGAGGGATCCTGATATCTGATGCACCACCACCGCCGCCGCCGGCATAGTCGCTATAAGCCCAGGCGCCATTTGCTCCGCCATTAAATCCACCTGCTCCGCCGGTGGTAGGTCCTACGGCAACGGCACTATCACCTTTGCCACCCACATATATATTCAGTACGCTACCCGGTGTCACGGCAAGTGTGCATTGTACCCTGCCGCCATATCCCCCTCTCGAGAAAGTGCTATGTCCGCCGATCGCACCCTGTGCATCTACAGTTATGCTGGTTACGCATGGAGGTACGGTCCAGGTCTGTACCGCTCCGGTATAGTTGAATGTTACAGATTGAGCTGTAACATTAAAGCCCTGTAATGAGAGTATCATTATCAGTAGCGCTGATTTCAAGAGGTAGATTTTTTTCATCGTTAATTCTTCTTTTTGTTTAAGCTACAAATTTCGTTTACAGCCCGCCTTTTTTGACGAGCCGGTTTGTGAATGGTCGTTTTGAGTTCATGAAACGCACTTTTGGGTTAGTGAAAACAAAAGAGGATACCACATATGTGCAGTATCCTCTTTTGAAATAGAAATTCATTATTACCGTATATTGATTTTGTTTATATAGGTTTTATCGTTGCTTACAGTTTTCAGTATATAGTTGCCTGCAGGTATGCCTGCTACATTAAGTGTTAACTGGTGTGCCGCACTTGTAGTTATTTGTTTTGTCAGTACAGTCCTGCCCACCAGATCAGTAATTGTTATTGACGTAGAGCCTTCAGGCAGTTCCACATTTAGTTCCGCACTTGCCGGGTTAGGATACACATTCAGCATTGGCTTGTTGCCTCGTATATCATTTACTGCTGCACCTGTGCACACTGTTATTGAAACCCCGCTTGTAATATAGCAAGTTGTAGGAAGTGTGTAAGTTATAGTAGCACTGCCTGCCGATACACCAGTCACTGTACCTGTTGCATCTATGGTAGCTACTCCTGTAGCACTGCTGCTCCATGTACCACCTGCAACAGTATTTGTGAGCGTAGTAGTAGCGCCCACACATGCTGTTGGTGTACCTGCTATAGCCGCCGGTGCAGGGTTTACGGTTACCGACTGTATTGCATACAGGCCACCACATGGGTTGCTTACCACATAGGTGATTGATGCCGTTCCTCCGGATACTCCTGTTACTACGCCCGTGCTGGCATCAATGGCTGCCACACCCGGTGCGCTGCTCGTCCAGGTACCACATGATACTGATGTGGGATTGCTAAGTGATATTGTTGATCCCTGGCATACATTGAATGTAGGCCCGGTTATTACACCGGCAGGCAGACATTCAGGAGTAATGATCACTATGCCATTCCCTGTTGTATTGTAACCTGCCGTATAGGTTACTGCAGTAGCATAAACACCATGTGTGGCAGATGCGCCACCGCCACCGCCGCCCCAGCTTCCGCCGCCGCCACCATACAGGCCGCCACCACCGCCGCCACCGGCTGATGGTGATCCTGATCCGCCGGAATTAGAATTGCCACCCATGCCTAATGTACCATTGCCGCCGGTTATATACGAGAAAAATACACCACCCGTGCCGCCGGCAGATGTAGTACCACCGCCGCCGCCTTCAACAGACATGCTGCCTGCATGAAAGCCCTGCTCACCTACAAGGTGACCATTGCCACCTCTTTCATAATCTGTGGTAGAATAGTTATAACCACCACCACCACCACCGCCGCCCACGGCTACACGCTCCGCGAGTGTATAGGGTGCTATGCGTATATCAGATGCGCCACCGCCGCCGCCACCTGCAAATACGCTGTGACTCCATGATCCGTTACCTCCACCATTGTATCCGCCTAATCCACCCATCGTTGGGCTTACAGATACCGCGGTATCGCCCTGGCCACCTACATATATATTCAGTACACTGCCCGGTGTTACGGCAAGTTTACATTCCACACGGCCACCATAGCCGCCGCGAGATATATTGCTGTGGCCGCCCCTGGCTCCCTGCACGTCTACTGTTATGCTGTTTACACATGGTGGTATAGTCCAAGTTTGTACAGCGCCGGTATAATTGAATGTTACAGACTGTGCTGCAACGTTAAAACCCTGCACTGATAGTACCATTACCACGAGGGCTGCTTTCAAAAGGTAGTTATTTTTCATTGTGGCTTTTTTGGTTTGAACATCAAAATTCACATATTGATCTGATTTTATTGCTTCCCCGTTTGTGAACGGTCGTTTTGAGTTCATGAACGGCACTTATGGATTAGTTTAATGCAAGAAGAGGATGCCACATTTAGTAGCATCCACTTCTTGCATGATTTTATTATTAGTGAATTATAACCTTGTTTATATAGGTCTTATCGGTACCGATCGTTTTCAGAATGTAATTACCTGCAGGCAGCTCACTCACATTTAGCGTTAGCTGGTGTGCAATACCGTTCGCGATATTTTTTGTCAGTAAGGTTCTTCCTATCATATCTGTGATCATCAGTGATGATGCTCCTTCAGGCATTGCTATATTCAGTATGCCATTTGCAGGGTTAGGATATATAGCCAGCTCATTTGCAGTGTGCTGCATGTTTACCGGGTCGGCTACTGCAGTTGTTACCATTGCGGCTACTTTCCTCACACGGTTGTTTGCGTTGTCAACTATATACAGGTTTCCGGTAGCATCCGTTACCATGCCATTGATACCGCCCAACTCTGCTGCCGTGGCTGGACCGCCATCTCCGCTAATGCCGCTGATCCCATTTCCTGCAACGGTATTGATGATGCCGGATGTATTGATCTTGCGAATCCTGTAGTTGGCTCCGTCAGCTACATACAAATTGCCGGATGCATCTATCGATACTGTAATAGGGAACGTGAAACTGGCTCCTGTAGCCGGCCCACCATCACCTCCGAAAGCGGCGATACCTGTACCTGCAAACGTAGAGATGTTGCCTGTAGTGCTTACCATCCTTATTCTGTTATTGGACATATCTGCTATGTACAGGTTGCCTGAGGCATCTACAGCCACATCATTCGGGACGTCGAGCTGTGCTGCTGTTGCAGCGCCGCCATCTCCCGAAAACCCTGCAGTACCATTGCCTGCAACAGTGGTAATGATCCCCGTTGTGCTGATCTTGCGAACTACATCATCATCAGGCTGTGCTATAAATATATTGCCCGATCCGTCAATGGCAAGGCCGGTTGGTGATTTCAGTTTTGCGGCAGTAGCGGCGCCACCATCTCCCATATAGCCAGGCAGTCCGTTGCCGGCAATTGTAGTGATAATGCCGGAAACATCAATTTTCCTCAAAACATCATTCCATGAATCGGAGAATATGATGTTGCCTGAGCCGTCAACTACCAGGTGACTCGGGAAATGCAGCGCTGCATTTGTTGCGGGGCCGTTGTCTCCGTAGTACGATAACGTGCCATCTCCACAGATCGTACTTATCGTTCCGGTTGGATCTATCTTGCGGATACGTTGATTACTTTTGTCGGTAATATAAAAGTTACCCGAAGCATCTACGGTAATATCTAACGGCAAACCCAGCTTTGCGGCTGTAGCGGTACCGCCATCACCGCTGAAGCCGTTTATTCCCGTTCCGGCAAAGGTGCTGATAGTTTGTGCATTACTGTGTACTGCACCAAGTATAGCTGCCAGGTACACGCTTGCTGAGGCGAATAGTAAAATGTATTTCTTTTTCATAACGTTTATTTTTTTGTTCTTCAAAATTCGCAACTGTGGTGCCGCTTTGGGATAGGTACTTCACAAACGGTTGCTTTGGGTTCATGAACAGCAAAAGGCAACCCACAGGGTTGCCTTTTGCTTGAAGCTATTAACTATTACTATAGTCCTATGGTCAGTTTGTTTTGTTTCAGCTGCTCTTCAAACTCTGCTTTTCGCTCGCGTGATATGTAGGCCACTTTGCCATTGTCCAGCGTCAGTGATGAATCATTCTTGTTGTACTTCTTCAGAAAGTTGATGTTAACAATGAATGAGCGGTGTGAACGGAAAAAATTTGGTCTTGATTCCAGTATCTCCTCAAAGAATTTCATTTTCTTGCTGGCCAGTATCTTAGATCCATTCCTCAGCCATACATTGGTGTAGGCTCCTTCGGCCTCCAGGTACACAATATCAGGCACCTCTATGAATAGCAGCCCTTCTGATACGGGTAAAGCTATCCTGTTAAACTGTCCTGTGCTGAAAGAGTCTTTCAGCACTTCTAGCTTACTGTGCATATCATAGCTGCTCAACCTTTGCTCAACCTTGCTTATAGCCGTTTTCAGTTTATCTATATCCACGGGTTTCAGCAGGTAGTCCACGGCAGATACTTCAAACGCCTTAATCGCATACTCGTTATATGCCGTGACAAATATGATGTGAAAATCTACTTCCCTGAAGAAGGAAAGTAGTTCAAAGCCATTATACTCCGGCATTTCTATGTCCAGGAATACAAGCTTAGGCCTTTTTTGATTGATTGCCAGCACACCTTCAGGGATATTGGCGCATAGTGCTATTACCTCTACCTGGGGTATGTAGTCTTTTATAAGGGTGCTCAACGTATTGCGCGCCCTTTGCTCATCATCTATTATTATTGCTTGTATGCTGTTCATCACTAGTACAGGTATTTCCTCTTCAGGATTTGTTCAAAACTATCTGATTTGCCTGTTTTTGTTTAAAAAAAATCATGAACGGTCGTTTTCAATTCACTAACGGTATTTTGGTTATTGTAAGGGTATATCTATACGTACCATTGTGCCTGCCGCGCCGCCGTTATCTTCAAGGTCTGTTATCGTTAGTTTTATTTTGTGTCTGCGGCCAATGTTTATCAGTTCCAGCCTTCGTTCTGTAGCTTTTGTTGCAAATGATTTATGGCCAAGCGGGGACCGCTGTTTGATCTCCGCTGCTTTTTTACGGCCTATTCCGTTGTCTTTGATAATGCAGGTAAGCCCTGTGCCGGTCTTTTCGAAGGCAACATCAAGTAGCTTTACGCCCCTCTTATGCAGCAGGCCGTGCTTTATAGCATTCTCCACAAATGGTTGAATGATCATGGAGGGGATGCTTATCCTGCTTTTGTCTAATTGGTCTGATACCGTCACTGTATATTTGAAATCATCACCAAATCGCAGCTGCTCCAGTTCCATGTATAGTTGCAGTATTTCCAGTTCTTCACCGAGTTCTATCTCGTTACTCTCTGATGATTCCAGTATTTTCCGGGTAAGTGTGCTATACCTGCTCAGGTAGTAGTTGGTGCTTTTTATGTCATTTTGTAGTATCAGGTCCTGTATCGAGTTCAGGGTATTATACATGAAGTGTGGGTTCATCTGGGCTTTAAGTGCTGTAAGTTGCGATGTGGCCACCTGGTTCCTGATATTTGCCTTTTCTTTGATCTGCCTGATGCGCACCAGCGAA
>CAYZKL010000012.1:55359-57750 GCA_964478855.1 uncultured Flavipsychrobacter sp.
CGCCCGATGGTACACCATCTTCATTCATAGCTTTCACTTCAAAAGTGTAGGATCCGGAGGGAAGGTGGTTAAGGCGCACATAGTTAATGTTGCCGTCCAGTTTACGCCATTCATTCTGGAACCCTGCAATCCGGTACAGGTATGCAGACTTGCCCCTGCTTCTCAGCGATGCTGACGAGAATTGTATCAGTATATCCTTACTGTTCCATGCCAGTTCTATTGGTTTATCTGTAGGCTGGTTGATGCCATCTATTGATACAGATGTAATACGGATGTGTGGTTGTACATTGTTGGTGAGCTGTGTGGTTACAGGTAGGTAGAACAATCCTCTTATTGTGCCTATGAAAAGGGTATTGTTAGTAATAGCCAGTGAAGTGATCTCCTTTGCATTGACACCATCTGTGTAGTCCAGGTAAGCAAATGTTCCGTTCGGATAATAAACATTGATGCAGATATCAGTAGCGATATATACTGTATCGTGTTCTGATATGATACAGCGTACATTATTACCTACTAATCCCTTGTCATTATCAAGATGTAGTTTGGGTTGTTTGTGCTGTATGTTATACACCCCGTCCGACACTGTGCCGGCCCACAGCCCGCGATAATCTGAATGCAAAACATTGGCGAATACCGGCTTGCCGGATATGTGGTACGGGGAGAAATCGTTATGCTCAAACGTAGCAAGTCCATCATTCAGTGTTACCCACATCAGTTGCTCGGCAGTATCGAAGCATATTTTTTTGCCGGCTATTCGTCTTACATCTTTTGCATAGTACTTGCCGCTCGCCAAACCTGATAGTGGTCCTATTGAACCTATGATCTCTGATGAAACGAAAAATATAGTGTCGTGCGCAAGTGCCATATCCCTTACATATATAGACAGGTGGTTTCTGTCTGTTCCCTTTTCCAGGTCAATAATAGATATAGCGCCCCTGCTTGCAATGATTGTATTGAGATTGTATTGAATGAAGGATGTTACATTACCGTATGCCGTATTTGGGCTTTTGGGCAATAAAGTAAGTTGCCTGTTTTCTAAAGTGTATTTGTATATATCCCCTGAATAGGTACCAATAAGCACTTTGCCCGGAGCAATGGCTTTTAAGGCGGTAATATGATTGTCTTTTAGTGGTGAGTTAAATTCTGTGATGCTGGACAGGTGCATATTAGGCACTATGAATATGCCGTTTTGCAGTGTAGAGAACCACAGGTTGCCCTCACGGTCCACAACTATGTCCGATATTTTTTCGCCGGGAAAGTATGTTTGCTCAATTGTTCCGTCCAGCTTCATGCTGTATGCACCTGACGAGGTGCCCAGCCACAGTTTATCATCAACAAGTGTTAAAGCAAATATCAGCTCTGCTATCGAATTTTTCGGAGTATATTTAATGAGCTTGGCTGTGTCGTGTTGTATCCTGGTTATATAGTAATTGCGTTCTGCGTTTGTTGTTGACAATCCATATACCTGGTCACCTTTTATTTCGATTGTTGTGCGGCTGTTTGTGAATGCTTCCGGTACGCCTGCAATCTTCTTGCATTGGTATGTTCCACTATTGTCTTTATATATATGAACCAGGCCTTTTGCAATATCGCTTACATATATCGAACCATCATCGTAGGGTTTGATATCATTGATATATAACTGGCCTTTGAACAATAGTTCTTCCTTCCCGTTTATGTCCCTTTTTAATATGCCCTCAGGTAAGCCTATCCATATGTTGCCTTGTTTGTCTATTGTGTACGGCGGGTGTGCCCTTGTACGTTCTTTCAGATCCATAAACAATAGCAGCGAATCATTCTGGATATAAAATATCTGTCCTCCGAAATTCTGACAATACATTTGTTGCGTAGGGGACACCTTTAGTCCGGAAATTGCAATAGAATTCTGTTTCGTGTTGTTATATCCCTGGAATTTATAGCCATCATAGCGGTAGAGGCCGGCATTGCACCCTATCCACATGTAGCCGAATCCGTCTTGTTGCAATTGGTACACCTCATTAGAGGGAAGTCCGTTATCATCGTGCAGGGTATAGAAATACGGATGCTGTGCGTATGCGCCGTGCCCGCATAGCGCCATCAGTAAAACTGCCGCAAAGATTTTTATCGGGTGCAAATGATTGGTTCTTATGCGGTAAATGTAATTAAGCAACCGATAAATTCATAAAGTGATCAAATAAAAAACTGCAACAGATCGCTCCGTTGCAGTTCCTGTTGTATACTAAGTATGTTTTTACCTTGCTATGTTCACCGCTCTCAGTTCCCTGATAACGGTAACCTTTATCTGGCCCGGGTACTGCATTTCTTTCTGTATCTTATCTGCTATCTCAAACGACAGGCGGTCGCTGTCTGCATCGCTTACTTTATCTGCTTCCACTATCACACGCAGCTCAC
>CAYZKL010000013.1:0-3014 GCA_964478855.1 uncultured Flavipsychrobacter sp.
TGCTCACCTGCGCCTGCTTTAAAACACAGGCGCAGGTGAATATTATTACAACAATTTGTGGCAATGACACTGCTGGATATTGTTGTGATGGAGCGTTAGCAATAAATGCTAAACTTGATAATCCCTATCAACTTTGTTTAAATAAATCGAAGGAATTATACATAGCAGATGCTTTTAACCATAGGATAAGAAAAATAGAATTATCTACTAGTATTATTACTACAATAGCAGGTACCGGAACAGCAGGATATAATGGAGACAATATACCGGCCACAGATGCACATATATTAGTGCCGGATGCTGTATGCACAGACTCTTCAGGTAATATATACATAGCAGATGCCGGGAATTACCGGATACGAAAAATTAGCGCAGCTACGGGTATCATTACTACAATAGCCGGTAATGGCACTATAGGTAGTTATGGGAATGGTGTACCCGCTACAAATGCACAAATAAATGGCCCTGCCGGATTATATGCAGATAATGCCGGGAATGTATATTTTGCGGATTACAATAATAATCTTGTCCGTAAAATAACAGCATCAGGAATGATCACCACCGTTGCGGGTACAGGAGTTGCGGGATATTCGGGGGATAATGGTCCAGCAACATCTGCAATGTTATTTGCGCCGGGTGATATGTATGGAGACGGACAAAATAACCTGATCATTTGTGATGTATATAACCATGCGCTGCGTAGCGTGAACCTGGGTACAGGTATCATTACGGCTGTGGCTGGTAACGGCACCGCAAGCTATACCGGCAATGGCGTACCCGCAACTAACGCAGGCCTGAACAGCCCGTGTGGTATATACATAGATAAGGCAGATAATATTTTTTTTGCTGACTACGGGAATGGATCAATAAGACGAATAGACGGTACTACGGGAATCATTACCACGGTAGCCGGTATGGGAGTAATGGGCTTTGCCGGAGATGGCGGGCCGGCGACAAATGCAAAGCTGGAGCCCAGCGATGTGTGTGTAGATAGCTTTGGGGCAATATATATTGTCGATTACGATAACCACAGGATACGCAAAGTATACAATCCCTACCTGGCAGTGCCCGAAAGTAAAGTGACGAATGAGTACGAGCTATACCCTAACCCTGCGAGGGATGAGGTAACGATAGTTCGAAGCTCACTACTCACCAATGCTGCCATGACGATGTATGATGTGGTAGGTAAGGTGGTGATGGAAAGAAAGCTGAATGGTGCTAAGGAAACAATAGATATATCCTCCCTAAATAATGGTGTGTATGTAATGCAGATATACGATGCTGTGAACAACACACGAAGTATGACCAAACTGGTGATAGCGAGATAGTGATTCCCAAGGATGCGGTCCCGCAGAAAAATTCGGGATGTCGCTAACACTCCATGCTTAATAGCATTTCTGAACTTTAAACGGTGCCAACGCAAACCAGGCTTAATAGCTAGCATGCCGGTGGCTCCCTCAAAAAAATAATAATACTACTTACTGCAGGAACGGGTTGTGCTGTATCTCTTCGGATATGAGGGTGGCGGGGCCGTGACCGGAGAACACTGTGGTGTGGCCGGGCAGGGTGAAGAGGTGTGTGCGGATGCTGGTGATGAGGGTATCGAAATGGCCGCCGGGCAGATCGGTGCGGCCTATGCTGCCTGCAAAGAGCACATCGCCGGAGATGACCCAGTTGCCGGCAGGATAATAGAATGATACACTGCCGGGGGAATGGCCGGGGGTAAGGAATACGGTAAGGGTATCGGCACCGAGCTGCAGTGGCTGCCCCTCGTTGATATAAAAAGTAGCCTGCGGCGAGTCGTGGTACTCCATACCAAACATGGCGGCTGTGGCCTGGCCACGGGCCAGTACGGGCAGCTCCAGCTCGTGCAGGCCGAAGGGGATACCGAACTTATCGATAAGGGGCTGCACACCGAGGATATGATCGATATGGGCATGGGTATTGATGATGGCCTGCGGTGTCAATTGCTCGCGGGAGATGTATGCCAGCAGTTCATTGACCTCGTGGGTGCCGGACATTCCGGGGTCCACGATCCAGCACTGTTTGTGTTCATTGGTAATGATATATGTGTTTTCCTGGAATGGGTTGAACGTGAAAAAACTGACATTTAACATCTGAATGGTATAATTTTTAGTAAATTGTATTTGCAAATTTAGGCCGATATAGTGAAGTTGGGAATAATAATTTGATACCGCAGGCAAAGGCATGTGTATGGCTAAAATGAAATATAACCTTATCGTATTGCTGGCAATGGTGGCCATGGGCATAGCTCCACGGGCCAACGGGCAGGGGTATGTAGAGCTGTTCGGGCAGAACAGGATACAGTACCGCAAATTTGAATGGAAATTCTTTGATACAAAACATTTCAGGGTATATCATTACGACCGTGCGGGCAGGCAACTGGGCCGCTATGTGGCTGAGGAGGCAGAGAACAGCATAAAGACAATAGAGCAAAAACTGGGCGGGCAGTTTCCTAAACGGTTCAGCATAGTACTGTATAACTCGTATGACGAGTACAGGCAAACGAACATAGGGCTGAAGGATGAGAGTCCGCTGGACAATACAAAGGCAGGCACCGTGAACCTGGTGGGTGATAAGCTGGTAGTGTACTTTACCGGCGACCACGCAGACCTGCGCCACCAGATACGCACAGGTATGGCAAGGGTGGTGATGGAGCGCATGATATTTGGCGAGAGCTTTAAGAAAATGGTGAAGAACGCACTGCAGATAAACCTGCCGCAGTGGGTGACCGATGGCTACATAGCCTACCTGGTAGATGGCTGGGATGCAAAGAGCAACAGCGAATGGAAAAGCCTGCTGGATGCAAGGCCCAACGAAGGGTTTTATGAACTGGCAGAGGAGTACCCCGAACTGGCAGGCAAGGCGTTCTGGAAATTCGTATCGAACCAGTATGGGCCGAAGACCATGAAGAGCCTGCTGTATGCCTTGCAGATGAAGACGAGCCTGAACAAGACCATGAAGGACAAGGCTAACCTGGGGCTGAAGGTGAC
>CAYZKL010000013.1:3024-21300 GCA_964478855.1 uncultured Flavipsychrobacter sp.
GCTGGACTCGATGAAGCAGGAAATGCCGGACAGCGCTAACGGGCTGACGGCACTGAAGGTGCCGAAGGATGGCAGTGTGCTGAGGAACATAAGAGTATCGCCAAGGGGAACAGATGTGGCCTACGTGGCATGGAAGAACGGGCAATACACGGTATATACACAAAAGACCGCTAAGGACAGGCTGCTGTCTGTGCTGCTGGAAGGCGGGCAGAAGGACCTGACCGAACAGACGGACCCTAACTACCCGCTGCTGGCGTGGTCGAACAACGGGAATAAACTGGCCATACTGTTTAAGAAAGAAAAATACACCATGCTGCGCATCTACAACAGCATACAGGGCAGGATAGAGAACTACGTGATACCGAAGAACAGGTTTGACCGGGTGCTGGATATGACCTTTATGCAGGATGATGACAAGCTGATATTCTCCGCAATAAAAAAGAGCCAGACCGACCTGTACTCGTTTACCATAAAGGGAACGAAGATGGCGAACATAACCGATGATGTATGGGATGATCTGTCGCCGGTATTTATAAGCGGCGGATCGAGGACGGGGATATTGTTCCTGTCGAACAGGACGAAGGCTAATATGGATGTGCCGCTGGGTGTGAACGAACTGCCTACAGGGCCAATGAACTTATACTTCTACGATACGCGCACCGCACGGCGCGAACTGCTGCAATGCACCAATGTGCAGTCAGGACATATAGTACAACCCATACAGTACGGTATAGACAACTTTGCGTACCTGTATGATGCCAATGGTATCTACAATAAATACGTGGTGCTGTTTGCCCGTAACAAGAACAACAGGGACTCCGCATACTCTGTGCCCATAACCAACTACAACACGAGCATACTGAGTCACCAGTACAACCTGGCCAGTGTGGGTGTTGCAGATGTGGTGCAGGATAAAGACAAGTACAAGGTATATTTTCATGAGTTGCAGATGCCGGGACAGAATGCCACGGTGAAGGAACTGAGCCCTACCACACTGTCAATAGAAAAGCCTGAAGTAAAGGCTGTACCAAAACCCGGGGCCATACAGGTGCCGGGCCAGCCTGTGCAGTACGAGCCTGAAGAGGAAGCGCCTGCACTGCCGGAAATAAAGGGAGGCAATGCTTTCCAGTCAGAATTTTCGGATACCACTATGCAGCCACGGCGCAGGGGAAGGAAGGCGAAGAACGATATGGCCAGGAAAGAAAATGCGGCAGACAGCTCTATACTTACTGATATAACTGACAGTGCGTATGTGAACATGAAGCCGGCGAAATACAGGTATAGCTTTAAGCCCGAACTGCTGACCATAAAGCTGGATAACAGTATCCTGTTCTCCCAGTACCAGTCTATAGCAGCTAATGGCGGTTACTACCAGAACCCCTCGCTGAGTGCGCTTACCAACATAAGCCTCAACGATGTAATGGAGAACCACCGGATATCGGCAGGCTTCCAGTTGCCGATGGAACTATCGGGATCTACGTACTACCTGCAGTACCAGAATTTTACCAGGAGGCTGGACTGGGGAGTGCTGTTTCTGCGCTACCAGGACAGGCAGAATATGCCGGTGGGCTATGCCGACCAGAATGGCAACCTGCTGTTTGTACAGGACCAGCTATTCAAGACAGTGAACAATATGGTGCAGGGCGATATAGCTTATCCGCTGGACAGGCTGAGGAGTGTGCGTTTTCACAGTGCAATAAGGCAGGACAGGCTGATAGAAAAGGTGACCGATACACTGAGCCTCGCATACCAGGTGCCTAATTCTACCACCTATACATCATTCAGCAGGCTGGAGTATGTGTTTGACAATACGATAAGCCCGACGATGAATATCAGGAACGGTACGAGGTATAAGTTTTACGGGGAGTATATGCAGGCGCTGAGCGGTGATAAGAAAAGCTGCTACAACCTGGGGCTGGATATACGCCACTACCAGAAAATATACAAGAACCTGATCATAGCCAACAGGCTGGCCTACGCCCACTCAGACGGATCGAGCATGGTGCAATACCTGCTGGGTGGTGTGGAGAACTGGATGTCGCCGCAAAGGGCAGCTAATGCAAGCCAGCCGCCTGGGGATAACTTTGGTTTCCAGAATATGGCGGCACCACTGCGCGGGTATAAGCAATATGCACGGGTAGGTAACAACTTTGCAGTGTTCAATACAGAAGTAAGGTTCCCTGTGCTGACTACTATTATGAAGCGCCCTATACAGTCATCGGTATTAAAAAACCTGCAGGTGGTAGCATTTATGGATGCGGGTACGGCATGGAAAGGCTTTTTGCCGGATGCCGGTAACTTATCCAACAGCTATAACTTCCCTACTTTTAATACCTTATCTGGGTTGAATAATGTGTTCCTGACGCTTACGGTGCCTAACAGTTCGGGGCTGGCACTGGGTTACGGTGCAGGGTTGCGCACATCCTTACTCAGCTACTTTATGAGGCTGGATGCTGCATGGAACATTGACGGTATCAAAAAGCCGATCATTTACTTCTCTCTGGGTACTGACTTTTAGGGAGTTTGCTGGTTACGTGGATTTGAACATAAAACAAGGAACAGCCCCGTCATAGATCCGGTGAATATGGATATTATTAAAACACGCGTAAAACCAACCTCTTTATTTCTTGCCATCAAGGCAAAGATCAGGCTCAGTAAGGTGTTTACTGCAAGCACGATAAGGAGAAAGTATTTGACCTGTAATAAAGACATCAGCAGAATGATCGTGAGCATAGCGGGGTGATTGCAAGTCAAATATATCGGAAAATGCAGAAATATTAGTTAATTATGTTTATGATTGAATTCTGTCATGCTCTTTTAATTACTTTTGCAAACATTTGAACGCGGAAATATGAGCATATCAAAGGAAGTAAGGATAGGGGTGTTGGTGAGTGTGTCGATAGTGGTGTTTTTTGTAGGGTTCTATTTATTGAAAGGTGCGAGCGTGTTTTCGAACGCAAGGGAGTTCTTTTGCTACTATCCTAATGTGGACGGATTGCAGGCATCTGCTAATATACAGGTGAAGGGCCTGAATGTGGGCCATGTGGGTAATATAGAACTGGCAGGAGAGAAGGGCGTAAAAGTGAGCCTGATCATAGATAAAGATATAGTGATCACAGACAGTGCTGTGGCACACCTTGCTTCATCAGATCTGTTGGGTACAAAGGTCATTACACTTACATTAGGTAACGGCACACAAGCAATAGTGGAAGGAGCGGTGATAAGGACAGCTACCGAAGGCAGTATAGTAGATAACGTATCGGGCGAACTGACACCGAGGCTCAGGGAACTGCGCTCTACGATCATAGCACTGGATACCGCACTGGCAAGCATCAATAGTATAGTAGGCGAACAGAACCAGCGCTCACTTGCCAATGCTATGGCCAATATCAACACCACCTCTGAGAACCTGGCAAAACTTTCTGCCGCACTGAGTGGTGAAAGCGAAGAGATAAAGAGCATACTGCACAATGCCAACAGCATTACAGGTAACCTTGCCAAACAGAACGACTCGATACAACGCATAGTAAGCAATGTGAGCAGTGTAACAAGGCAGATGGCCAATGCGCCGATACAAAAGACATTTACAGACCTGCAGAAAACGACCAGCGACCTGCAGAAGGTTATAGACAAGATCAATACTAACCAGGGTTCATTGGGTATGCTGGTGAATGATAAGGCGCTGTATAATAACCTCAATTCTTCGCTGAAATCGCTGCACAGCCTGATGGATGACCTGCAGGCGCACCCGAAGAAATATATTAACGTCTCTGTTTTTGGCAAGAAGAATTAATGCTGTTCAAGAAAGAATTATTTCCGCAGGATAAAGCTGAGCGACATGCAGGAAGGCGTGGCATCTATGCTATGCTGCTGTGCCTGTTCTTTATGCTGGCAGGGAATAGTGCAAAGGCGCAGACGGCAGATACCGCGGATAAGATAAAGATCATCATAGCCAACTCCGGTAGTTTTGAATACTTCACTACAGACTCAGGTGTATATATAAAGTTTGTAAAGGACGTAATACTCTACCAGGGTACGGATACGCTGTACTGCGACAGCCTGTACCAAAACAATACTACTAAGAACCTGGAAGCATACGGAGCTGTGCGCATAGCGCAGCAGGGCGGCACACAGGGTACTTGTTCGTTCCTCAGGTATGAGTCGAACAAGAAGCTGGCGTTTATGCAGGGCGATGTGCACCTGACCGATGGCAAGAACGACCTGGCCTGCGAAGAGCTCACCTACGACCTGGCTACCAAGATAGGTGTGTATGACAAAGGCGGTATACTGCACAATGACTCTACTACTGTAAAAAGCAGGAAGGGTATCTACAACGGCAAGACGAAGGACGCACAGTTTACCGAGCGTGTAACCATTGATGATCCGCAATACAAGATAAAATCGGAGGACCTGGTATATAATACAGAGACGAAGGTGACCACGTTTTATGCTATATCTACAGTGGTGCGTGATAGTGGCAGATCGATACTGAAAACGGCCAGCGGCACCTATGATGGTGTCAATGGTGTAGCGCATTTTACAGGGCACTCCTCTATATGGAATGATGATCAGTATATAGAAGCAGATACGCTTAACTACAGCAAGCTCACGGGATTCGGGCTGGCGATAGGCAATGTGATATCGATAGATACGGAACACCACTCTACAATGTACTGCGGTAGGGCAGAGTATTTTCAGAAGCAGCGCATTATGTGGGCGACTGTGAAGCCGGTGCTGGTGCAGGTGAATGGTAAGGATACCCTGTATATGAGGGCCGATACCTTTTACTCGGCACCTATGGTACAGGATAAAAGTAAAGACAGCCTGAAGAAAATAGCGGCAGTTAAGAATGATACACTGGCAATGAAGGGAGTGATCACTCCCATAGCAGATACGGCAAAAGCACCCGCTTACAAAATACCCATAGCAACAAAAGCAACAGAGGATAAAGCAACGAAAAAGAAGAAGAGCAAGAAGGGTGTGGCAGTTGTGAAGCCCGTGGCAACAGATACCGCCCAGGCCGATACAACAGCACCGTTATACTTTATAGGTTACCACCATGTGCTGATATTCTCTGATTCGCTGCAAGGGAAGTGTGACAGCGTAAGCTATACCCGGTCGGACTCGATGATACGGATGATGATCAACCCGATAGCGTGGTCTCGGAAGAGCCAGATAACCGGGGACACGATCCTCATGCAACTGGACAGCAATAACATACGCACCATGCATGTGCCTAACAATGCGTTCGTAGTGTCGCAATCGGGGCCGGACAAGGCACTGATGTATGACCAGGTGCAAGGCAAGATGCTGACAGCGCACTTCAAGAACAATGATATAGACAGTATGCTGGTATGCCCCAATGCGGAAACCATCTATTACCAGAAAGATGATGAGGGTGCATACCTGGGAGTAAGCCAGGCAAAGGGCGACAGTATGGTGGTGCTGTTCAACAACCAGAATATAAAGCAGATAAAATACTGGCCTGATTTTCACACCACGATGACACCGCTGGAAAAAGCAAACATACCTGCCACAAGATTAAGCAGGTTTACCTGGATGATAGATCAGCGGCCAAAAACCAAAGAAGAACTGTTTGATTAAGCCATTGCTTTTTTCATAGCAGGCACTTCTTTTCTTTCGCCTATCTGCTGACGCCACATGGCATAATACAATCCCTTTTCTTCGATCAGTGAAGCATGTGTGCCCGTCTCGATCACTTTACCCTTCTCCAGTACATAGATGCGGTCTGCGTGCATAATGGTGGACAAGCGGTGAGCGATCATGATAGTGATGTGCTGGCGCTGTGCGGTGATGTTGCGGATGGTCTGCGATATCTCGTCCTCGGTCAGTGAATCAAGTGCCGAGGTAGCTTCGTCAAATATCATAAGGCGTGGCTGGCGCAGTAATGCACGGGCTATGGAGATACGCTGGCGTTCGCCACCTGATAGCTTAAGTCCACCTTCCCCGATAACTGTATCTAGGCCATTCTCTGCACGGGAGAGCAAGTTCTGGCAGGCAGATTTCTGCAATACTTCGTTGATCTCGGCATCGGTAGCAGTAGGGTTAACGAACAGCAGGTTCTCGCGGATGGTACCAGAGAATAACTGAGGGTCCTGTGTTACCAGTCCCATCTGGCGGCGCAGTTCTTCGTAATCTATGTTTGCCTCGTCATGGCCGTTGTAGTAGATGTGGCCATTGTTGGGATGGTAGAGGCCCACCAGCAGTTTTACCAGTGTGGTCTTACCGCTGCCCGAAGGGCCGACGAAAGCAACAGTTTCACCCAGCTTCACATCGAAGGAGATGTCCTCTAATGCAGGGCGGTTAGCAGTATTGTGTTTGAAGGTGACATTGCTGTACTTCAGTTCGTTGATGCCATTGATGGCCTCCGGTTTTTCCGGTGTGTACTCTATTGGTTTTTTGAAGAGTTCCTGTATGTTGTTCAGCGATGCCTCTGCCTCACGGTACGACATGATTACACTACCTATTTCCTGCAATGGGCCGAAGATGAAGAACGAATAGAACAGTAGTGTGAGGTACTGGCCGGGAGTAATAGAGCCTTTGTAAATGAATACCAGCAGGCAAAGCACGATGGCCTGGCGAAGCAGGTTGACAAAGGTGCCCTGTATAAATGATATGGTACGGATGCTGCGTACCTTCTTCAGTTCCAGTTGCAGTATCTTGATGGTAGTGGTATTGAGCCTGCGTATCTCCTGCTGGGTAAGGCCAAGGCTCTTTACGAGTTCTATATTGCGAAGCGATTCTGTGGTAGAGCCGGCGAGTGCATTGGTCTCTTTTACAATGGTCTTTTGTACCTGCTTGATCTTTTTGCTGAGTACACTGATAAGCAAACTAAGCACAATGGCACCACCTACATAAATGATAGGCAGCGTAGGATTGAGCTTGAATGAATACCCGATAACAATGGTGATACCGATGATGGAAGGGAACAGGATATTGAAAAAGGAGTTGATGAACTTTTCGCAATCGGTACGCACTTTCTGGAGTACAGACAGGGTTTGTCCGCTGCTCTGGTCCTCGAAGTCCTGGTAAGGGAGGCGGAGTGCATGGCGAAGGCCATCGGTATATAAGCGGGCGCCGAATTTCTGTATCACTACATTGACGGTATAGTCCTGGAAGTTTTTGGCGATACGGGAAACCATAGCCACACCGATGAGCATACCGATAAGGCCGAGCGCACCCGAGATAAATGTAGAAAGATCCCTGTGCTGCAGGCCCTCTTTATCGAACGTAAGTGGGTGATTTACAAAACGATCGAGCAATTTACCGGCTATCAGCGGATCGAGCATGGAGAAGCCCTGGTTGATAGCAGCGAGTACTATAGCGAGGAAGATCATCGGCTTGTAACTGCCGAGATATTTCATTAATAACTTCATAGGCTGCAAAGGTAGCATGTATATACACTTATTGCGCCTGCGGGTTATTAGCTTTTATTATAGCCCGATACCCTGAGTATATATATCACAGAGCATCTTGCCCACTATCTTATCTATGGCAAGGGTAAAGGTATCGGCTGAAACCTCGCTGAAAGGCATCCAGTAAGTGCGCTCATTGGGCACGTGATTGGTGATAACAGGGGGAATAACAGCCTGCACGAGGTAGTAAACACTGATAACCTGGGAATCATCGAAGGCGGAGGCCTGGAAAAAATCGGTGGTATAAAAGTGGCGGGATATGGTAATATCAACGTCCAGTTCCTCTTTCCATTCCCGTTTCAGGCAGTCTGCAAGGCCCTCGCCCCAGTCCAGCCCGCCACCGGGAAACTTAATGACCTTTCGCCCACGTATCAGCTCTTCATTGACCAGTATACGATCATTGTCGATACATATACCGTAAACCCTTATGTTGAATCGTTTTTCCAATATTGCCATATCAGTTGCATGAAGTTATAGATTATACTATAGGTTCCTGCAAAGTTTTTTCTGCCCTAACCCAACTATTCTTGTTTTATTGCGGTCTTGGTTATTAATAGAAGGTTAATAATCGAAAAAATATTTATTTAAATATTTGGTAAGTTCATGGTTTTTAACTTTTTTGCATCATAATAATCTCACAAAAACATTTCTCTATAGCGAAGACTTCTACTTTAAAACATTTAACAGCGTATGGATTGATCCTTTACGTTACGTTTAAAACCAGTAGAAGTTATGCAGCTAATCCACCAATCAGACGCGGAACTGATCCATGCTTATGTAAACGGTCATGAGTATGCCCTAGAGGTACTTATCAACAGGTATAAAGACAAAATATATACGTCGGTATATATGCTTGTCAAGGACAAATACCTTGCTGAGGACATCTTCCAGGATGCCTTTCTGAAAATCATTAAAACCATAAAAGACGGCCGGTATTCGGAGCAGGGCAAATTTTTGCCATGGGCCATACGTGTGGCACACAACCTGTGTATGGACCATTTTCGTAAGAGCAGGCAGCAGGTGCCGGTAACCCTACCCGACGGGCAGGATATTACCTACCTGTTTGGCGCAGGCGATATGGCATCGGACGGCATAGAGAAACGCCAGGTACACGATAGTGTGCGCCAACTGGTGGAAGGCCTGCCGGAGGAGCAGCGCGAGGTGATAGTACTGCGTATCTATGCCGACCTGAGCTTTAAAGAGATATCAGAGCTTACGGGAGTGAGCATTAATACCGCTCTGGGCAGAATGCGGTATGCGCTGATAAACCTGAGAAAACTGGTGGAAGACAGGCAACTGGTGCTGCGCTGAGCCATGGTGGATGCAGGGCAACGTTTTTTTAAACACATTTAAATGCCAAAATTTCGCCGAATAGTAGCCATGATAGCCGAGATTATGTAAATTTGAGGTATGCCACAATTACCGCGTTTTTTTTATAACGGACCTTTAAACGAAAAGAGTGTAGTGTCGCTGGATGCGGATACCGCCAAACATATATGGCAGGTGTTGCGAATGGAAGCAGATGATATGGTGATCCTTACGGATGGTAAGGGTACATCGGCCGAGGGTAAGATACATACCGCAGAAAGACACAAGTGCAATGTATCCATTGAAAAAGTATCATTTCACCCAAGGCAAGGCAATACGCTGTGCCTGTGTGTGGCATTTACCAAGAATAACAGTCGTAACGAATGGCTATTGGAAAAAGCCACTGAACTGGGTGTAGGATCAATAATACCAATAACTACCACAAGATCTGAAAAGACACATGTGCGGCATGACCGCTGGCAGAAGATACTGCAGTCTGCAATACTGCAATCGCAGCAGTACTACCTGCCTGAACTGGCAGAAGTGACCAGCCTGCAGGATGCACTGAAACAAACTGAAAAAACAGCCCAGAAATTAGTAGCGCATTGTATAGCCGATAAGGACAGGCAACCGCTGTCATCTATGATGAAAGCAAAAGGTGAAGTGGTGCTGCTGATAGGACCTGAAGGTGACTTTACAAGGGAAGAAGTGACCTTGTGCATGGAGCAGGGTTTTGTACCTGTATCGCTGGGCAACCAGAGGCTGCGTACCGAGACCGCAGCAATAACTGCGGCGGCATATTTTAACGTGATGAATGATGGGCAGGATTAGCAGCTATTTAATTTCCGTAGTACTTATATTTTTTACTGTAACAGCCAATGCCCAAAGCATGAAGCTGGCGCTGCTGCAATATAACGGCGGCGGTGACTGGTATGCTAACCCTACCGCACTGAAAAATCTTGCTGCATTCTGCAACGAGCAACTG
Organism: uncultured Flavipsychrobacter sp.; assembly: GCA_964478855.1. Classification (GTDB taxonomy): domain Bacteria; phylum Bacteroidota; class Bacteroidia; order Chitinophagales; family Chitinophagaceae; genus Nemorincola. The sequence continues at coordinate 12,754 of CAYZKL010000013.1, forward strand.
CATACCAACTTTGACCTTGCTGAAGCGCATGTGGAAGCAGGCAGTCCTGAATTATTCAATTATCCTTTCGTACACATGACGGGGCATGGCCGCTGGGCACTGAGTGATGCAGAGGCACAGAATATGCGCAAATACCTGGAAGGCGGCGGCTTTCTGCATGTGGATGATAACTACGGGCTGGACCCATATGTGCGCCCGGCACTGAAAAAGATATTCCCTGAACTGGAGCTGATAGAACTGCCATTCAACTATGCCATTTATCATCAGAAATTCAATTTTGCGAACGGGCTGCCTAAGGTGCATGACCATGACAGCAAGCCACCAAAAGGTTATGGCCTGATCTATAAAGGGCGCCTGGTGTGTTTTTACAGTTATGAGACAGACCTGGGCGATGGATGGGAAGACCCGGAAGTACACAGGGATACCCCCGCACAGCGACAGGCCGCACTGCAGATGGGCGCCAACCTGATACAATACGCATTCATGGATAATCCCGCAACGCCATAATGCAAGTGCATCCTAACTGCTGTTTATGATATTATTCAACTACATTAGTATAAAAGAAAGCGTAAGCAGCACATGTTTTTAATCAATCTCCTGAGAGTCCCTATCCTTATACTTGTCGTGATGCTTGCATCTGTGGGCGGGTATGCACAGGTAGTGACCATAAAAGGAAAGGTGATAGATGAAAACAAAGAAAGCATACCATTCTGCGCAATAGAAGATACCTCTATGTATACTGGTGTGCTATGTGATGATTCAGGCAGGTTTACTATTACCGTAGATGGTGACCAGGCAAGGCCGCTGATCTTTTATGCAATGGGGTATGGCAAGAAGGTAATACCAATAAAAGAGCTGGCAGCACATGGCAACGACTCGGTGATCATAAACATGAAAATGAGCGGCAACTACCTGAAGGGTGTGACCGTGACCGGCAGGCGTGCAAAAATGAAAGAACGGGTGCTTGGAAAAAAACACCAGCGACATAAGGGCGGGTGCTATATGCAGTATGGCGATGAAGTAGCGATATACCTGGCCACAACACCTGAAAAAAGAGCAGGTTATCTAAAAGAGATATTCATTTACATAACGGATGAAGGTGCGCCATCATCGAAGTTCAGGGTGAACATCTACAAGAAGAAAACAGGAGTGCTGTCGCCGGGAATGAACCTGGCCGGTGATATAATAGTGCATGCTACCGAAGGGAATGAATGGGTGAGGGTAGATGTAAGCGACAGACGCATACCCACAGAGGGCGGCCTGTTCATAGGTGTGGAGTGGATGGCAAAGGGGAATAGCCCAAAGGAGTATGCCTATGACCCTACGAGGAACTGGTATATAGCACACCCCACTACCCTAGACAAAGCAGACCATAAAGGACAGGTGCTGGGTACTACATGGGGCTATGGCAGAACAGACAGAACATTTTACAAATACAAAGGCACAGACAAATGGGAGTACTGGGGAGCGATACCACCCAAGCGCACGCTACGCATAGCACCGGTAAGACATTGGTTCAACGCCATGATCTACAGCACATATACTTACAATAAGAGGGCTTGATGCTTTGAGGGATTAAATAAATTATTTATTTTTAGTCATAATCCCCTTATGACCTATTCCCGCATTCTTTTACTCATTATTTTTTTGTCAGTACTGCTATCAGATGTGGCTTACAGCCAGGTATTCACGCTATATGGCCGTATAGTGGATGAGCATAAAAAGGGGATACACGGGTGCGGTGTAGAGGACACACTGAATCATGATGGTGTGCTCACGGACGCACACGGGTACTTTTCTATTCCTTTTCTGCCAGATAGCACCAAGGCACTCAAATTTTATGGGTTGGGATATCAAAGTAAGATCATACCAACTGATGAATTGATAAGGTATAAGAACGATACGCTGGTACTGGCGCTAACAGCAGAGAACTACAACCTTAATGCTGTAAAGGTTACCGGGAAGAAGGAGAAAATGAAGCAGCGTGTGCTGGGTGTGAAAAGGCAAAAGCAGGTTGGCCATTATTATGGGGATTTTGGGGATGAATTTGCGATATGCCTGCAGGCAGACCCTGATAACAGGGAAGGCTACCTGAAGGAGGTGTTCATATACATTACCGACGACGGCGCTCCTGCTTCAAATTTTAAAGTAAATGTTTATAAAAAAGATACAGCAAAACTGGCACCGGGTGTTAACCTGACCGGAGGTATAATAGCGCATGGCACAAAAGGAAATGAGTGGATAAGGATAGATGTAAGCGACAAAAGAATACCCATAATGGGTGGTGTATTTGTAGGGGTGGAATGGATAGCGGAAGGCAATACTGATGAGCTATTTACATTCAATTCCAGTGGTTGGTGGCGAAGAGGTGGGATTAAACTACCCGATGCCCCAACTTCCCCGAGCGGATACCCATTAGAGATCGGTTTTCGGGGCCAGGTTATGGGGTCGACCTGGGACTATGGGAGAATAAACCGGACATTTGAAAAGTATAAAGATGATGATAAATGGAATTATGCTGAAATAGGAGCACCAAAGAGGTACGGTCTGTTCGATCGGGGGCATTGGTGGAACCCTATGATCTATTGTACTTACACTTATAGTAAGAAGTAGGTTTGGCCTCGTTTTTTTGATGCTTTGAGGAATTAAATAAATTATTTATTTTTAGTCATAATCTACCTTTATGACCTATTCCCGCATTCGGTTACTCATTATTTTGTTGTCCGCATTACTGCTATCAGATGTGGCTTACAGCCAGGTGTTTATACTATATGGCCGTATAGTGGATGAGCATAAAAAGGGAATACCCGGGTGTGGTGTAGAGGATACACTGAATCATGATGGTGTGCTGACAGATGCGCACGGTTACTTTTCTATTCCTTTTCTGCCAGACAGCACCAAGGCACTCAAGTTTTACGGATTGGGCTATGGAAGTAAGATCATACCGACTGATGAATTGATAAAGTATAAGAACGATACCCTGGTAGTGGTACTGACAGCCGCGAATTACAGCCTGAACGCGGTAAAGGTGACGGGAAAGAAAGAGAAAATGAAGCAGCGTGTGCTGGGTGTGAGGAGGCAGAAGCAGGTTGGCCATTTTTATGGTGATTTTGGGGACGAATATGCAATATGCCTGCAGGCAGATCCCGATAACAGGGAAGGCTACCTGAAAGAGGTGTTCATATACATAACCGATGACGGAGCTCCCGCTTCAAAATTCAAAGTGAATGTTTATAAAAAAGACTCAGTAAAACTGGCACCAGGTGTCAACCTGACCGGAGGTATAATAGCGCATGGCACAAAAGGCAATGAGTGGATAAGGGTAGATGTAAGCGATAAGAGAATACCCATAATGGGCGGTGTATTTGTAGGGGTGGAATGGATCGCTGAAGGCAATACCGACGAGATATTTGCCCTGGACCAACCTGCTATGTTCAAATGGTCAACAGGACGTTTTAACGATCAGTCAGGTTTTCGAGGTCAAGTAATAGGTTCAACGTGGGACTACGGGAGATTAAACAGAACTTTTGATAAAGACAAAAGTTCTGGTAAGTGGTCGTATTGGGAAATAGGAGCACCTAAGAGGTGGGATGTGTTCACTCGGGGGCATTGGTGGAACCCGATGATCTATTGCACTTATACTTATAGCAAGAAGTAGGCTCGGCGCTCGTTTTTTTGATGCTTTGAGGAATTAATTAAATTATTTATTTTTAGTCATAATCTACCTTTATGACCTATTTCCGCATTCGTTTACTCATTATTTTGTTGTCGGCATTACTGCTATCAGATGTTGCTTACAGCCAGGTGTTTATACTATATGGCCGTATAGTGGATGAGCATAAAAAGGGAATACCCGGGTGTGGTGTAGAGGATACACTGAATCATGATGGTGTGCTGACAGATGCGCACGGTTACTTTTCTATTCCTTTCCTGCCCGATAGTACAAAGGCACTCAAGTTTTACGGATTGGGGTATCAAAGTAGGATGATACCAACTGATGAATTGATAAGGTATAAGAACGATACCCTGGTAGTGGCACTAACAGCGGAGAATTACAACCTTAATGCTGTAAAGGTGACGGGAAAGAAAGAGAAAATGAAGCAGCGGGTGCTGGGTGTGAGGAGGCAAAAACAGGTTGGCCATTATTATGGGGATTTTGGGGATGAATTTGCGATATGCCTGCAGGCAGACCCTGATAACAGGGAAGGCTACCTGAAGGAGGTGTTCATATACATTACCGACGACGGCGCTCCTGCTTCAAATTTTAAAGTAAATGTTTATAAAAAAGATACAGCAAAACTGGCACCAGGTGTCAACCTGACCGGAGGTATAATAGCGCATGGCACGAAAGGTAATGAGTGGATAAGGGTAGATGTAAGCGAAAAAAGAATACCAATAATGGGTGGTGTATTTGTAGGTGTGGAATGGATCGCAGAAGGCAATACCGACGAGATATTTACATTCGACCCATCCGTCACATGGCAATGGCGGAGAGGAGGATTTAAAATACCCGGAAGCCCGATCCTTGCAAATGGATTCCCGTCAGAAGCAGGTTTTCGGGCCCAGGTTATGGGTTCGACATGGGACTATGGGAGAATAAACAGAACGTTTGAGAAGTATAAAGATAACGATAAATGGGGTTATCTTGACATGGCTGCACCAAAGAGGGTAGATATGTTCCATCGGGGGCATTGGTGGAACCCTATGATCTATTGTACTTATACCTATAGTAAGAAGTAGACTCGATATTCGATGTTTGATTCCTGATACTCGATTGTTGATACTTGATTTTTAATGCGAAAAAAATAAGGACCGCTTTTGGCAGTCCTTATAGTTCGTGGATATTGATGGAGATTATTTTTTTACCATCTTCATTTCCATCGATTTCATTTCTTTACCACCTTCAGGGGTACCATACATTTCCATGACCTGAGTTTTTTCATCAACGAATTTGAGTGTTTGGCGTATAGCCATTTTTCCTCTGACAGGATCAGTACATTCTCCCTTCATTGTTAATGTCTTGGTAGCATCATCATAAGTACCTTTCATCATCATTATTGATGTACCCATATTATCCTGCCAAGTAGAGACAAATACTTTTTCTGCGTTGTCATAACCTGTAGTTGCAACACCTTCGAAGGGCATTCCCATCATCTCGCCTTTGTGCGTTTCGGTAAGGTAACGACCGCCGAGTATCATTTTGCCCTCAGCAGTGCCGGTACTTTTCATCGGAGGAGCTTTTTCGTCCATCCACATTGTAGATTCTGTGGTCCATTTGCCCACAGATGCCGCCATCATTTTATGCATATCTCCGGGAGTCATAAACTCCTGGTATTTTTTGGCAGCCGTTGCAGAGTCCATTGGCGGCGGAGCAGGTGTTTCTGCTTTTGTAGTAGCTACAGTAGTATCTGTAGTTGTTTTTGTTTCTTCTGTCTTAGGTGCATCGTTGCAGCTAACGAGAGCAGCAAATGCAAGCGGGATTAGCATCAATGTTTTTTTCATGTGCGTGTTTTTGCTGCCAAAATATGAAGATAATTTGACATAAGGAAGTTTTATTGAAAAAATATTAATATGGTGGTTGCTAATTGGCACCGGATGGGTCGAGGAACCCCATAATGACCCACCAACGGAAGCGCTCGAGCATAATGAACTTGCTCCATTGCCCCCTGAACAGGAAGCCGAGACCGTAAACTATAGCATAGCCCCATTTGGCCACGTACTCGAAGAACTTTATAATGAGGCCAGAGGTATCGCCCTTGAGGCGTAAGCGCTCACCAGCACCTATACCCATGCTGTGGCGGTGCACATAGTTCTTGTCGAATTTATTGGCCTCTACACTGTGCAGTACCGCCACATGAGGTAGGTAGTATACATCATGATGTTGTTTGAGGATGCGGAGGTAGATATCTTTCTCTTCTGTGGCAACAAGGCCGGTGCCTTTTCTGCCAAGGTCGGTATTGAAATAGCCGATCTCATCGAATACCTTTTTGCGGAACGCCATATTTGCGCCACAGGGGTAACGGTTACCGGTGAGCTGTTTTACATTCGGGCCGAGATCGAAATTACCCACCAGGCCGAAGAAGTACCTAGAGTACCAATCAGGTATGCCGGTAAGGAACTTGGGGATGATCTTGCCACCTGTGGAATAGACCTCGGGGTGCGCATCAAAGAATTCTGCAATGCCGCTGAGCCAGCCGGGCTGGGTAGTGGAGTCATCATCGAGATAGGCAACTATCTCGCCCTTAGCCTCTTTGGCGCAGCGGGTACGTGTATAAGCAACGCCCTGGTTATGCTCTGTGTAATAACTGAAATTATAACCCGGATGTGCTGCCTTGTAATCTTTGAGCAATTCAATGGTATTGTCCGTGCTGTTATTGTCAACTACGATGACCTCGTAGGCGTTTTTGTCAAAGTCCTGTGCGAACAAACTTTCTACGGCATTGATAATGAACCGTGCCCTGTTGTAAGAGCAGATGACCGCAGAAATCTTGTAGGGGTATTCCATTGAGTTGCAAAATTACAATTAAAAGTGCAAATGGCTGAACCATGACGTTGCACGGATAATCCGACAGAAAAAAGGGAATTTACATAGGTATGGTGGCGGCACATTTTCTATATTGCGTAGGAATAGATAGGGTCATTCATTAAAGTGTACAGGTTATGTTCAGCTACTGGGAACAACAGAGTTTTTCGCATTACGACCATATAGTGGTGGGGAGTGGTATAGTGGGCCTAAGTGTGGCCATAGAGCTGAAACAACGATACCCCGGCGCCGGAGTACTGGTGCTGGAAAGAGGGCTACTGCCTACCGGTGCAAGTACCCGTAATGCAGGCTTTGCATGCATGGGTAGTGCTACGGAACTACTGGATGACCTGCAACATATAGATGAAGGGCAGGTGCTGGCGCTGTTTGATGCGAGGAAGAAAGGGCTGGAAAAGCTAAGGAACAGGCTGGGGGACAGTAAGATAGGGTATAAGGAGCATGGGAGCTACGAACTGATCAGTGAGCGGGAAGCAGATGCTGCCGACAAAATAGCATACCTGAACAAGTTGCTTGAACCGATAACCGGGCGGCCTGCCTTTACGCTGGCCAATGAACGTATCAAAGAGTTTGGCTTTCCTGATACCTATACCAAGGCACTGATACAGAACACCTGCGAAGGGGAACTACACAGCGGAATGATGATGCGCGCGCTGACCGATATGGCACTGCAGCATGGCGTGGAGATAAAGACAGGCGCAGATGTAACGGAGTTTGAGGAAACTGATAAGGAAGTATATGTAACCGTCAATGACCCGTTCAGGGAGCAGGTGTGGACACTGACCTGCGATACATTCAGTATTTGCACCAACGCATTTACCCGACAGTTGTTACCAGATGTGGATGTGACACCGGGACGGGGACAAGTGCTGATAACGCAGCCTATAGCGGGATTGAAATTCAAAGGCATTTATCATTTCGATAAGGGGTACTACTACTTCAGGGAGATAGACGGGCGCATATTATTTGGCGGTGGTAGAAACCTGGATTTTGAAACAGAGGTTACTACTGATTTTTCGCTCAACAAACTGATACAGATAGACCTGGAGCAAAAGCTGGCGGATATCATTATTCCGGGAGTACACTTCCAGGTGGAGCAGCGCTGGGCAGGTTTAATGGCTTTCGGACCAACCAAGTACCCGATAGTGAAAGCATTTTCGAAAAGAGTTTTTGGTGCATTCAGGATGGGCGGCATGGGTGTAGCATTGGGCAGCGAAACAGCAGCGCAGTTGGCTGATATAATTTCGGCCCGTTGATCACTAATCAAAAGTGGACAAAGCCTTGTAGACTTCACCTATAGGCAGGCCCATGACATTATAATAATCGCCGTTTATCTTCTCAATTCCTATTACGCCTATCCACTCCTGTATGGCATAAGCACCAGCCTTGTCGAAAGGTTTGTAACGCTCAATGAAATGATCGATCTGAGAATCGGTGAGCTTGCGGAAATACACTTCTGTAGTGGTAGAAAAGCTCAATTCTTTAGCTCCTTTGCGCATACACACTCCTGTGACTACTTTATGCATCCTGCCGGATAGCTGCTGTAGTATCTGCTTTGCATGTGCCGCATCAGCAGGCTTGCCAAGTATGTGATGGTCGAGCAGGACAACTGTGTCTGCTGCAATAACGATAGCATCCTGTACCAGGTGCGATACCGCATCAGCCTTTTTTCGTGCAAGAAATTCCGGGACCTGTTCGCCGGGCATGCCGGGAGGATTGGTCTCGTCAACATCGGCTATCAATACCTCGAAGGATAGTTCTGCGAGCTCCATCAGTTGTTTGCGGCGGGGCGACTGTGATGCTAAAATTATTTTGTGCACGGTATATAATTGGTCTGTAAATGATAAATAATAAGTGAGCAGATACCGAGGGTCATGATGATCTTGAGGTAGCGGCTGGCACTATGAAAATGCTGTGTTGTATTCTTCCTGCTTATGAAGATACTCCATATTGCAAGCGGTAGAATAAGGAGCAGGCTGGTGTAAGCAAAGGGCAGGAAATACTTC
>CAYZKL010000013.1:21310-29374 GCA_964478855.1 uncultured Flavipsychrobacter sp.
CACTGCGATGAGTCGCCATGACAGGAACGCCAATACCAGGATCGTAATACCACATAGTACCTGTGTGAAGCGGACCGTGGCGCCAATACCCATTTTTATGGGCATGGTCGTACATCCTTCGGCGGCATCGCCTTTATGATCTTCTATGTCTTTGACCACTTCGCGCATCCAGGTAAGCATGAATGCGAAGAAACAATAGGCGAGGCTGACCCAAACAGGATTCAATAGATAGTTGCCTGGGGATAGAACGATATTTGCAGGCTCATAAATGTAGCGGTACATGGCAGGCTCATAAATGACCGGCACCAGGATAGCCAGCGCAGTAAGCAGCGCAACAACAAGATTGCCGATTACGAACTGCCTTTTGAAATGGGTGGAATAGAACCACAATAAGATAGTGCAACCTGCTTGCAGCAATAGCCATTCGTAATGACCGGCCCGGCGCGCAACAATAAAACACATGAACAGCGCAACCACGTTGAGTACAGTATGTACTATGATGGCCATCTTCAGTGGTATCTTATTAATGAGTACCACTTTCTCCGGCCGGTTGATGGCATCTATCTTGATATCGAAATAGTCGTTGATGATATAACCTGCGGCAGTGATGAGCACAGTAGCAGTAGCCAGGAGAAAAAAGTAAGGAGGCGTAAGGGAATAGCCATTCACCCCGGTAGTGCGGAAATCATAAATGATGAAATACCATGCAAACAATTGCGTGAACAACACAATTGCCAGGTTCTTCCATCGTATGATCTGTAGCCAGGCCATTGATCAGATATATGTACGGGTTATTTCATCCAGTTGCCGGGATCGACGCGCCACTGAGCCAATGTGTCTTTTTGCTCAGGCGCTATCAGCTTCTGGTCTTCGCATACATCCATAAGTGCGGCATAGTTGCTAATGGTATGAAGCGGCACACCTGCTTTCGCAAAAGCCTCATCAGCCACCGGGAAACCATATGTAAACAGTGCACACATGCCCAATACCTCAGCTCCCTGCTCACGGAGCACATCTACTACCTGCAAGCTGCTCTTGCCTGTAGATACGAGGTCTTCCACCACCACTACCTTCTGTCCTTTTTCCAGCACGCCTTCTATCTGGTTGCCCATGCCATGTTCTTTTGGTTTGGCGCGCACATAGATGAAAGGCAGCTTTAAAAGATCAGCGGCCATAACGCCATGCGCTATGCCTGCCGTAGCTACACCAGCTATTACTTCAGCATCAGGAAATTTGTCAAGGATCATGTTTGCCAATTCGCTTTTTACGAAGTCGCGTACATACGGGAACGACAAAACTTTGCGGTTATCGCAATATACAGGTGAACGCCAGCCGGATGCCCATGTATAGGGATCAGCAGGTTTGATCTGTAATGCCTTGATCTGTAATAGTTTCTCTGCGAAGAATTTTGATGTGCTCATAACGCCCAAACCTACATTAATTAAGGAAGCTGGCAAAATAATATAAATTCATTATGCTTATATGCACGTGCTTATTGTGTTTGCGGGGACTGTGGCAAATATTAGTACACTATATTTGCTGTGTTATCGTTAGATAACTACAAAATCTAGTATTCCATGGACCTCACAAGGACAATATATTATAATGACAAACCTCTTATTCTTACGACAGATACGGAGGCCTATATAAAGGAGCATACACAGGCTGAAAAGTATAATTTCTTTACCGGTGCAACTTCACGCAGTTTTGCACAGGTGCTGCTGGACCTGGATAAACCAGGTATCAACGGAGTGATCATAGAAGATGTATCGAGAGAAGCGCTGCTGGAGCAAATGAATATTATGTACCGGACCATATACGCAGGCGGCGGTGTGGTATATAATGAGAACGGTGCGGTACTGATGATCTACCGCCGAGGTAAGTGGGATCTGCCAAAAGGCAAACTGGATGAAGGGGAGCAGATTGGTGAATGTGCTCTGAGGGAGGTAAAGGAAGAGACAGGGTTGGTGCACCTGGAGCTTGGAGCGCAGCTATGCAACACCCACCATATCTATAACCAGAACGGTGAGCAATACCTGAAAGAGACCACATGGTTCAAAATGACGGGTACGCTCCAGGATAAACTAAAACCGCAGAAAGAAGAGAATATACTGGAAGCCAGGTGGATAGGTGCGGATGAGATAGCGCCGTTTGCTGCAAAAAGCTATTCGGCGGTAAGGGATGTGCTGAAGCTTGCAGGGTTTTAACTGAGGGCGGATAGATACGTTTGTTATTTAACTTTTTCCCTTCAATCCCTTAACAGCCCTGCAACACGGGGCAGAGTAACTTTACATCAAAATCAGTGAGATGTGGGGTAGGAGGATACAACATGTACATAACGGGATACACTTATTCAGGAACAGGAAAGTGATGTGGCAAATGCTGGGGGATGTGGTAAGAGGCGATTACCGTATGTCGTGGCTCACCACATTTATCATCATACTGACCATAGGGTATATAGTTTTCCCATTTGACCTGTTACCGGACTTTATACCTGTAATAGGCTGGGTTGATGACATAGCTGCAGGTTACCTGCTGGTAAAAAGGCTTGTCTCTGAAACACAACGATATATACGGTACAAAGCAATGGATCGGAAAAATCACCCTTCAGATATTGATAAACAAAAATAATTATGCAATAACTTTCATTACTTTTATCCGCCTACGGTTATGTAGTGAACAAAACCAGCATTTATGCGCGCGATAATTATTACGCTGATATTGACCTTTGCAGGGCAGAGCGTGTTTGCGCAATATGACTGGAAGCTTAAAAAAGATGAAGACGGCATAAAGATATTCACCAGGCCCAACACTAATTCCAATTTCAAATCGGTAAAAGTAGAGTGTAATGTAAAGTGCCGGATGGCGCAACTGGTGGCTTTTCTGCTGGATGTAGATAAGCAGCCGGATTGGGTATATAATACCAAGCTATCTAAAATAGTAAAGATGGTTTCGCCAAGCGATCTCATTTTTTATTCGGAAGTAGATGTGCCATGGCCGTGTACTAACAGGGATTATATTGCGCACATTGCATTTAACCAGGTGACTCTGCAATATTTAACTATTGATTCCCGGGCGGAACCTAATCTTCTGCCACAGAAGGAGGGCAAAATAAGAGTTAAGACTTCCATAGCGCATTGGGATGTAACATCACTGAACCACGACCTGCAACACATAATTTATACGGTACAGTTCGATCCATCGGGTGCGGTGCCTGCATGGCTCACCAACCTGTTCCTGACGAAGGGGCCGTTAAATACCTTTCAGAAGCTGCGCGAATGTGTGAGCAGGCCGGAATACGTACATGCCCACGTAGATTTTATAAAAGAGTAGCTATAGTTTTACTTCCTTTGGCAGGAACATTGCCGCATTACCACCATTGCGTATTACATCGCGGACAAGTGTGGAAGAAATAGTAGAGTATAATGGTGAACAGGTGAGGAATATGGTCTCGATATCCGGTACCAGCATACGATTCATATCTGCAATAGCCTTTTCGTACTCAAAGTCACTGATATAGCGGATGCCACGCAAAATATACTTGGCATCTATCTTGCGGCAAAAGTCAACTGTCAGTCCTTCATAGCCTGCTACTTCTATCCTGGGGTCATTCTTGAAAATATCCTTCATCCATGCAGTGCGCTGCTCTAACGAAAACATAGGTTGCTTGGATGAGTTGATGCCTATACCGATAACCAATTTATCGAAAAGAGAAACAGCACGTTCTATAACGTCAACATGTCCCATAGTTACTGGATCGAATGTGCCGGGAAATAAGCAGATACGTTGCATGATTATTCGTTTGGTTGGGTGAAGAATGAGAATACTGTTGTGCCGTAGTTTTTCATACGGAGGAAATTTGGGTGCTTGCTGTAGTCGTTACGTACTTCATGTTCCATTATGAATATGCCTCCGGGAAGCAGCAGGTTCTTTTCAAATACAAGGACAGGGATCTCGTCGATATTAGCAAGTGCATACGGAGGGTCTGCAAAGATAAAATTATACCGGTCGGTGCTTTGCTTCATGAATTTAAAAACATCTCCGCGAATTATATTGATGTTGCTTTCTATCGCAAGTTCGCGCACTGTTTTTTTGATAAAATCAATGCTTGCCGGATCACGCTCTACAACGGTAACATCCTCAGTGCCGCGTGATGCCAACTCATAACTGATGCTGCCGGTGCCACCAAAAAGGTCTAGTGCTTTGAGCTCTTCAAAATCCAGCATATTAGCCAGCATATTGAATAGTGCTTCTTTGGCCAGTTCGGTAGTAGGGCGCGCAGGGATGCGTGCCGGCGGATTGAACCGCCTGCCACCAAATGTGCCTCCTACGATACGCATGACAACAATTGTTCGGCCAGTGATATAGCCCCGTCCCAGTTTTTTCTTACAGAACGGCCATTACCGGATCTGAGGCCGGGGAAGTATTGCGACAGGCCATTGAGCACATCAAACTCCGCCGCACTAATGGTATTGCACATCAGCGTGATCTTGGACGGAGAGATGTTGTTTTCCATACACAGGTGCTTTACCTCATAGGCAATATCCTCAACAGAGGCATAGCTAAATACCCTGTGCCACAGCAACTGGCTGTAGTTGTGCAGGGTGGCGCATACCTGGTCACTGGTAATGAAGCATTGCAGGTACAGGCTTTTTTGCTGCGTATTCCTGAAATGATATACTGAAAGAGGCAAGGATGCCGCTTTCCTGAAATTGATCTTGATCAATTCTGTTATGTGTACCGGTACAGCCTGCAGGTAGTTTGCCTTGTCTTCATCAAGATGGGATATCTCCACCACATCTTTAGCCTCTACGAAATGAATGCGTTTCAGCCAGTTCTTTGCCTCTTTTTCATCGTACAGTGCATCGGGGATGACCATATTCTTATCGCTACAGGTAAAAATGCCTTTTATTCGTTCACGCACAGATAATAAAGGGTCAGAGGCGAAGATATGCTCGAAGAAGTCGATGGCCCATACAGGTTTGTTCCTGTTATAACCAGTGTAGTGAATGGTAAGCAGCTCTTTGTTGATATCGAACCCGGCAATGAACAAGCCCCGCTCTACTAAAACGCAAATAACGAGGGCAACGCGGGAGGTGATACTGTCATCTTCCTTAACGTTATAGACCTGTTCGTATATATTATTATTATCAGCCGCCATACAAATGCACACAATTATAGAATAAATTTGCGAAAATATTCATTCTAAGAGTCTATTAGATAGTATTTTAAAAACAAGTATAGTTAAAACAGCCATTTTGAGCATAGAAAGGAAGAAGAATAAGTTAGGCGTATCGGCAACCAATAAACAGATCATCAGGCTGGCGGCACCTATTTCACTGGCGCTGCTGATACCGCAATTGAATTTTTTCACCAATACAGTCTTCCTTGGGCAGTTAGGGATGAGGGAACTGGGCGTAAACGGAATTACCGGTGTTTTTTACCTGATACTCTCTATGATCGGCTACGGGCTGAGCAGCGGTATACAGATACAGATGGCTCGAAGAGCCGGCGAGGGTGATAAGAAGGGGCTCACACAGATATTTGCCAATGGAGTTATGCTGTCATTGATGTTTGCGCTGGGGTTAATGATGGTCAGCCTGTGGCTTGTTCCATTATTGTTCGGGTTCAGCCTGAATGATCCGGGTAATTATATGATGAGTGTGAACTTTGTGTACATCAGGGTGTGGGGTTTGCCATTTTTAATACTTACACAGCTTATCAGTGCATTCTTTATTTCCATCAACCGGTCCAGGGTATTGATCTACGGTTCGCTGGTAGCTACATTGTTCAATATACTTTTTGATTACCTGCTCATATTTGGCCATGGTGGGTTCCCTGTTATGGGTTTTTCGGGTGCTGCGGTAGCCTCTGTGATCTCCGAGGTATTGTATTGTGTCACTATGGTAGGTATGTTCTTCTATTACCGTTGTCACAAGGAGTATCCTATATTTAATTACAGGCATTTTGATTTTGAATTGTCGCAGCGCACGCTGACAGTTGCATCGCCGCTTATTGTTCAGTTCATGTTCAGCATAGGTGGCTGGCTTGTTTTCTTTTTCTTTATTGAGCACCTTGGAGAACAGTCGCTGGCAGCATCGCAGGTGCTGCGCAATATATTCGGGCTGGTAGGTGTGGGTACATGGGCGCTGGCTACTACCTGCAATACTATGGTGAGTAATATAATAGGGCAGGGCAAACAACGGGAGGTTATGGGGCTGATATGGAAAATATGCAAACTGAGCCTGGCCTATGCTGCGATATTGTGCATATTACTTTTATCATTCTCATCGGAATTCCTTTCTATATACACCAATGACGCATCGCTTATATTATTTGCTATTCCCAGTCTGCGGGTCATTGTTGTGGCAACGCTGGTTATGGCTGTATCCACGGTGGTATTCAATGGAGTGGTGGGTACGGGGAACACGTTAGTGAACCTGACCATGGAGGTAACCTGTGTGGGTACATACCTGGTGTACTGCTATTTCATTATCAGGCAGTGGCATAGCCCGCTATACCTTTGCTGGGGTTCGGAGTTTGTGTATTGGGCCGCACTGCTTGCAGGCTCTGTACTATACCTGAGAAGCGGCAGATGGAAGGGTAAAGAGATCTAGTTTTATGCAGCCTTAACCTGCGCGCCAATATCTTCCATGCTGATACCGTTATGGCTTTCTTCATAAGTACATTCACCATTCCTGATGAGTAATACCTGAGGAGACTCATGGTGTACTTTGAATTCCTCTGCTATTTTATTGGAGAGATCGCGGAAGCGGATCAGGTCAAGATAATAGAATGTCACATTATCCAACGGTTGTTCCCGCTCCAGTCTGTTCTTGGCCATACTGCTGATAGAGCAGCGGGTACTATGTTTGAAAATAACAACGGGGTGTTGTTTGCTTTGTTCTCTTATTTTCTCGAGTTGGTCAGCTCCGGTCAGTTCTATCCAGTTCATGATGCAAAGTTACGGTGAAAAGTATTGAGTCAATTTATCTTACACTTAGATTAACAGTTCGTAAGGATATAAAAAAGGCATCCCGGCAATTAGCCGGGATGCCTTATAAATTCAATTCTACTTTTTTTAAAATTCTGCGTTCTTAGGTGTGCGTGGGAACGGTATCACGTCTCGGATGTTAGTCATGCCGGTAACGAATAATACCATACGCTCGAAGCCAAGTCCGAAACCGGCGTGGGGCACTGTACCGAAACGACGTGTGTCGAGGTACCAGTACATCTCATCGGTGGGGATGTGCATGTCCTGCATGCGTTGCGTTAGTTTGTCAAGGCGTTCTTCCCTTTGCGATCCGCCTACAAGTTCGCCAATGCCCGGAACAAGGATGTCCATTGCGGCTACGGTCTTGCCATCATCATTCTGGCGCATGTAGAATGCCTTAATGTCTTTAGGATAGCCGGTAACGATCACCGGTTTCTTAAAGTGTTTTTCTACGAGGTAACGTTCATGCTCGCTTTGCATATCTATGCCCCAGCTCACATCGTACTGGAATTTCTTCTTCTTATAGGCAGGTGATTCAAGCAGGATATTGATTGCCTCGGTATAAGTGATGCGTTCAAATTTATTGTTGAGTACAAATTCCAGTTTTTCTACCAGGCCCAATTCGCTGCGTTCATTGGTTGGTTTCTGTTTTTCTTCATCGGCCAGGCGCTGTGCCAGGAATTCAAGATCCTCACGGTTATGCTCCATTGCATAGCCTATGATGTACCTGATGAAGTCCTCAGCAAGGTCCATATTGTCGGTAATATCGTTGAAGGCTACTTCAGGTTCTATCATCCAGAATTCAGCAAGGTGACGCGCTGTGTTAGAATTCTCTGCACGGAAAGTAGGGCCGAACGTATATACTTCGCTGAATGCCATAGCACCGAGCTCGGCTTCCAGTTGGCCGCTTACGGTAAGATTGGTACAGCGGCCAAAGAAATCTTCTTTGAAGTCTATAGTGCCGTCTTCGTTCCTCGGTGGATTATCGAACGGTAGCGTAGATACACGGAACATTTCGCCCGCGCCCTCAGCATCAGATGCTGTAACGATAGGGGTGTGCAGGTATACAA
>CAYZKL010000013.1:29384-34504 GCA_964478855.1 uncultured Flavipsychrobacter sp.
TGAAGAATTTATGAACAGCATAAGCCAGTGTATGGCGTACGCGGAATATAGCCCCGAAGGTACTGGTACGGAAACGCAGGTGTGCTATCTCACGCAGGTATTCCAGGCTGGGGCGATTCTTCAGTTGCAGTGGGTACTGCTCAGGATCACATTCTCCGAGTATGGAGATGGTATCGGCTTTTATTTCCACCTTCTGGCCACGGCCCAATGAAGGGATGACCATACCATCGACGCTGATGGAGGCACCGGTATTTATCTTTTTCAGGATGCTCTCATCTGTGCCCAAGTCTATGACAACCTGTATATTGCCCATGCAAGACCCATCATTAAGGGCTATGAACTGGTTATTGCGGAATGAGCGTACCCATCCTTTTACGGTTACTGTATAGTCTGTCTGTTCGTTCTTCAGAATGTCTGCTATCTTAGTTCTTTTCATTGCTTTATTGAATTACTCCGGTGCAAATTATCTTATTTGCTGAAAAATAAATATTTCACTGCCAATATCAGTAAAAAACCGCCAAAAATCCTTTTCAGGGTACTGTCGTCCAGCCCAAGGGCCACTTTGCTGCCAAAGTAGCTGCCCACTATGAATGAAATGATCAATATACCGGCTACTTTAAAGTCCACATAACCTGCTTTATAGTAGTTGACCACGGCCAGTATGCCTATGGGTGGCAAAAGCATGACCAGCGATGTGCCCTGTGCCATCTTCTGGCTCATGGCCAGCACCATTACCAGGGCGGGTACTATCACGATGCCGCCGCCTATACCTACCGTGCTGCTCAGCAGCCCTGCTACCAGCCCTATGACCAGCAATGCTATTATTGTAGTTATGTTCATGTTCATAAATTATAATGTATGAAGATAAGCTATGAAGGCCGGTTACTGTTGAGGTTCGCCGAATTTTATTTTGTAGTCATTGATGCTGTGTTGCAGGATCTTTTTGGCCAGTCGGGCATTTTCAAAATCTTCGACCTTTACTTCCTTGTTTTCCAGCCTTTTGTATTCTTCAAAGAAGTGGCGCAGTTCCAGCATAAAGTGCGGTGATAATTCGCTGATATCGTTGTAGTGAGCCACGCTCATGTCGTTTGCGCAAACAGCAATCAGCTTATCATCTGCCTCACCCTGGTCCAGCATGCGCATCACACCTATTATTTTTGCCTCTACCAGGCAGAGTGGTTGCATGTCGATCTGTGATAATACGAGTATATCCAGCGGGTCATTGTCATCGCAGTAGGTACGGGGGATAAAACCGTAGTTGGCAGGGTAGTAAACGGAGGAGTAGAGTACGCGGTCCAGTTTCAGCATGCCGGTGTCCTTATCCAGTTCATATTTTGCCCTGGAATTACGGGGTATTTCTATAATTGCATTGACTACGTGGGGCACATTGTCGCCATAACTTACGGCGTGCCAGGGGTTAAAATTCATATGTGATATTGTAATTGAGAAAAAATAGTTTGCAAAACTACAAAGGAAATAGGTTAGAATTACGTCAATATAGTCATGATGCACGTTTAAAGCTCATTAATCCTACCTATCGCAGTCAATTTAACACTACATCGTGGCAATATTTTTATAAGAATTTCGTTTACGGTTAGTTAAGGAAGAATAACATAACACAGGTTTAATATCAATTAGTAAAATCAGCATTTACATTTGCGAAAATATTTTTTCACCAAAATTGTTTTTTAAGGTGGTAAATATATCTTTGCAGACACACACGAAATATTTTTCATTAATTTAATATTCAGAACAAAAACTAAAATCAGAATTATGGCAGAAGTAAAAACGGCCGCGGCAAGACCATCTCACGGAAGCGCAGGTAAACCAAAAAACTCCAGCAACTTTTGGATGAATTTCATTGTAGTGGTTGCTTGTATAGTAGCCGGCGAGGTGATCTGGAAATTTGTATTAGGTAGTCCATCAAATTTTAGTGATGGTGCCGGCAGGGAAAAAGCATTGAATATCCTGGGAACGATGTACCAGGGCGGTTTTGTGGTACCTATCCTTATGGCTACATTCCTTACTCTACTTTCATTTATCGTTGAGCGTGCGCTTACCATCTTCAAAGCAAAAGGTAAAATGGATGCAGCTGAATTTGTACGTAAAGTACAATACCACCTTGCAAACAAAAACATAGACGCAGCTATTTCTGAGTGTGATAAACAAGCAGGTTCTGTAGGCAACGTTATGCGTTCGGGCCTGGTGAAGTATCGTGAAATGACCACAAATACTGAACTGGATACAGACCAGAAAGTATTGAGCATACAGAAAGAAATAGAAGAAGCAACAGCGCTGGAACTGCCAATGCTGGAAAAGAACCTGGTGTTCTTATCTACCATATCTTCATGCGCAACCCTGTTGGGTCTGTTCGGTACGGTATTGGGTATGATCCGTTCGTTCCAGGCGATGGGCCAGGCGGGTGCTCCTGATGCAGGTGCGCTTGCAAATGGTATCTCTGAGGCCTTGATCAATACCGCTCTTGGTATCGGTACTTCATTCTTCGCTATCGTAGGCTACAACTTCTTTACAACGATCATTGATGGTATCAAAATAGAAATAAAATGATTTAGTAAATAAAATATACGAAAAAGATCTGTGGATTTTTGCGAATCCCGGATCTTATTAGTTTAACTGTAGAAGAATTATTTAAGATGCCTCACGCCAAATTACCCAGGAAAAGTACCAATATCGACATGACTGCCATGTGCGATGTGGCTTTCCTTCTGCTTACCTTCTTCATGCTAGCTACTAAGTTCAAGCCTGAGGAGCCGGTGGTTGTGAAAACTCCTTCATCTATTTCGGAAATACCATTGCCGGATAAGGACATCATGCTGCTGACAGTAGATACAAAGGGAAGGATATTCTTTTCGATAGATAATAAGCTGAAACGTAAAGCCCTGATAGAGGATATAGAATACGAAAAAGGATTAAAGTTCACAGAGGCTGAAAAAACAGCTTTTGCGCTTGGATCTTCTATTGGTGTTCCTTTCAGCCAGTTAAAGACTTACCTGAATTCAACCCCTGATCAGCAGAAGGAAATGGATGCTGCATCAGGAGGTGTTCCGGTTGATACCTCGGTACTTTCGCCGAATAATGAGCTGGCTGCCTGGATAAAGAGCGGTAGAAATACCAATCCTATGCTGCGTATCTGTATCAAAGCGGATGGAGAAGCTTCATATCCTAATGTGCAGAAGATCATTAAAACACTGGAAGGATACAAACTATTCAAGTTCAACCTGATCACTAATCTTAAGGCGGTGCCTGCAGGAACTGCGGCATACGCTATTAAGAACGACAATAGTGCCAAGGCTGAAAAGTAAACTGATTTCTTTAATAGGATAAAATATTTGAGCTATGGCTGAATTGGATACCTCGGGTGGGGGACATAAAAAAGGGCCCGGAGTCAAAAAAGGTAAAAAGTTAAGTACACGTATCGATCTTACCCCAATGGTGGATCTTGGTTTTCTGTTGATAACATTCTTCATGTTTACGACGACGCTGGCCAAGCCAAAGACCATGGAGATCAACATGCCGTACAAGGATCCTTTGATGAAAGAAGAGGAGAAGAACAAGATCAAGAAGAGTGTTGCGCTTACCGTTCTGCTTAGTAAGAACCACAGGGTTTATTATTATGAGGGTATCGGTGACGATCCAAACGTGGCTCCTGATCTGAAAATAACCAGCTTTAATGGTAAGAAAGGTATCAGGGAGCAGATCATCGCCAAGAAAAAAATGGTGGATGATATGAAGCGCTCGGGAGCATTGGGACCTAAGGATGAAACAACCGTTCTTATAAAACCCGATACTACCAGCACTTACAGCGACCTGGTGAACATACTTGATGAGATGAATATCAATGACATTAAGGTTTACGCCATCATTGATATATCAGATATTGAGCAGGGCTTTATTAAGGCTACCGAAGATGCGAGCCCAGGCAGCAACTAAGGTTCAGGAAATTAAATTTATAGTGTCTGTAAATAAGGTCGGAAACGGTAAAACGCAAACGGCTAAAAAGAAATAAGATGGATATCAATAAAATATTAAGCAGCGACTATATAGATATAGTATTTGAAGGCCGTAATAAAAAATACGGCGGCTATGAGTTGCGCAAAAATTACTCAAAACGTCTCCGTACCGCATTGTTTGTGTTGGTAGGCATAGGCTTGTCCGCTGCAGCATTTGCTATAGTGAACAGCAACAAAAAAGAGGATAATAAACCTAAGGCGATGATGAAGCAGGTAACGCTTGCCGATCCACCGCCGATAGATCCTAAAAAGCCACCTCCGCCACCTCCACCTCCGCCACCACCACCGGTAAAACCAACCGTGAAGTTCACACCACCGGTGATCAAGAAGGATGAAGAGGTAAAAGAGGAGGAAGTACCACCACCACAAAAAGAAATTACAGCAGCAGGACCTAAAGACGAAAAGGGAGATCCTAACGGTATCGATCCGGGTATAGTGGAGCCGCCAAGTAACGGTACAGGTGTGGTTGCAGCGCCACCACCACCAGCTATCTTCAGCTATGTGGAACAGATGCCTGCACCAGGTTTTGATATGCCGGGTTACCTGAGTAAGAATCTTAAATATCCTGAGTCTGCAAGGGAAAGCAATATTGAAGGCCGTGTAATTGTGAAGTTTGTAGTAAGTGAAGATGGCTCGATAGGTGATGTGCAGGTGCAACGTGGTATAGGCGGCGGTTGCGACGAAGAAGCAAAACGTGTAGTAGCATCTATGCCTCACTGGAAGCCGGGTAAGCAGAACGGTAAGGCTGTAAAGGTGTACTTTACACTGCCTATCGTCTTCAAGTTAGAGTAACAGCATTTTAATATTATTTTTGAAAAGACTACCTTGTACGGTAGTCTTTTTATTTTCGGGAATATTTATTCCCGGGACACAAAATCAGTATAAAGCAAATGAGAATCTGGGCCTTCCCTTCTTTTTATCCTTATGATGCTCCCGGATATACCTATTCGGGTATTTTTGCGCACAGGCAATACAAAGGGCTTATTACTAATGGAGCGGACTTGCAGGTAATCTGTCCGGTGTCATGGGCGCCGCCGTATCCATTTTCGTTGTTGCATCCTGAATGGAAGGAGTTGAATAAGATTGTTT
>CAYZKL010000013.1:34514-35413 GCA_964478855.1 uncultured Flavipsychrobacter sp.
ACGCGTATATGACGGAATCAAAGTTCATCATCCCCGGATCGCGAATATGAAGCCCAGCAGGTTTGTGAAAAAGACCTATGAAGAACGATATGTAGATTGTATCGTAGCGTTTTTCAAAAGGAAGAATATTACACTGAGCCCACAGACCGATGTATTTTATTCTCAGTGGCTGCCATCGAGCAGGATGGTGACAATGGCCGCACACAAACTGGGTGTAAAATCGGCTGTGTTATCGATAGGTGATGATGTGGTGCTGTGGCCCAATAGCAGCAGCCATAATATGCAACTGTTCAGGCAAATGCAGCATAATGCAGACTATGTGTTCTCATGTCCTGAATACCTGGGGAAGCTCGCTAATAAAACCCTTGGTGAGGAAATTCCTTTTGGCATAGCCAGGTGGGGTGTAGATCAAGATTTTTTTAAAAACGTTAGTAATTAGGTAAAAGCGGAGCTGCGGAAAGCATATAATATACCTGCGGATAGGGTGACGATACTCAACATAGGTACCGCAACTCCAAGGAAAGGATGGATAGACCTTTTTGATGCGCTTGCAAGGATAAAACAGCAAGGTATTGACTTTGTATTGCTGGCTGTGCATACAGGTAAACCGGAATTTGATTTTGCCTCAGAAACAGCTAAGCGCGGCCTTACGGATAACTTCATTGATATCGGGGAGATGAAGCCAACGGCCCTTGCTAAAATATATAACCTCTCAGATATTTTTTGCCTGCCATCTCATTCTGAAGGATTGGCAAATGTGGTAGTAGAGGCTATGTCGTGCGGGCTGCCGGTAATAACAACCATAGTAGGCGGGCATAGCGAACTAATCACTAATGATGTGAACGGGATATTGATACCACCACAAGCCCCGGATCTTTTGTATGAACAATTATTGCCGC
>CAYZKL010000013.1:35423-47352 GCA_964478855.1 uncultured Flavipsychrobacter sp.
GAATGAATAAATACTTTGGTATAAAGTGGTTTAACAGACAATGCAAAGCGTACCGCATTGGGCAAAGCCGCAAGGAGCCACATAGTAAATGTATGGGGTAATTATGCGAAGAGCACGGAAGAACTCTATCGTAAGATCTGCAAAGTGTAAACCAGGATTTTATGAAGCCTTCCAGGTCTTCAGAATTGTTTCTATACCTAGCCTGATATCAGTAAGGTCCCTGTTGAGTACCGTACGCATCTTGTTAATATCCGGCTGCCTGCGGGTCATATCACCTTCCTTAAGCGGTGGCAGGTTAGCTATCTTCGATTTAGAGCCTGTAACGTCAATGATGAGCTCTGCGAGTTCCTTGATGGTTGTAAGTTTGTCGTTGCCCACATTTACCACATCGTTCAGCATCAGGTCTTTTTCAAAAATCTGCGTGATGAAATCGAGGTTGTCTTCTACATAGCAGAAGGTGCGGGTCTGACTGCCATCACCGTATATTGGTATGTTCTCATTCTTCAGCGCAAGATTGAGGAACTTAGACATCACGAAATCAGAACTTTGTTTTGGTCCGTAAGTGTTGAAGAAACGCAGGATGGTATAATCGAGGTCAAATTCCTGTTTGTAAGTACGGCAGAAACATTCTCCCAGATTTTTGATGACCGCATAAGGCAGCTTTGAATTGAGCGGTGTTTCATGTTCGTGCTGTGGCAGGTGCACCGGCTCGCCATAAACCTCTGAAGATGACGAGAAGAATATTCTTTTAACGCCGGTATTCTTAGAAAGCATAAACACGTTTTCAAGCCCCCATACGTCGTCTATCACCATTTTAGGGAACTGGATGGTACGCAGCACACCCACAACTGCAGCATAATGGAACACATAATCGAAACCATAGCGCTCCATAACCGAGGAAATATCCTTGTAGTTATTGACGTCGCATTTGATGAACTTACAATTGGGTGATTTGGGAATGTTGTATTCAAAGCCGGTAAGGAAGTTATCGACCAGCACCACAAAATAATTTTCATTCTGCAATAGTCTGTCGGCAAGTGAACTTCCTATAAATCCGGCTCCGCCGGTGATCAATATTTTTGTCATAAAAATGAACTTTATTAATATTTAACCCCTTGAATAATGTGGCTGCGCAAATGTAGAAAAAATAAAATCAATTTGCAGATTACTAACAAGTGCTGAATTGAATTAATATAAATTTGCACTGTAGAAGCGTTTCAGAACGGGTATATGTATAAATAGGCTCGTTCCAAAGAAATATTACCTTTGCTCATAAACAATTTTTAAAGGAATCAGGTCGAAGGATAACATTTTTATATAAAGTGGCACTTTGATCTTTCTATTGCACAAAAGCATGCAGGACACGTCAAAACATTATAAAAAAGCTTTTTTTATAAGGGCTTTCGAAACTTTCCTGATAGAGCTATTCAAAAAAGGGGAACTTAATGGTACTGTGCACACCTGTGTGGGGCAGGAACTGACGCCTGTGGTATTGGCGGAATCGCTGAAAAATGGTGACAGGATATTCAGTAATCACAGGGGGCATGGACACTTCTTATCATTTAACGGAGACCCCAAAGCACTGCTGGCAGAAATGCTGGGCCTGAAAACAGGTGTATCGGGCGGGATAGGTGGCAGCCAGCACCTGATGAATGACTATTTCATCAGTAACGGCATACAAGGCGGCATGACACCAATAGCAGCGGGATATGCTTATGCAAATAAGATAAAAGGCAATGACAACATTGCGGTAGTATATATAGGTGACGGCACATTAGGCTCAGGTGTATTGTATGAAGCTCTTAATCTTGTTTCTTATTTTTCATGCCCAATATTGTTTGTGCTGGAGAATAACGGGTATGCACAATCTACCTGCAACAAGCAGACGCTGTGTGGCGATGTAGCTAAAAGAGTAGAAGGCTTCGGATTGAAATATACAAAGACCAACATCTGGGATGTGGCGGAAATGGAAAGCACATTCAGTTCATCGGTGGCCGAAGCAAGGAAGGGTGTGCCTGTATTTGTAGAAGTAGATTGTTACCGCCTCAATTCACACTCGAAAGGTGATGACAACAGGATAACGGATGAGATAAGCACCTATGGTAAGAAAGACCTGCTGAATATATTTGCTGAACAGCAACCGGCTGCAGCAGCGGCTATGATAGCCGAAGCAAACAGTGAACTGGAAAGGCTGTATAATGAGTGCAGGCAGGATCAGGCACTAACCTCAATGAAGCAACATAGCTACATTGTTAATGAGCCATACACTGCAACAGCATACAAGCCAGATGCTGCTGATGAAGGCAAACGCATAAATAAACTAATATACCAGGGGCTGCACGACATACTGCAGCAACAAAATAATTCACTGCTGATAGGAGAGGATATACAAGATACCACAGCGCATACCGATAAGAACTACGGCGGAGCATTTAAAGTAACGGGCGACCTGAGTACATTGTTTCCGAAACAGGTATTCAATACGCCCATTAGTGAAGCAGGCATCATAGGATTTGGTATAGGTGCGGCACTAAATGGCGGCACTGCAATAGTGGAGATCATGTTCGGGGATTTCCTTACACTTGGCTTTGACCAGTTATTGCAGCAGGCATCTAAGATACCGGAGATGTATGGGAAGAATGTGGACCTGCCTTACATCATTCGCACACCCATGGGCGGGCGCAGAGGTTATGGGCCAACACATTCGCAGAATATAGAAAAGCACTTTTTGTTCCTTCCCAATATAGATATCATAGCACTGAACAGCGTGGTGAGTCCATATGCGGTGTACACCAACATAAGCAAGCACAACAGGAAAACAACTGTAGTGATAGAGGACAAAATAGGCTACACTAAGTTTTTGAATTCATACAATACAAGGGGGTATGACGTTAAAATAACCGATGAGATCTTCCCTACACTGATAATAGAACCGGCAGGAATAAAAGCGAATTGCACCTTCTTTGTATATGGCGGTATGCTGGATGAGACCCTGGAGACCCTTGACCAATTGCTGGCAGAAGAGGTGTTCCCGAGGATTATTTGTCCGCTGAGGATATGCCCGCTGAATATTCAGCCATTGATCGATTCATTGAAAACTGCAGGTAAGCTGTACTTTATAGAAGAAGGTACTAAGTACGGTGCACTGAGTGCAGAAGTGATAGCCAGCCTGAAAGAGCAGGGTATATCATTTACGCTGGAACAACGGATATCGAACGAGAGTATCATACCGTGCGCCCGTATTGCGGAAAAGAATGTTATTCCCAATGCACAACTAATACTGGACAGGATTATTACTAACTGATCTATTGCTAAACAGCTATGAATAAATACAAGATCGAACAAATAAACGTAAGCGACACTGACTACAAGCTTACCGGTATTTATAAAAAATCGGGAGAGGCAGTAAAGCAAGGAGATATAATATTTACTTACGAATCTTCGAAAGCGGACTTTGATGCCTATGCAGAGCAGGAAGGGTATATTTATTTTCATGCGGGCGCTACTGTAGGTGGGGTGCTGAAGGTAGGTGAAATGGTGGCGGTGATCAACAAAGACCAGCTTGCAGATAAAGAAGCTAAAGAGTTGTTCACAGATAGCAGTAACGCACAGTCTGCATTGCCGGATGATGTAGTGATCACGAAAAAGGCAAAGGCAATAATAGAAGCTAATGGAATAGATGTATCAGTATTCAAAGGACAGACAATAATCAATGAAGAGATAGTAGCCCAATACCTGAAAGCATCTGATAAAGCAGGGAATTCGCAGAATATTGAGTTCTATTATACCGATACAGCACAGGCACATTTTGCACATGGTTTAAAAAAACTGGCAGTAATAGGTGCTGGTAAAGCTGCCTTGCAGCTATATGATACGGTGCTGGCAGAAAAGAAATACCAGGTTGTATTTCTTTACGATAACAACAAGAAGCTGGAAGGACAATCACTTATGGGTATTCCGGTAAGAGGTGAAATAAATTATGCGGAAATAAAAAAGGATTTTGATAATGGGTTGTTCCAGGAGATCATTGTTTCATTTTCGGGGGATATAGATGCCAGGAAAGAAGTGTTTCAGCAATTGCTGGATATGAAACTGCCTATAGCCAATGTCATTCATCCATCCTGTGTTATCGGCAATTTTGTAAACATGGGCGCAGGTAACATCCTGTTTGCCAATGTACGGATAGGGCCATTTGCAGAAGTAGGCAATAACAATGTGATCTCATCATTGTGCAGTATAGAGCATCACAATTACCTTGGTTCGCACAATACATTCGGACCGGCTGTAGTAACATCTGGTAGCTGCACCATCAAGGATAGTAATAAGTTTGGGACAGGCATCTATATAGAGCCCAAGATCAGCATAGGGGATGGTTGTATCATTTCATCGGGTGTGGTGATCAGGCAGAATATACCTTCGGCATCAGTAGTGCGTAATCTCAATAAAATAGAGATCAAGCCGCTGGATAAAAAGTAAAAAAATTATTTTACAAAAGGATGAAAGTCGCCTTTAGCTCCAATAGGTGTAGCCTTGCGGATGTCGTGTGCCAGTTGTATACATGTCATTGCTTCTCCAAGCCCGAACCCATTGCCTTTCAGCACTTCTTCGTAACTTTTGGTGTGCAGGTCGCCGAAGCCCTCACTGAATTCAATTTCCTCGCCGTTTAACTGTATGCTCCTGAACGTACGTTTGTTCTGGGCTTTGATATCAGCAGGTATATCATCATAATCGATACTCAGGAACCAGCGGACGCGGGCTTTCTCAAGGTGCAAGATCCCTGCGGCTTTGCCGGGTTCCATAACGTGCACTATATTTTCCTTAACGCTGCCGAATATCCATGTAAGCATATCAAAGAAGTGGATGCCGATATTGGTAGCGATACCGCCAGACTTAGGCAGATCCCCTTTCCAGCTGTTGTAATACCAGTTCCCGCGTGATGTGAGGTAGGTAAGATCTACTTCATGCATCTTGCCCGGAGCTTCACTTGCTATTTTTTGCTTCAGTGCTGCAATGGCAGGATGCAGGCGTAGCTGTAATATATTGAATACTTTATTGCCGGTCTCTTTTTCTATTTCCATCAATGCTTCTACATTCCATGGGTTGAGTACCAGTGGTTTTTCGCATATAGCATCGGCATGGTTGCGCAGTGCAAAGCGTATGTGAGAATCGTGCAGGTAGTTAGGAGTGCAGATGCTTACGTAGTGTATTTTGGTGCCGTTCCTTTTCAGTTTATCCACATGCCTGTCAAAGCGCTCGAACTCTGTGAAAAAGTGTGCCTGCGGGAAATAGCTGTCCAGTATGCCCACACTGTCAAAACGATCCAGTGCGGCAAGCAGGTTGTTCTTAGTATCCCTGATCGCCATTAAATGCCTGGGTGCTATGTAGCCGGCGGCTCCTATTAGTGCAAAGTTTTTCATAAGCGTGTGTTACAGAATCGGGCGCAATTTAATTCAATATCTTCATGATAGCTGCACCGTACTCGGCTGCCATGTCTTCTCTTAATAGTATTTTTCTTAAAGGGGGTAGTTGCCTGTACTGTTCCTCCTGCATCATCAGCGCATTTACCCATACGGATGCGGAGACTGAATCGGTGCAAACTGTACCGGCATTATACTGGTCCAGAAATTCCTGCATTTCGGTATTCTCATACTTATGCAGGCATAATATCTGCCTGCCGGAATAAGAATATTGAAATGTTTTGGTAGGTAGCATTGGGAAGTGTTCATCCACACCTGAGTCTGTTATCAGCAACAGGTGTGCGCTACGTAGCTGCACCCATAGTTGTGAGGGGGATACCCAGCCATTTACAGTTATAAGATCGCTCACCCCGTAGGCAGCAGCCAGTTCTGTGAGTTTGTTGGTGTCATCTACATAGAAATGACAGCTAAAGGGTTTGTGTGTGTGATTCTTAGATAATTGCAGTAAGAGCTCCATAAGCATAATAATGCCGGGGCCATTGGGGTATAGCTTGCCCGCATAGAGCATTGTAAACTCATCACTGATCACTTTGCCATCTGACCAGTCTGCTGCTACATAGGCGCTATGAGATAAAAGATGCACAGGTATAGAGCTCCATTTTTTCATCAGGTTTACCATGTGCTTTTGCGGTACGCTTACCATTTTTGTTGTGGCCAGCAGCCGTTTTTCATACTGGCGTATCTGCTTGCGTTGTTTTGGTGTAAAACGGTGTGGCTCATGGTGGTCGCTCCAGAAATCCCTGAAATCAACGACCATGGGGACATTCATTTTTTTGGAGAGCACCAGAGCTGTTTCCAAAAGGTATTCATCACCATAACCTACACACGCAAAAATGAAGTCGTAAGGTTTATTACTTGTTGGTATATGCGAGGAGAGGTATATGCCCCATTTTTTTGCAATAGCTAATTCATGAGGAAGTGCCATGTCATTTTTGGAGAGTGCAGCCCTTAGCCTTTTACTGATCCGTTCATTCACCAGCGACAATGCTTTGCCGTGTTGCTTATTGGCGAGTAAGGATTTGAGCGTAGTAGCAAATAACTGCTGGTTGCCCATCATTAATTTAGGTGGCGTATCGACATTGATGATGTTCACCTTCATCCCTTTGCCGTTTGGCCATATGCCCGGCCATTTGGTGCCAGCGGTATGAATTACCTCCACCTCCCAGTTTAGCCTGTCTGCCCATGTGCCGGTAACAGAGTCTGCCCGTTCGCATGACACGGGAGACAATCCATTTACATTCAAATGAGCATGGGTAAGCGCTAATACCTTCATCGCAGCACAAAACTAACAAAATCCATCTTCGGATAATAAAATATATGGGCATATGCGTTATTCACCTGCACTGCCGTCATGCCCTGAGCGATTTGCTTTTTTATCAGGGTTAGGAGGTATCTTTACGGTGTTTAAAACCATTTTATTACCTGATGTGCGGAATCCTGGCCATAGTAAATAAGTCGAGTGCTCTTACTTCCGGTAGCCTCATTGCTGCAACCTCGGTCATCAGCCACAGAGGACCTGATGATGAGGGTCTGCTTACATGGTCACCCGGGAGTGAGCCGCAGGTTTGGGCATGCAAGGATACTGCGGGGTCAACACTGGAGCACTGGCAATATAAACGGCTGGAAGCGGGACAAAGATTTAGGGTAGGTTTCGGGCACAGGCGGTTATCAATACTCGATCTTTCGCCTGCAGGACACCAACCTATGAAGTATGAGCCTGCGGGACTGAGCATCACATTTAACGGGGAAGTATATAATTACCTGGAGATAAAGGCTGAGCTGTTACAACTTGGTCATACATTCACAGGGACCTCTGATACCGAGGTGATCTTACATGCATGGGCACAATGGGGCACTGCATGCCTTCACCGGTTCAATGGCATGTTCTCTTTCGTTTTGCTCGTTCATAAGAAGCAACAGCTTTATGCGGTGCGGGATCGTTTCGGGGTGAAGCCTATGTATTATTACGAAGGTGCAGATGCTATATATCTTGCTTCAGAGATCAAGCAGATAAGGACCGCTCCTGATTTTCAATTTAAACTTGATGAGCGCAGGGCAAGACAATTCCTGGCTACCGGTGCCGTAGATCATACACAGGATACTTTTGATACAGGTATCAAGCATTTAGCAGGCGGTCATTTTTTATTCATAGACCTGTCTGCTGCCAATTTTAGTTATAAGATAGAACAATGGTACACGCTGAGGCCTAAAGAATGGAAAGGCAGCTATGAAGATGCGACGACGCAGTTCAGAACGATGCTCACTGATGCGGTAGCTCTGAGGCTTAGATCTGATGTAAAGGTAGGCTCCTGCCTGTCTGGTGGGTTAGATTCGTCAAGCATTGTATGTATAATAGCCGAACTGCTTAATGCGAAGGGAGATCATGCCGGGCAGGAAACTATGACCGCATGCTACGACAGTGCTAAATACGATGAATGGAAGTTTGCTGAAGAGGTGATCAAAAAGACCAATGCCCATGCGCACCGTACATTCCCGTCATTCACAGAGTTGCAGCAGGATATTGATAAGTTCCTGTGGCACCAGGATGAGCCAGTAGCCAGTACGTCAGTATTCAGCCAGTGGGCAGTATTCAAGGCAACTAACGAGGCCGGACTGAAAGTGATGATAGACGGGCAAGGTGCTGACGAACAACTGGCAGGGTATGGCGGTAATGATATAGCACTATATACCGGGCTATGGAAAAAAGCCCGATTTGCGGCATTGCTGGATGAGGCTAAACACTATAAGAAAGAAAAGGGCGGATGGCCCAAAGGGTTTTTGCTTGCTGCCATGCAGGCAAATTTTGGTGAGACCTTCTCTAATATGTTGCCAGTCAAGCTAAGGACAGCAGGCGCACCTGCACTGGATTGGATGCACAATACAGAACCTGCTACCATATACAATGCCCATGCCGGTAGCCTGCAGGAAAACCTGTTGAGGCAGATATATGGCGAGCCACTACCGGCATTGCTTCGCTACGAAGATCATAACTCAATGGCGTGGAGTGTAGAGTCAAGGACGCCGTTTATGGATTACAGACTGCTGGAATTTACACTGGGACTACCTGAAAATTATATATACAAGCGTGGAGTAAGGAAGACCATTCTACGTGATGCCATGCATGGTGTGATACCCGAAGCCATAGAAAACCGGAAAGATAAAATGGGTTTTGTAACACCTGAGGAGTTGTGGCTGAAGGGTGAGGGAAAGGCGTGGTTCAAAGAAGGTATAGATGCTGCTTGCAAACAATTTGACGGACAATTACTGAACGGGGAAAAAGTGCAAAATTACCTCGCTGATATGATAGCAGGGCGGCGTGCATTTGATTTTGTGCCGTGGCGCATCCTTTGCTTTGCAAGGTGGATGAACAATATGTGATACGCTATTTCTTAAATAATATCCTGAAAGGCTTAATGATGTAGTAGAGGAAGTACCACTTCCGGGCCAGTGGCATGGCTTCCATGTCCCGCACATTAGGTGTTATGGCTGTGGCCATATATGCTCCTGATAATTTTATTTTATCTGCAAATGAATCACGAAGCAATAACTGCTGCCGGAATGTCTTCATGGTCAGTTTGCTGCGTTCCAGTACGGGGTAAGTGAGCAGGTTGTTCAATACGTCGGTTGTGTTTGCAAGGTCTTGCTTAAATGGTGCAGGGATATTGATGCCAAATAATTCAGATGCTAGGGTCAGGCCAACGGTTGTGGTGTGTTGTATCCTGTAACGGATTGTATCGGCATAAAGAGCGTTCCAGTCTATAGATGATCCATGTTTGTGTACCAGCAGGCTGATGTCCAGTACATGCCTTAGTATGCTCCAGATGTCATTGACTCCATGGTGCACAAGAAGCACCAGCAAATGGTTGTGGAGGTTGAGTGTAGTGACCTGCCTGTTTCGCAACTCCGTAGTTTCTGTATTGCTGAACACTACTGCATTGGTAAGTGGTATGTTCATCATACTGTTTGTCGCCGCCCAGTGCAGTTCTATTTTGAAAGTATATGCCGGCGTTGTTTTCTTAAACAGCAATTCGTGGCTAGTGCGTAAAAACTGATCCTCAAACGCCGGGTCGTAATATTTAGACTCATATCCATCGGCAGTCATAATATTCCGGGCTTTGGCAAAATCCCCCGGTTGCAGCAACAGATCTATGTCTGCCGTTTCACGACTGATAAAGTCGCCGAATAACAGGTTGCTCAATACAATGCCGTTATAAGCAATGTTTTTTACGCCATGTTTCGTTAGCAAAGTATGTATGCGCACCATTTCCTCCATCTTCTGCATATTACCTGTAGTGATCTTCAGGCAGGTATTGCGGAGGTTGTCCAGGTATGCGGCATCAACCTGATTGGGATGGGCGGATAGTACTTTATAAATAAGAGGTCTCACCTGGTGAGCACCAATTATCTCTTTAAATTTTTGCCAATCGGTATTGTTAGTGCTAAGCTGCAGGGCAAGTTCATCGGGTGAAGCAGTGCCGAGGTACACCCGGCATACCAGGATGGCAATCGCCATTTCAGGCGAATACTTTGTTTGTATGTCCTGTATGGCTATCATATGATCTGCTTGTCGTAGATATTTGCAAATGCACCTTTTGCGTTCATCAACTCATTAAAGGTACCATGCTCCGCTACCCGGCCATGCTCCATTACATATATGTGATCCGCCAGTTTAAGATTATAAAGCCTGTGCGTGATCAGTATGATAATTTTATTGCCCACATCTTTTTTCAGGTTCTCAAAAATGCCATGTTCAGCTACGGGGTCCATTGAGCTGGTAGGCTCATCGAGTATCACTATCGGGCTGTCTTTATAGAACATCCTTGCCATGGCTATCTTCTGCCACTGGCCGCCGCTTAGTTGCTCCCCGTTGCGGTATGTTCTGCCCAGGTGGGTATCATAGCCTTGTGGAAAGGAACGTAATTTATCTGTAAGTCCGGATTTTTCTACGGCTATATCTATGCGTTGTTGCTTATCCGGTTTTTGATTACTAAGTATAATATTGTCTTCAACCGTCATGTAGTACTTACCAAAGTCCTGGAATATAGCAGTAATGTTACTGCGCAACTCTTCAGGGTTTATTGCCGAAATGTCGGTGCCGTTGATATGAATTGTGTTTTCTACTACCCCATACAGCCTGCACAGCAGCTTGATGAGCGTTGTCTTGCCAGATCCATTCTCGCCCACTATAGCTGTTATCTGCCCGGGCTTAAAGGTCATATTTATATCTTGCAATACCCGGAGTTCTGTCTGTGGGTAAGTGAAGCTAAGGTTGTTGACGGTAATTGCTCCGGGAGAGTAGGGTAGTGTATCCTGATGTCCTGGTTGATGAGCAAGCGTAACGGGTGCCGCCAGGTATTTGAGTACATGCCTCAGGTATAACTGTTGCTGGAACAGGCTGATACCTGACTGAAACAAACTGGCCAGAGCTGCCTGCAGCCGTTGGAATACCTGCAGGTATATGACCAGCCCGCCTATGGTTATAGCACCGCTCACTGCATTGGCAATAAGCAGGTAGTAAATGGCGGTAACAATAGCTATTTCGAAGAACTGTATGAACACGTTCTGCTTTAAGAACTTATAGTGCAGTTGTCTTTTCTTGCTGAAAATAAACTGCTTCAGATGCAGGAACTGATCAATAAAGTTTGCTCCGAAGCTGAACAGGCGTACTTCTTTAGCATGTACATCAGTGGTCAGGTAGTTAAAAATATCTGCTGCCTTTCGCTGCGCCGGCATACAGTTCTTATCCAATTGGTATTGCTTGTACCCGTGCAGCAGTTTGCTTATGGCCAGCGGTATGCCCAATATCAATATCAGCACCAATACCGCCCAGTGTACCATCAGCATAAATCCTGAGAAGAGCAAAATGGTAGTGAGATTCTGAATAACGCCCTGGCATGCAGCTATCAGTTGGGTAGGTTTGCTAAAAGACTGTTGCTGTGCTATGTGCAGCTCATCATAAAATTCAGGGTTCTCGTAATATTCAAGATCAAGCTCTATTGCTTTGGTCAATACTTTTTTTGCCAGGTCGTCGGCTATTATCTGTTGCTGCATGGCCAGGTAATACTCTGAGAACTGTGCAATGATGACATTCGCAAGTTGCAGGCCGGCAAATAGCAGTAACATTCTGCCGGACTGTTGCCAGTTGATGCCGTCATGTATCACCTGGTCTATAAGGCTCTTTAGTGCCAGTAAGTAAAGCAATGGTATGATAGCCTGGAGGAAGAAGAGGCTGAAATTGATAATGGTGAGTTTCCTGCTTGTATTCCATATCAACAGGAAGCCTTTTGCACTGTCGGCAAAAAAATCCCTGAACCGCTCCCGTTTACTATGAAAATCCTGAAACATAAATACTTTTGCAAGAAAATGCTAAATTCCAAGCACGAAAAGAGCGGATAAGGGTTAGTTTCAGTTCCTTAAAATATCATAACAGGCCAGGCAATGAAAAACAGGTT
>CAYZKL010000013.1:47362-57215 GCA_964478855.1 uncultured Flavipsychrobacter sp.
GTACGTCTTTTGTATGGCCGTGGTCACGGGTCCTGCTATAGCGCAGCTGTTTAATCTTGATCTTACTCACTTTCCGGACTGCAACACCTACATTGGCCTGTCTCACCTGGAGTTCAAGCAAAACCCGGTAAGAGCGTACAGGGTCATAATTCCTTTCATTGCCGGAGGGCTTAATTACCTGTTTGGCGGTTTGTTTGGTAAGCTTGCCCCAGTATACTTTACAGGTGATTTCTCCCTGTTTTTCAGCTTCTTAATGGTCAATACGGCACTGACCTCGTTTTTTGGTTTGCTCCTCTATCGTTATTGCCGTGCTTTTGGTGCAGGCAGGTTGCCATCGCTGATAGGTATAATGACCATGCTTACCTGTAGGTACACTATATATATGGCTGCATACCCGCTGGTTGATTCTCTTTTTTGCGTGGTAGTGGCGCTGACATTGACAGGGCTGAAACTAAGGAATACGGCTATGCTTACTTTGGCTATATTTCTCGGTCCGTTTGCGAAAGAGTCATTCATTTTTATTGCACCCCTTATATTCTTCTTCGGGCATATTGATAAGAAGAAACAGGTATTGTATTTTCTGTGCTCCGGCCTTCTTGTTTTCGCATCACGATACCTGCTGGATATATGCGCAATTGGCACTGCGGGAAATAGCATTACAGCAGATCTCTATCATATTCCGAACCTGTTAAACAAGCTGCCAAAGCTGTTTAGCTTTCATACTGTATTTATAATCCTTATGACCACAGGCTTATGGATAATAGCACCAATTGCGGTCATGGTCTTAAAGAAGGACTGGAAAACGATAGTATTTAGGCCACTTGATACCTACCTTATTTTCTTTGCACTATCCGTTGTAGTACAGATATTACTGTCAGGATCTGTTGAGCGGATGTTTTACCTGTTTATGCCGGTGATCTGCGTTATCGTTGCATTGTCGGCAGTAGAATTGCGAAGAATGTTCCTTCCGGCTAAAAAACAGGTCAATGAATGAATCA
This sequence comes from uncultured Flavipsychrobacter sp., assembly GCA_964478855.1. Classification (GTDB taxonomy): domain Bacteria; phylum Bacteroidota; class Bacteroidia; order Chitinophagales; family Chitinophagaceae; genus Nemorincola. Next base: position 48,361 of record CAYZKL010000013.1, read on the forward strand.
GATATAAAGTCCTGTTCTAAGATTGCTCTGGCGGCGTTATTTATATTATTTATCGGGTCGATAATATTTTATAAAGAACGTATCCTGTTTGCTGATTCTGCTTTTAAGACATTCGAGATGCTAAGGAAGCACACGTTTTCTATTTCTGAATATCGTATTGGTTCCTTTATGTCTCAGCTATTTCCTTTTCTTGCTGAAAAAGTTCATTTACCCATAAAACTTATACTAATAGGCTACAGTGCAAGTTTTAATTTCTTTTACCTGGTAGTAGCAGCGTTACTAATATACCGATACAGGCAGTATGCACTTTCAATAATCATGTGCCTATATTATTTTTTGTTTGTGAGCGACTCTTATTTCTGGGCAAATGATGAGATTCACCAGGCTGTTGGCTGGATGTTTCTTTGTTTTGGGGTCACTATGTCAAGAGGGGAGAAGCGAAACAATGAAGTGTTGACATTTTTACAATTTTCATTTTTAGCAGGGATCGCTGTCTTTACACATTTTCTTGTGGTTGTTCCGATGCTGTTTTTACTGTTATATCTGATAATTGAAAAAATTTATTGGCCGTTCACGTCCAGGAGTTCTATACTCATCATAGTTTTGATTTCTGCTATAATTGCATTTTGTTATGTGGTTACAATGAGTAGGTCAGGCTCCTATGATTCTGAGCATTTAGCAGTATTGTCTTCTTTTTCGATGAAGCCCCTTATCTATTCATTTTCCACGCCTGTGATCGGTGTTTTCATAAAGGAGTGCGTTGTAAACTATTGGCTGTCAGTAATTATATTTTTAGTTAGTGTCATTAACCTAATAATGGGTCGTAAGTATAAATCGGCTACTTTCTTTGTTCTTAGCTGTATGGGTTATTTTATGCTAATGGGTATTGCCTATGGCAATCTCGGGTACATACTTAAGTTTCATATAGAAACGGAATGGGCCTGCCTTGCTATTATTATCTCAACTCCATTTGTCTTCAATATCTTACCCAAGCTGAAACCCAAATATGGGGTATCGATTTTGCTTCTTATTTTCTTAGTAAGAATATGTTATATCGGTTATGCTGCACCGAAGTATAAGAACAGGACCATATTCAGGGATGAGGTACTGAAGCAAATGAAAAAGAAAGGGATCGCTAAACTGGCGCTGATATACGAAGACAATATCAGGGAAGAATATATACAGGACTGGGCAATAGGAGAAGAAAGTATTTTATCATCAACTTTACACGGAGACAAACCAATAAGGGCAATCACTTTTGCTGATACGAGCGACCTGATTTTGATGAAAGCATTAGCTAATCCACAGGTAACAAAATTAAGTTTTGAGATCAGTAGCCCCCGATACCTTAACAACAGTTATTTTCTATTTGATTCTGTAAGCAGCTACAAAGTGATGACATATACGGAGCTGTTTGGAACACCATAGCTATTACGATATATGCACTATTGCCCCGGATAATAGTAGGAGTATGCCGAATCAATAAATCCTTCGCTTAGATTATTACCATTTTTTGGTGTGTTAAGTATAATGACACAATCGGGATTTTGTAGGGCACTCTTCCAGTCATAATCTTTGATCTTTGGGTAATTTCCGCTTTCCCAATTGCTGTTTACCAGCACGTTATTGAATCCGAACCAGAATTGCCAATCAGTAAATATATTGTTCAATATTCCTGTTCTTATAAAATTGATGTTGTAACTGTCGCCAATGAATATTGCTTTTGGTTTTGCGGTATTGCTATCCACTTTATACAAGATCTCCGGATAGCAGTAGGTCTCTATGGCCATAGGGAATATCAGGTTTGCTATATCTGCCATGTCATTATCAGGTATTCTTGCAGTAGTGGTATGTTCTGTTTTTATCCAATAGGGGTGCAGCATTACAATCTTTCTTTTTCTCTCTATGTAATGTATGATGCTATCTATCCCCAATATTGATCCGTAGTTGGTCCAGTGTATACCCAGTTTAGCATATAGTAATTCCCTGGCAGTATCTTTCATCGCAAGATAGACACTGTTGTAGTCTATCTGATCAATACCAATGGAGTCGCCTATTCGTTTACACGTCTTATAGTTGTTGGGCAACATATTAGTACGCTGCAGTTTTGCAGGTATGTATTCCGGATAGTACCATGCCTTACATGGTGCATAGACTACGATAAGTGTTTTGCCGAGGTGAGTTAAGGTGTCTTGTACAGCCTTTAGTTTCAGCATACGGCCTTTCAGCATTTCATATCCCTTGTAGTCGGTCCCGTAATAAGCGTCAATATAATTATCATAAAACAAGTAGTTATTGATACCAACAGATGTACCCCCATAATCAACTTTATGAAACAGCGTAAAATCGATCTGTCCCGTAAGTCTTAGCATGTCTGGCCGGAAACCAACATGGTCATTGTAATAATTATTTACTTCTGCCTGGTAAGATCCTTCAAACCATTTATCCCATGAAAATTTCGTGTCAGGGGCATTTGTATAAAATCCTTTCAACACACCACTGTCTATAAATGGCCACCTATACTGGATGTATGGCAGCAGCAATACCACAAACAGAAGAATAAACAGTCCTTTTTTTATTGCTTCTTTCATGGTCAGAATCTGAAATAAATAAAAGGATTAAATGTGGTAACGGTGATGCGTGATGCTGAGAGTATGCATAATATAAGTCCGGCAAGGGTCATAATAGTGTGCAACTTTAAACTGTAAGCTTTGATAAAGACGGATTCCTGTATTCTATCGCCCCATTTTGATACTGCAAAAAATGAGAAGAAGGTTGCTACAGCCAGGTAAAAGAAAAAATCCTGGTCAGGGTTCCACCTCAGGTTGTCCGTGTGCCAGGTGAACATACGTTGCAGATAACCTGCCGATGTGTGAATTTGCTCTGTTTTAAAGAATACCCAGCCAATGAGCACTACGGGGAATGTATATAAGAAAGCCCACCTGCCAAGTTTAACGAGCCACTTGCTTAAGAATAGCCGCTCTATGACCAGGAAGAAACCATGGTATGCGCCCCATGCTATAAAACCCCATGCCGCGCCGTGCCATAGCCCGGATGCAAGGAATACGATCCATAGATTAAAATACAACCGCAATCTGCTATCCACTTTATTGCCTCCCAGTGGTATGTATAAATAATTACGCATCCAGTTGCCAAGACTGATATGCCACCTGCGCCAGAAATCGGTGATGGACAATGCTGTGTAGGGATTATTAAAGTTCTCAGGAATACGGAATCCCATCATGAGGGCGAGCCCGATAGCCATATCAGAATAGCCGGAAAAATCGAAATAGATCTGGAAGGTGTAGCTTAATGCGCCAAGCCATGCGGCATAAGTGCTCAACTCATTGTGCGGTATATTGAAGATGTAATCAGCATGTATACCCACCGCATTCGCAATAAGCACTTTCTTACCCAGACCTATGAAGAAACGGTACAGCCCCCTGAGTTTATTATCAGTGGTTTCGTGTTCTGTATGATCATATACCTGGTGTGCAAAATCGTGGTATCTGATTATGGGCCCGGCTATAAGTTTGGGAAACAATATGATATACAACTGGTAGTCCCAGAAGTTTCGAAGAGGTTTATGAATGCCTCTGTAAACGTCTATTACATAAGTGAGGGTTTCAAATGTATAAAATGAGATGCCTATGGGTAGTAATAGTTTTATCCAGGTAATCTCCTTTATGCCTGCACCGCTAAGCAGTACATTCAGATTGTCAACAAAGAAATTGCTGTACTTAAAATAAAACAGCAAGCCCAGATTGATAGCCAGTGAAAAGCAAAGCATTATCAATCTTCGCTTTTTTGATGCAGATGCGGCCATCAAACGGACTAAGTAAAAATCAATAACAGTAGTACCTAAAATGACAAATATGAATTTAGGAGCCCCCCATGCATAAAAAAGGATGCTCCCTACCAGTATTACTGCATTCTTATACTTTCTTGCCGCCAGATAATAACACAAAAAGAAGAGTGGCAGGAAATAAAACAAAAATATGATGCTGCTGAATACCATTATTTACCTGATAACGACTTAAAGATGGTAAAAAAAGCATTGTTTTTATCCATTTCTAAAAACAAAATCTGAAAATCAATAATTCGCTTATTTTTGCGCCCACATAATGAACTATATGAAAAATACACCGTTTACAGAGAGACATATAGCATTGGGTGCCAAAATGGCTCCATTTGCAGGCTATAATATGCCTATATCCTATACAGGCATCAATGAAGAGCACAACTGCGTTCGTGACAATGCAGGTGTATTTGATGTAAGCCACATGGGCGAGTTCATACTGAAAGGAGCTGATGCGCTGGACCTGATACAGAGGGTAACAAGTAATGATGCTGCAAAACTGACTGACGGACAGGCTCAGTATTCCTGCCTGCCAAACAGTGATGGTGGTATAGTAGATGATCTGCTGGTGTATTGCATAGAGCAAAACAAGACCTATATGCTCGTAGTAAACGCATCGAACATAGAAAAGGACTGGAACTGGATAAGCAGCCATAACAGCAAGGGTGTGGAAATGCACAACATATCAGATAAGACAGCATTGCTGGCAATACAGGGACCTAAGGCTACTGAAATATTGCAGCAGCTTACAGATATGGATATCAGCAGCCTGAAGTATTATACGTTCACTAAAGGCAAATTTGCCGGTGTGGACAATGTGCTGGTAAGTGCGACCGGCTATACCGGTGCCGGTGGTGTAGAGATCTATTTTGAAGATACTGATGGTGCTGCTGATAAAATATGGGAAGAGATATTCCGTGTGGGTACTCCACAAGGCCTGAAGCCTATAGGTCTGGCAGCACGTGATACACTGCGCCTGGAAAAAGGATTCTGCCTGTATGGTAATGATATAGATGATACCACTAATCCGCTGGAAGCAGGCCTGGGTTGGATCACTAAATTCACCAAAGACTTTACCGCGCGCCCGATACTGGAGAAAATAAAGGCAGAAGGTGTGAAACGCAAACTGGTAGGACTGGAAATGGTGGACAGGGGAATACCACGCCACGGCCATATACTGCAGAACGCAGAAGGTAAGGAGATAGGCGTGATTACCTCAGGTACACAGTCGCCAACAATGGGCAAAGCAATAGGCCTTGCTTATGTAGCTAAGGAACATGCAGATGCAGGCAGTGAAGTATTTGTAATGATACGTGATAAAGCGATAAAAGCGCAGGTGGTAAAAATACCTTTCCTGTAAGCTAAATATAATGTCATAGTGATAAGGGCATCCCGGTACGGGTGCCCTTATTTTATTATAGTATACCCGGTAACGGTATCTGTAAGATGAAAGTACTTAGGATCGAGCTGGCTGTAAGGGAAGATATTCCAGTTGACCACCAGTGCTCTATTCTGAAACTCAGCCCATTTGCGCTCCTGCGGATCTTTATCAATAATGATAGAGGCTGTCTTGTTTTGTTCCAGCGTGGACATGATCCAGAACTCGTAGGGGGTGCCCCATATCATAGGTATTGATTCCGCTTTTGCTTTTTGAATGGATATTATGGTCTTTTGAGCCGCATATTCTTTCAGAAAGTTCCTGTTCCACTGCAGGTGTGCTGTATAAGGCGTATGAGCAGCCTGGATGCGTATGATGCCGGTTATGATGATCAGTGCTATTGCAGCCTTGGCTACCTTTTTATTTTCAAGCACAGGCATTACATCAAAAACAAATGGGAATGCAAGGAAAGCACTCAATGCCAGGTAAAGATGCTCCCTGTAATAAACAGGGGTTATAGCAGAGGGGTAAGAAATGTTGATAAGGAAAAGATAGCCGATAAATGTAACGGTAAACAATCCGAGTTTCCTCCATTCTTTAGTGGCTGCATAAACAACCGAAATGCTTATGGCAAGTATAGGTATCCAGTAGTAAATGGTGAGGCAGTTGTATAAAAAGAGTTTGTTGGAGTACAAAGTAAAATAATCAGGGAACTGTGTAACAAAATTTCGGAGACCACCCATAGAGCTGCGATCGTATGAGGCCCTAAGGAGTAGGCTTTTAAGAATCAGCGCTATGAAAAAACATATAGCTGTAGCATATATCACCTTCCTGTTGAGTACTTCGTCCTGCTCCCGCAGCCAAAAGAACGTAAGGACGAACCCCAAGGGGAAGATAAACAACGGATGAAAAAGCGAAAGGAAGGATGTGGCAATAAAAATGAACACACCTGCGCTTCCTTTGATCTTATTTATTTGTCGGGCAGAGATATAAGCCAGTATTAGTATGAAAAATGCAATGCCCTGGGCTAAGGGAGAACTGGGATAGTAAAAAGTATGCGTGGTAAACAGGATATTACATAGCAATAACACTAAAGCAAAACGATATTGTTTTAAGACGCTGCCACATATAACATACATAGTGAGATTGAGTAGTACGAAACCGGCGGAATAAGAATGTAATACAGAGCTGAGAGATGATCCTGCCTTGGCGGGCACAACAGCAAATACCTGTGTGAAAGCTTCCCCAAAACGGAAATGCTGTATGGCAAAAGAGCTGTCTTTCAGAATATAAAAAAGGTTATATGCAAGGTCGTTGAGCATGGTGCGCTCCTTGTAGTAAACTACCGAAAGCAATAGCATAAAAATATAAGCTATAAACCCAATATAGTATGACCTCCTGTACATAAGCTGCATTCCCGATAAATATAAAATATCTTTTAGCAGATTAACCATGAAAACAGTAAACTTTTTTCTTTCTTTGCAGATAATTAGTTCCTAACAACGCAAAACATGCTACCAAAGTATACACGTGTCCTTTTAAAGCTTTCCGGCGAGTCGCTGATGGGTGAACGCAATTTCGGTATAGATCCAATAATGCTGGAGCAATATGCGAAGGAAATAAAAATGATCACTGATATAGGAGTACAGGTAGCAATAGTGATAGGCGGCGGTAACATATACCGTGGCATGAACGAAGCCGAGACCGGCATAGAACGTGCGCATGGCGACTATATGGGTATGCTGGCTACGGTGATCAATGGTATGGCACTACAGGCTGCGCTGGAAAAAGCTGGCGTGAATACCCGCCTGCAGAGTGCCATAAAAATGGAACAGATAGCAGAGCCATACATCCGCCGTAAGGCTATACGCCACCTGGAAAAGGGCCGTGTTGTGATTTTTGGCGCAGGTACAGGTAATCCATATTTCACTACAGATACAGCAGGCTCGCTCAGGGCAATCGAAATTGATGCTAATGTGATACTGAAAGGTACCCGTGTAGACGGTATCTATACTGCTGACCCAGAAAAGGACCCTACTGCAACCCGTTTCGAACATTTATCGTTCACAGAGGTGATAGGTAAGAACCTGAAAGTTATGGACATGACCGCCTTCACGCTATGCCAGGAAAACAATCTGCCGATCATCGTATTTGATATGAATAAGTCGGGCAACCTGCTACAGGTAGTATCAGGTAAGCAGGTAGGTACGTTGGTGAGTTAAATCCGAAACCCTAGCCCCAAACCCCTAAAGGGGCTTTTCTCATAGCGAGTAGCTGCAAATGGCCCACGTGTGAATATATGCGGAGACCTCAACTCCCTTAACTGATTTTTCACTGAGTATCAGCGGACTGTCTTTTTCTTGTTGCGCTCATAGTCTTCGAATATAAAATGTCCCAGCCCATCGAGCGATGAATAGAAAGCCTTGCCGTTATTCACTTCGGTAAAATTTCTTACGAATGCCTGCAGGTATGGATCCTGTGCTATCATAAATGTAATGACAGGTATCTTCATCTTCTTTAACTGGCCTGCAAGCGTTAGTGTACGATTGAGTATCTTATTATCTATCCCGAAACTGTTCTTGTAATACCGTTTACCTATCTTCAGGCAGGTAGGCTTGCCATCGGTGATCATGAATATCTGCTTGTTAGGATTCTTCCTGCGTCGTAGGAGTTCCATAGCCAGTTCAAGTCCAGCAACGGTATTTGTGTGATAAGGGCCAACTTCCAGGTAGGGCAGGTCTTTCATTTCTATCTGCCATGCATCATTACCAAATACAACAATGTCCAGCGTATCCTTGGGGTAGCGGGTCGTTATAAGTTCACTAAGCGCCATCGCTACCTTCTTTGCCGGCGTGATACGGTCTTCGCCATACAATATCATCGAGTGCGAAATATCTATCATCAGCACGGTAGAGGTCTACGACTTGTATTCTGTTTCGTGTATCTCCAGGTCGTCCTGGTGCATTGACAGGCTATCAATACCACGGTTGATAAATGCGTTCTTCAGGCTGCCTGTATAGTCTATCATTTCAGGCGTATCACCAAACTCGTACGGGCGAGTCTCAGGATTCAGTTCATCTCCCTGCCCGTATTTGAATGTCCTGTGATTGCCCTGCTTAGCCTTCTTCATCTTGCCGAATATCTCTTCCAGCGAGCGTTTGCGAATACCTTGTTCAGTTTTTGGCGTTATTTTAAACTGTCCATCCTGTTCGTTCTCTTTCAGGTAGCCCTGTTCTTTCAGGTCTTCTATGAAGTCGCCTATGCCGTAGTCGTCATTGGTGAGTTTATATTCCCTGTCCAGTTGGGTAAGCCAGTTGAGCGACTCTGTAGCATCACCGCTGGTGTATTGCAGCAGCTCTGTAAAGAGGTCCAATAACTTAGCGAACGGCGATTTGCCGTTAGCATTGGGATCAAATTTGGAAAAAAAGTAGCCTTTCATAACATCAGATTAAAAACACAATTCAAACTCCACTAATTACTGTGTGCCTTAGCAAGGGCCAGTTCTTCTTTCAGGAACAGGCCCGTATGGCTTTCTTTTATTTTTGCGATATCTTCAGGTGTGCCTGAGCCAACCACCTTTCCGCCACCGTTACCGCCTTCAGGGCCCATATCCACTAC
>CAYZKL010000014.1:0-3130 GCA_964478855.1 uncultured Flavipsychrobacter sp.
ATAACACCCGCCACACCCGGGAACTTAGGCCCCAGCTCTGCAAACAGGTCATCGGCCATACGCTTGGTGGCGGCAAATATCATCACCTTGTTCATATCAGGGTTCTGCTCCAGCAACAGCTGCAGCAAGTTTACCTTGGTATAGAAGTTGGGTACATGGTACACGGCCTGGTCTATATTGTCGAGCGGGGTACCCACGGGGGTAGCCTCTATCTTCTGCGGGCTGTTGAAGTAAAACTCTATGAGTTGCTCCACCTCATCGGTAATGGTGGCGGAGAACATGAGGTTCTGCCTGCGGGGCGGCAACAGATCGAGTATGCTGCGCAACTGGGTGCGAAAACCGAGGTTCAGCATCTCATCCACCTCATCTATAATGATCCTTTTCAGTGCCTTTGTCTTGAACGAGCCATTGAGCATAAGATCGAGCAGGCGGCCGGGAGTGGCCACCAATATATCGAGCCCAGCCATTACTTCGGCTTCCTGCGGCTTGAGGTTTACACCGCCGTAAACACCGACAGTGACCACATTCATATAGGTAGTGAGCTTTTTTGTTTCTTCCACCACCTGTTTCACCAGCTCGCGCGTGGGCACTATGATGAGTACCTGGGCGTAACCATCCTTGGCAAACTTCCACATGCGGAGGGATGGCAGCAGGTAAGCAAATGTTTTACCGGTACCGGTCTGGGCAATACCGCACACATCCCTGCCGGACATGATCACCGAAAAAATCTTTCGCTGTATGGTGGTAGGCGTGGTAAGGCCGAGGTCTTCCAGTGCATTGAGCAGCGGCTTGTTTAAATTGAGATCTTCAAATGTCATATAACCTGTAAATATGAGCGAAGGTAACTTAATCTTTTTAAGGGCGATTTGAAACCGGGATAAACATATTATGGCACGGTATTTATTACCGTTTATAACTATACACAAAAACGAATACTATGAATAAGACTTTCGCAACTATGAAGACCGCAGCCACAGCACTACTGCTGATACTGGCGGTAAACACAAACGCACAACAAGGGGAACTGCGTGACCCGCCACGCAAGCACGCACGCGGTGAATCTTTCGGCAATACGCTGAACCTGGGACTGGGAATAGGCTACTATGGCTATATAGGCTATACGGTACCTATGTTCTTTGCCAATTATGAGCTGAACGTGGCCCGCAACTTCACGCTGGCGCCATTCATAGGCATATCTTCGTACCGCAGCAACCGCCGCTACAACTGGGGTGGCAACTATTACTACTACCGTGAGACAGTAATACCGGTGGGCGTAAAAGGCACCTACTATTTTGACGAACTGCTGGGCGCTAACTCACACTGGGATTTTTACCTGGCCGGATCACTGGGCTTTGTATATAACCGCGTAGTATGGGATGACGGCTACATGGGCAACAAAGATGTGTACCGTGGCGCAAGCCCGCTATACCTGGATGCACACATAGGCGCAGAATATCACTTTAATACAAGAGTAGGCATGTTCCTTGACTTGTCGACCGGGGTTTCGACACTCGGCCTAGCAATTCATCACAAATAAGCCAGCCTCTATAAATGCAAAAAGCACAGCTATCTGGAAGGATGCTGTGCTTTTTGCGTTATGCCATTTATCAGTCTTCGAGGTGGCCGAACTTGCCTGTGCTTACGTCTTTGACAGCTTGCTCCAGCTCCTGGTGGGTGTTCATGAGGAACGGACCGTAGGCAGCTATAGGCTCATCGATAGGCTCACCGCTGAGTACCAGCAGTATGCAATCTTCTGTGGCTTCTATTTGTATGTCCTCGCCCTCGTTGGTGAACAGTACAAAGTGATCGGCAGGGGCAATATCGTCATTGACCCTGGCCTGCCCTTCTATAACAAGGATACCTGTGTTGAACTGTGCAGGAAAACTGAGTGTGAGCGCAGCACCTTTCTTAGCCTTTACATTGTACAGGTGAATAGGCGTAAATGTGTGCGCAGGGCCTTTTACTCCACCGTACTCCCCTGCTATCACTTCCACCACTCCACCGCCGGCAGGTAATGTGTACCTGCCCATGTCTGCCGCTGTGATGGCCTGGTAACCGGGCTTTGACATCTTATCTTTAGCCGGCAGATTGACCCACAGTTGCACCATCTGGAACATGCCGCCCGCCTTGCTGAATTCTTCTTCGTGGTACTCTTTATGCAGCACACCTGATGCCGCGGTCATCCACTGTACATCGCCCTCGCTTATCACGCCGCTGTTGCCATAACTATCGTGATGAGCGATCCTGCCATGATAAGCAATGCTCACCGTCTCGAAACCACGATGCGGATGCACACCGACGCCACGGGGGCGATCGCGCGGGGAGAATTCTATCTTAGAGTTATAGTCGAGCATGTAGAAGGGGCTCATGCGCTTATTGGAGATATTGTACCCGCCGGGGAAAAAGTTGTGTACCCTGAAGCCATCGCCCACCATGTGTGGCGGTGGCGGCGGCAGTACCTGCTGTACCTTTTTGATGCTCATGTGCCGGTAATGTTTATGTTATGAATGCGAAAGTAAGCACATATATGAGATAAATACACCGCCGCACCATAGGCGGAAACTATGCTGCCATCAGCGCAGCGAATATGGAGTTAAAAAGTTATGCACAGTACCTGTAATGATATCAATAACCCTTACATTTGTAAAAGACTTTAGGGGTGCCGTACGGCTGAGATCATACCCTTTGTACCTGCACAGGATAATGCCTGCGAAGGAAAAAGCAAGGATAGTGTAATTCTCCCCTTCCCTGAAGTTTATTGCTGATCAAATTAAACAAGTGCATTCGTATGCGTGTGTATATCAATAATGAGCTGCAGGAACTACAGGAACATGCCAGTGTAACGGATGTGCTGAGCGTACTGAACATCAATGCCCAGAAAGGCGTAGCAGTGGCCATCAATAATAACGTGATACCAAGAACAGAATGGGACTACCATGCCGTGCAGGCTGAAGATAAAATAACACTGATAAAAGCTACGCAGGGCGGGTAGTTTGGGCAAGAGGTTAAAAGGGTTTAAAATTTCAAACAACTAAAATCATTATAAAATGAAGAAAGATACAGCACCAAAGGAAAGCACCATAACCACGGGCAGCTACCCGGCATCGAAGAAGATATTTGTGCAGGGAAC
>CAYZKL010000014.1:3140-7110 GCA_964478855.1 uncultured Flavipsychrobacter sp.
ATAAAGGTGGCTATGCGCGAAGTGAGTGTGAGCCCGACCAAAACAAAAACATTCGGGGTGGAGGAGATAATACCTAACCCGGTAGTTACGATGTATGACACCAGCGGTCCATATACAGACCCAACCGTGACCATAGACATAACCAAAGGGTTGCCAAGGCTGCGTGAAGAATGGATAAAGAACAGGGGCGATGTGGAACAGACGGGCAACTTCACCGCCGAATACAGCAATGAACGCATGGCCGATAAGAACCTGGACAGCCTGCGCTTTGAGCATATAAAAATGCCTTACCGCGCAAAAGCAGGGAGCAATGTAACGCAGTTGCACTATGCACGCAAGGGCATCATCACCGCTGAAATGGAATATATAGCCATACGCGAGAACCAGCGCATAGACGAACTGATGAAGGATAACGAGTTATGGAAACAACATGCGGGTAACAGCTATGGCGCCAACATACAGCTGAAGAAAATAACACCGGAATTTGTGCGTGACGAAATTGCACGAGGCAGAGCCATCATACCAAACAACATCAATCACCCGGAAAGTGAGCCAATGATCATAGGGCGTAACTTCCTGGTAAAGATCAATACTAATATCGGCAACTCTGCAGTAACATCGAGCATAGAGGAAGAGGTAGAGAAAGCAGTATGGAGCTGCCGCTGGGGTGGCGATACGCTGATGGATCTGTCGACCGGTAAGAACATACATGAAACAAGAGAGTGGATCATACGTAACTGCCCTGTACCAGTAGGTACCGTGCCCATATACCAGGCACTGGAGAAGGTGAACGGCAAGGCCGAAGACCTGACCTGGGAAATATTCAGAGATACTCTGATAGAGCAGGCCGAGCAAGGTGTGGACTATTTCACCATACATGCGGGTGTGCTGCTGCGCTATGTGCCGCTGACCGCAAAACGTGTGACGGGTATCGTGTCGCGCGGGGGAAGCATCATGGCCAAGTGGTGCCTGTCGCATCACAAAGAGAACTTCCTGTATACACATTTTGAAGAGATATGCGAGATCATGAAAGCATATGATGTCAGCTTCTCTCTGGGCGATGGTTTAAGGCCGGGTTCAATAGCAGATGCCAATGATGCGGCTCAGTTTGGCGAGTTGGAAACACTGGGCGAACTGACCAAAATAGCATGGAAGCATGATGTGCAGGTGATGATAGAAGGACCGGGACACGTGCCGATGCACCTGATCAAGGAGAACATGGACAAACAACTGGAGCATTGCGCTGAAGCACCATTCTATACACTGGGGCCATTGACCACGGATATAGCACCAGGCTATGACCACATCACATCAGCAATAGGTGCTGCAATGATAGGCTGGTATGGCACTGCGATGCTTTGCTATGTAACTCCTAAGGAGCACCTGGGACTGCCGGATAAAAAAGATGTAAAGGACGGCGTAATAGCCTATAAGATAGCCGCACATGCTGCTGACCTGGCAAAGGGGCATCCCGGAGCACAATACAGGGATAATGCACTGAGCAAGGCGAGGTTCGAATTCAGATGGGAAGATCAGTTCAACCTGTCGCTGGACCCTGAGACCGCAAGGTCTTACCACGATGAGACGTTACCTGCTGATGGTGCAAAGGTTGCACACTTCTGCTCTATGTGCGGTCCACACTTCTGCTCTATGAAGATAACACAGGATATACGTGAGTATTCGCAGAAAGAAGAAGAACTGCAAAAGGCCATGGAAGATAAATCGAAAGAGTTTATTGAGACAGGTGGAGAGATATACAGTTAACCGGGATTACAAGGATTTACCATGAACAAAGAGAGTCGCCCATACGCACTATCAATAGCAGGCTTCGACCCATCGGCAGGTGCCGGTGTGCTTGCTGATGTGAAGACGTTTGAAAATAACGGTGTGTATGGATTTGGCGTGGTCTCCGCACTGACGTGGCAAAACGATGTGGCGTTTGACAAAGTGGAATGGGTAGCACCTGAAAAGATCACAGAGCAGGTAGCAGTGCTGCTACGAAGGTTTGCTATACGGTATGTGAAGATAGGCCTGATAGAAAATATGGACGTACTGCGACAGGTAGTAACTTATCTAAGAGAGCAGATAAAGGATGTAGTGATCATATATGACCCGATAGTGAAGGCGAGTGCAGGATTTGTATTTCATGAAGATGCAGGGCAGGATCAGTTGTTAAGCGTACTACATGACATTACCTGCATCACGCCGAACATACCTGAGGCAAAACAATTGTTTGGCAGCAATGATATAGAAGGCAAAGCAGAAGAACTGAGCGATACCGTAAACATATACCTGAAAGGCGGACACAGCGATGACAGCATAGCCCTGGACCTGCTTTTTGTAAAGGACCATACTTATGCTTTTCCGAATGACAGGTTGCCAAACGGAACAAAGCATGGCAGCGGATGCGTATTATCTGCCGCACTTACTGCTCAACTGGCATTAGGTAATGAACTACCAATAGCGGCTGAACATGCCAACAGTTATACGTACCGGTTCCTGGGAAGCAATGAAACATTATTAGGGTATCATCAACCATTTGAAGCATCATGAAACCTGCAATCAGCAAACTGCAATATATAACTACCGGCGCCACGCTGGCAGAGCAGGCGTGCCTGGGCGGAGTAGACTGGATACAGCTGCGGATGAAGAATGTGAGTTACGAGGACTACCGGGCGGAGGCACTGAAGGTGCAGGCAGTATGTAAAAAATATGGCGCTACGCTGATCATAAATGACAATGCAGCACTGGCCCTCGATATAAAGGCCGATGGTGTGCATATAGGCAAGGAAGATGTAGTAACCGCTGAAGAAGAAGCCGCACTGCTGGAAGGCGGATATATAATAGGCTGTACCACCAATACCGTTTATGACATTCTGCATTTATGCGGCAAGCCGATAGACTATGTGGGGTTAGGACCATTTCGTTTTACAACAACGAAAGAGAACCTTAGCCCTATACTGGGTATAGAAGGTTATAGTAAGATATTGAGTGAACTTAAAGACCGGAACACAATACACCCTCCAGTAATAGGAATAGGTGGTGTTACGGAACAAGATATTGAGGAACTGCTAACCACAGGACTTCATGGTATAGCAGTATCAGGAGCGATTACCAATGCGGCAGATGTGCAAGCTGCTGCAAGAAATTTAAAAAAATATTACTGAGCGATAAATATTGTGAGCAATGAACGATGAACTTATTATAGCAGGTAAAGCATTTTCTTCAAGGTTGTTTACCGGCACCGGAAAATTCGGCAACCATAACATCATGGAAGAGGCGTTGCTTGCATCGGGATCTGAACTGGTGACAGTGGCACTGAAACGAGTGAGTATGGATGGTGAAGAAGATGACATACTGCAACACCTGCATCATCCGCATATTTCATTACTGCCAAATACATCGGGAGTGCGGACGGCTGAAGAGGCAATATTTGCAGCACGCCTGGCAAGGGAAGCCCTGCAAACTAACTGGCTGAAGCTAGAAATACATCCAGACCCCAAATACCTGATGCCCGACCCTATAGAAACATTAAAAGCAGCGGAGCAACTTGTGAAGGATGGATTTATAGTGCTGCCTTATATACACGCAGACCCTGTACTGTGCAAACGACTGGAAGAAGTGGGCGTGGCGGCAGTGATGCCACTGGGTGCGCCAATAGGCAGCAACATGGGATTGAAGACACTGGAGTTCCTGCAAATAATAATAGAACAAAGCAATGTACCTGTGATAGTGGATGCAGGAATAGGAGCGCCAAGCCATGCCGCAGCGGCAATGGAAATAGGTGCAGCAGCCGTACTGGTGAATACCGCAATAGCAGTAGCAGGAAATCCTGTGCAGATTGCGAGGGCATTCAGGATGGCAGTAGAGGCCGGCCGAATGGCCTATAACGCAAAGCTGGGCGCAGTAAGAACACATGCCGAGAGCAGCAGCCCGCTCACCAGCTTTTTGAATTAGGAAAATGAAGCAG
>CAYZKL010000014.1:7290-10906 GCA_964478855.1 uncultured Flavipsychrobacter sp.
AGCAATGTTTAAGGAAGTATTTGATCAACATACCTGGGAAGACGTAGCGGCAAGCATCTATGCGAAAACAGCAAATGATGTGGAACGTGCATTGGGCAAAACCAGGCGTGACCTTGAAGACTTCAAAGCGATGATATCACCAGCAGCTTCCCCATACCTGGAGCAGATGGCACAACTGAGCAACCGCATTACACAAAAAAGATTCTTGCAAACAGTACAACTCTATGCCCCACTCTACCTGTCGAACGAATGCCAGAACATATGCACCTATTGCGGGTTCAGCTATGATAATAAACTGAGGCGCAAAACACTGACAGGTATAGAGATACTACAAGAGGCAGAATACCTGAAACAACAAGGATTTGAACATATACTGCTGGTGACAGGCGAGGCTACAAAAACTGTGGGTGTGGAGTATATGCGGCTGAGGCCACACTTTGCCAATATATCAATAGAGGTACAGCCACTGGAAGAAGATGAATACAAGATACTGGCAGATGAAGGACTATATGCTGTATTGGTGTACCAGGAAACATACCACAAAGACAATTATAAAGATTACCACCCCAAGGGCAAGAAGTCAAACTTTGATTACCGGCTTGCTACACCAGACAGGCTGGGCAATGCGGGTATACATAAAATAGGACTGGGCGTACTGATAGGGCTTGAAGACTGGCGGACAGATAACTTCTTCACTGCACTGCATGTTAACTACCTGGAGAAGAACTTCTGGCAAACTAAGTATAGTATATCCTTCCCACGACTGCGACCTGCTGAAGGGCTTATAGAACCCAAAGTAGTGATCAGCGATAAAGAACTCGTGCAACTCATCTGTGCATGGCGTATATTCAATGAAGAGATAGAACTGTCTATATCTACAAGGGAGAATGAAGTGTTCAGGAACAATGTGATCAGATTGGGTGCTACAACTATGAGTGCGGGATCGAAAACAAATCCCGGAGGATATGCTGTGGAACCTGAATCACTGGAACAATTTGAAATAGATGACAGCAGGTCTGTAGCAGAAGTAAAACAGATGATCGAGCGTAGCGGATACAAGCCTGTATGGAAAGACTGGGAACAGTTTAATATTGTTGAAAGCAAGTAGCCATGTTATCGCAGGAAGAAAAAAGAAGGTACAGCAAACAAACAATACTGCCTGAAATAGGAACAGAAGGGCAGGAAAAACTGCAGGCTGCTAAAGTGCTGGTGATAGGTGCGGGCGGGCTTGGCTGCCCTGTGCTGCAATACCTTACCGCTGCAGGCGTAGGCACCATAGGTATTGCTGATGGTGATATGGTAGATATATCGAACCTGCAAAGGCAGGTGTTATATAATGAGCAGGACCTGGGGCAAAGTAAAGCCATCATAGCAGAACGGAAATTGAAAGCGCTGAACCCTAATGTTCATTTTCATGTTTACCCGGTATTTATAGACCATAATAATGTGCTGGAAATAATGCACAACTATGACCTGGTAGTGGACGGATCTGATAACTTCGGAACGAGGTACCTGGTGAACGACGCATGCATACTGCTGAACAAGCCAATGGTATTCGGTGCCATCTATAAATTTGAAGGGCAGGTATCCGTATTCAATTATAGCAACGGACCAACCTACCGCTGCATTTTCCCGGAAGCACCAAATGCAGATGAGTCGCCAAACTGTGCGGAGATAGGTGTAGTGGCTACCCTGCCGGGCATTATAGGATCTATACAGGCCAATGAAGCGATCAAGATCATTACGGGCATTGGCAATGTGTTGTCTGGAAAGCTACTGGTGATGAATACGCTGGATATGCAGACGCATATCTTCAACTTCAAACTAAACGAGGCTAACAAGCAAGTGAAAGAACTGCCCGACGCACAGAAATACTGCACTGTGCCTGCTAAGGTAGATACCATCAGCCACGAGGCACTTGCAGACCTGCAACGTACAGACCCAAGCCTGCAACTGATAGATGTGCGTGAAAGCGAAGAACATGAAATAGGTAATATAGGCGGTATCAATATGCCATTGTCCAGGTTAAGTTCTTACTATCACCTGCTCAATAAAGATGATACTATAGTGGTGTACTGCAGTTCGGGAGTGCGGAGCAGGCAATCTGCAAAAATGCTTCTGGAGCATGGATTTAAAAAAGTGCTGAACCTGGAGAACGGCATCAATCATCTATAAAGTTGCGGCAAGGGCAGCTTTGAAACTTTGAACGGGATCGGCCGATTGCCAGACGTAACCCAACATGGCTGCACCATCAAATCCAGTTTCTTTAAGGAGGCGTATTTCATTCTTCCCTACCCCACCTAATGCTACGATCTGGGGCAAGAATTTATCTTTTAAGGGATACTGTAATTTTAGTTGCTTAGCACCGGCAAGATCGACACCAGCTTTATACCCCTGCTTAGATATACTGTCAAATACGGGGCTGATAAATATATAACGGTATGGCACATCATTACCCTGCAATTCATCCCACGAATGAAACGAAGTAGAAACAGAAGATAAGGCTATAGGCGATATATCGAACCATACCTGCTTATCTGCTTTCATCGTGCTATTGAGGTGAATACCACTTAGCCCAAATTCAGCAAATAAAGCGAAATGATCATGCACAACAATACGGGCATGATACGATGGGTCGATGGAACTAATATAGTTGCGATACTGTCCTATACTATAGCCTGGTTTGCGCAGATGCAATAGCTGCAAGCCTGAAGCAAACAATGCACCGACAATGTCCAGCTCATTATCCACATCTTCTGCCGGTGTAATGACTATGAGGAGCATGGGCTATTTCCAGTAGAGCAAAACATATACAGCAGCCAGTATGCACAATACTGAACATAAACCTGGAAAGCTGCTTTTGTGAATATTTTTTCATTCTGCCGATATTATTTGCCTGCTTCCTGTGCCATCATATTGAACTCACGGGAAACAGTTGACTGAGGTCCTGCAATAGCAGCACCATCCTTGCCCGTAAGTGTGAGCGTTACCTTGCTCTTACCTGTACCCAGGTTCTGAATAAAACGGGACTCCCATTTATCGAGCGTAGTGGTCAGTTGCTGTGTAGTATTTGTAGTATTGCTGATCTCTGCTTTTACTTTGAAGCTATCGCCCAGCGTACAGTTCCATACATAATAATCGAGCAGCAGGTTAGTAGTGTCCTTTCCTATATAGTCGCCTTTTGGCCGGCTGTAAAATATCATTGGTTCTTTAGGAGCATCCAGTTTTTTCAGATTGCCTTTTTCATCAATTTTGAAATGATATACCAATGCGGCACCCGGGCTCTTTACAGATTCGTGATAAGAACGGGAAAGGAAGGCCATAAGGTAGTGCTCCGTATTGTTGGCAAGCACTACTTCGTTTTTAGGCTCATATAATGCCTTGTATGGCTGGTTGTCGAGTATAAAGTGAATATGCTGCCCCTTGTCTGAATTATTACAGCCTTTGTCACTGTTATCGGGAGTCTGCATTTTCAGTTCGTAATTCTTGACAGCAAAGTCAAAAGTCACTTTTGCAGAATCAGTACCTACTTTTTCTCCTTTAACAGATGCTATAGTCAAAGCTGCCCCGGGGAATTCGGGAGAACCTGTTACAGCAGCAAGTACAACATCAGGCC
>CAYZKL010000014.1:10950-56276 GCA_964478855.1 uncultured Flavipsychrobacter sp.
TTGGTTGCAGTCGCACCTGAGGTATTATTATCATTACAGGCAGCGAACAGAAGTGAACATCCGGCTGCCAAAGTGAGTATTGTACGTGTTTTCATGAGTATCTATTTATACCCAAAAATAGCATTTTATTGAGTGCATATTCACTATTTGTTTGCCTTAGCTTTCCTGTAAAACCAAGATACTCAATAGCATAACAGCTATATAAAATAAAAATCGAATAAATGCTTAAATATCAAACATTTTATTATTACCTTTAAAACGAGCACCTGCCATATTATTCTTCATTTCTTTTTAGATCATTGTACTAAAAGCATCTTTTATGAAAAAAATATTTTTACTTAAAGTAGCAGGCATTGCAGCCATTCTATTAAGTGCCGGCAGCCTTAACGCACAGATCATTGACTGTAATATATTCATGCAAGGCAATTACCTGGAAGTAGGCATCAATGATAACGGAGCTTTCGGTACTAGTGCAGATGCCCCAGCATGGTATCATGCCAATGTATATGACACTATGTATAATCCATGTACCGGGTCGTACAGTGTACCATTGGGCCTGGGCTTTGTGGCTGACCCTGCAAGAGATGGCTGGGGAACAGGATCACCAGCTTACTATGGCGATTTCATCATGCCGGGTACACCTCATGAAGGATGGGGTATCTCAGATCTATCAGGAACCGGATATGCTTATGCATCTTATTATGATGTAAGCGGCGCAAGCGGATACAGCGGACCACTTACCGGTGCCAACACTACCTATACCATCATAGGTACAACAAAGCAGGCGGTATGGACGGGGCAACTGACAACGGATACACTGCTCATTACACAAACGACCACTATAGATACTACCAATCTCTTCTTTCTCGTACATATAGATTTTGTAAACGGTGGTAGCAGCACTATTGACAGTTTCTACTACATGAGAACTGTTAACGCACATAACGATGAAGTTGCATCTTCGAATCCGAATACGATGAACAAGATAGAACATCAGTTACCTAATACCAGCAACCTTAGTGTGGTATCGGCAAAGGGCACGGTGTATACAGATATGTATATGGAACTTGGCACAAACGATCTGCGTGCAAAAGCATTTATCATCAAATACACACCGTTGCCAACAGGTACATTCGCATCTATCTATTATGATGACACAGCAAACTATATGTATGCCGATTCATTGCTCGCCAATACAGGTATGGGCCTTGTTTTCAGGATACCGACAATGGGACCGGGTGGAAGCACATCTATAGATTACGGTTATGCATTCAAGGGTGGTCTGCTTGATTCTGTACTGCAGGACACCAGTATATCCCTTGCCACAACACCAGTTAAGCATAAGACACAGCACGTAAATGTTTATCCTAATCCAACAAGTGATGTAGTAAATGTGGCCGGCCTGAATACCGGTGACCGTGTTACACTCTATGACATTATGGGCAGGACAATAGGCGAAAAACAAATAGCCCAGGGCCAGACCGCACAGGCAATAACAACAGGGCAACTTGCTACCGGTATCTACATACTGGTAGTGAAAGATGCTGCAGGCAATGAACTGACAAGAGTACCTGTAAGCAAGCTATAAAATTTAAATACCGCAACCACGTGTGCTATGAGTACTAAACTAAACATATTCTGTTTTGGCATCATCATGCTATTAACTGCACATACTGGAATGTATGCGCAGAACATCACCACGATTGCCGGAGGCGGCACCAGCGGCTTGGGTGACGGCGGCCCTGCAACAGCAGCGCAACTGAACAGCCCTACGATGATAGCAGTGGATGTAGCGGGAAATGTATTTATAGCAGACAGGGGTAATTCACGCATACGCAAAATAGATCCAGGTGGATTAATAACCACCGTTGCGGGCGGCGGCGCACATACTATCAGGAAAGTAAATACCGCAGGTTATATCTCTACAATAGCAGGTAGTGGTACATCAGGATTCAGCGGTGATGGAGGTGCAGCAACGCTAGCAAAACTAAACCTGCCCACAGGCATTGCAGTAGACCCGGCCGGCAATATATTCATTGCAGACTGGGGTAATAACCGTATCCGCAAAGTAAACCCTATGGGTATCATCAGTACGATAGCCGGTGGCGGCACAGTACTGGGCGATGGCGGACCCGCAACATTGGCAAGGTTAAATAATCCTTACAGCGTATCTCCGGATATCTCCGGCAACCTGTTCATATCAGATGAATTCAATCACCGGTTACGTAAAATAGACCTTGGAGGGATCATCACTACCGTTGCCGGTACAGGTGTACCCGGTGGTTCGGGTGATGGCGGGCCCGCTATCCTTGCAGAATTCAACCTACCTGATGGTATAGTAGCAGATGCAGGCAGGCTGTATATAGCAGACTATTCCAACAACAGGATAAGAAGAGTGGACCTTAGCACAGGCATTGTGACAACGGTTGCCGGTACAGGTACAGCGGGATTCAGCGGAGACTTTGGACCAGCAGTATCTGCAGAACTTGATGGACCCGCAGGTGTGGTACTAGATATAGCCGGCAACGTGTACATAGCAGACTATACCAACAACCGCATTCGTAAGATACACATCAATAACCGTGTACCTGAATTTACCGGCGGACAATTGCAGACAATCACGATCTGCGAAAACAGTATAGCGACATCAATAGATTCCCTTGTTGCAGTGATCGACTCCGACCTGCTGCAAACCCTTAGCTGGTCAGTATTTTCGGCACCTGCACATGGTAGTGCAGCGGTATCATTTGCTACTGCAACAACAGGCGACACCATTGTACCTTCGGGCCTGTCCTACACACCATTAACAGGATATTTCGGAGATGACACTTTCAGAGTAAGAGTGGATGACGGCATATCGATTGACACAATAACAATAGCAGTAACTATAGATCCTTTGCCGCACCCTGCTCCTATATCAGGCCCATACAGTATTTGTCTTGGTTCATCAGCAACATTCTCAGATGATTCACTGGGAGGTGTATGGAGCAATGCTTTCAGTAATATCACTATAAGCAGTGGTGGCCTGGTAACAGGCATAGGTGCGGGTTATGACCTGATATCCTACACGATGACCAATGCATGTGGTTCAACGTCTGCCCTCCGGTATATTCTAATAGATGTATTCCCGGTA
Source organism: uncultured Flavipsychrobacter sp. (assembly GCA_964478855.1). Classification (GTDB taxonomy): domain Bacteria; phylum Bacteroidota; class Bacteroidia; order Chitinophagales; family Chitinophagaceae; genus Nemorincola. The sequence goes on from CAYZKL010000014.1 coordinate 14,084, forward strand.
GCGGGCACAATTACCGGACCATCAACAGTATGTATCGGAACTACCATATCACTCACAGACCCAGTGACCGGTGGTTACTGGAGCAGCAGCACTACTGATGCATCGGTATCGGGCGGAGTAGTAACCGGGATCGCACTAGGCTCTGCAACCATTAGTTATAGTGTGTATAATTCCTGCGGCGTAGATGTGGCCACACATGTGGTAAGCATACCTGATTACCTGCCCAGTGCAGGTACTATCTTCGGGTCAACGAGCTCGATTTGTGCCGGCTCATCTGTAACACTATCAAGTACGGCACCCGGGGGAATATGGAGTGCTACTAACTCTAAAGCGATAGTAACAGGGGGCGTGGTACATGGTATAACAGGAGGCATAGATACGATAATGTACACCGTCACTAATGCCTGTGGTACGGCAAGCGCATCCTACATAGTGACCATCAACCCCATGCCATATGCAGGGAACATAGTCGGACTAAGCACATTATGCCCGGGCGACAAAACACTCATGACCAATTCAGTAGGCGGTGGTGTATGGAGTACCGTTAACCCGCTGATCAGCAGCGTGGCCAGCACAGGTATGGTATCTGCACTATCGGCAGGAACGGACACTATAAAATATACCAAAACAAATTCCTGCGGATCCACAAGCGCCAAATATACGATCACTGTACTGCCGCAATCGGTTTGCGCAGCTATGGTAAGAATATTGCCTGCAGATGAGGGTATGCTCTACCCTAACCCTAATGACGGTGTGTTCTCGTTGCTACTTTCATCTGCAATAGATGAGCAGGCCGAAGTAACCATAACCGATGTGACAGGAAGAAAAGTAAAGCAACTGGAGAGCACTACCAACGTACCTTACGAGATAAGGTTAACAAACGCGGGAATATACATCATCAATGCTGTTACTGCCCGCGGCGTATGGACAGATAAAGTAACAGTACGATAAAAAGGTCATTGAATACCAGACTCAGAACTGAGTTTGATTTCTTTCACTACCCTGCCGTAGCCGGCAAAGCGCCTGCGCCAGTATTTCTCGTCAACATTACTGATGACCACGCCTTTAGAAGATGAGGCATGAACAAAATTACCGTTGGTGAGATATACACCTACATGCGATATACGGAATCTGTGCCTGCGGAAGAAAACAAGATCACCTTCCATTACTTCCTCTTCATCATCAATACGCTCAGAAGTTTTACGCTGCTGCCTTGATGTGCGAAGGATGTTTGTGGCGTACACTTTACTGTACAGCTTTTGCGCAAATGCAGAGCAATCAATACCATCATGATCGGTACCACCATAACGATAGCGGGTACCATACCAATTATCAATAAAACGGTATAATGGATAGTTGGTAATATCGGAAGGATCTGCACCAACGAGATCGGCATACTTACCTATCATTTCTTCGGTAGCATCTGTGATAACGGGAGCAGGAATATCAACGACATCGTGAACTATATGGCTCATATCCGCAGGGCCGTGTTCCTTTATATCTGGCTTTGATGTATTTACGACGGCAACCTTAGGAGTAACCATTGCTATCCTGCGATCCTTAGCCTTGAGGCCATGTGCCTTGCTTGATACCAACCTGCCATTCTCTATCACTTCGGCAGTATCAGGCTCACTCATTGCCATACCTATACTGTCCCTCATTTCGATCATTTCTGCATCACCTGAAATAGATTGATCAGTTAAGGCTACCAGTGCATCAGGCTCTCCTTTGCCTTCGTGCAATAAAATAAGAGAGGCGGGTGATACAACCGGGGTGGTACGGATGCCTGTGATACTATATTTAGCAGCAATTCTGTGTACCCTGGCCTTATATACATAGGGAACTCCTGTATGCTTGTTATTGATCAGTTGATGAACATTGGCCGTGTGGCCACCATTGGCATGTGTAGTCTTATGGGCTGTGCTGCAGCCAATAAGCGTGGAGGCGATGCCCACTACAGTAAGTACGGATAAAATAATCCTCATTAGTATGCCCGGTTTCTATAAAGATAAAATATGGTATGAGAAAGTGAAAGCCCGAAACCAAAATGTGGATAAATAAATCAGCGGTTAATAATTACTAATATGATTAATCAAAATACCATAGCCTGAAATAGATCAGAACAGTATTAAAAATCGATATAAATCAATACATTTAATCGTTTAACCTTACAGATGAACCTATTAGGACTGCTGTTCCTGCTGATAGCACATTATTTTAGTGGGAGAGGTGTATTGCAAATATTCAGGCTGGGACTGAAACCACTTGCCGCAACCTGCCTGTCTTTTATCACCGGCGTATTCATGCTATCGCTTGTGCCCTGCATCATGCAGTTGCTGGGTATTACTTTTGAAACATCGAACACCGTCATTTCTATTTCAATATTCACCGCACTCTGCAGTATACCACTGCTGTTAATGTGGAAGCGTGATCCAAAAAGAATGAGGTCGTTCACTAAACCGGCAATGCCGGAAATAGCTGAACTGCCGTTCCTAATCTTATTTATTTACCTGTCTATAGTGAGTGTATGGCGTTGCTTCTATTATGCACCTGTGGCGGCAGATATGCTATCAGGGCAGGAACTGCTGGCGGAGTTTGCAGTGCGGGAGAAGACAATGATCAGCTCTGTTTTTACCCTGGACCTGCAACTGGATAAGATAGTGGCCGCAAATATTTTCAAGTCGCCATTCATAACCGGGCTACAGATCATCTATAAGATACTGGTGCAACCGTTCGGACAATTGTGGCTGAGTGTACTGTTCCTGTCATTTACGGTTTACCTGTATTCATTGCTCAGGCAGCGCATACATCCGTTAATTGCAGGCTTCCTACTGTTGTTCTATATTACGATACCGGAACTATATGTATATAGCTACATCATGCTGTATGACTATAGCAACATGATCTTCTTTTTTACCGGCTATTACTTCCTGTTTGTATATACAACCAACAATAAACTCAGCTACCTGGCATGGGCTGCATTTATGCTGGGAGTTGCAACCTATGTACGTACTGAGACACTGATACTTGCAGGTTTCAGCCTGCCGGTACTATCTTATCATTTGTACAAGCAAAAACTGCCAGGCAAAAAACAAATCCTCTATGCGGGATGTTTCATACTGACTTCTGCCTTCTTTTATTGGTTGTGTATTAACGTGTTTGTTAAGAACTTCATCTTCTTTCCGCTGGATGCCAGCAGCCTTATCAACAGCAACTTTGCCGATGTGTCTGTATTCTTCGGGAAAATGCAGGACATGGCCGGCAAACTGATCTTTGCAAAACAAGGCGAACAGATCTACGGATATTTCATTTATTTCTTCTGCTTGCTGCTTATTGCAGACCTGGTATGGCCCAGAAAATTCAACAGGGAATCACTGATAGCCTTGTACGGTATAGCTGTGGTTTATGTAGGGCTGGCATTTGTAGGCTACGTCATACCCAGCATAGTTATCGCAACCACGATAAAGCGGGGATTATTCAAAGCATTGCCACTGGCAGCATGGTATATGCCCAACAGCGGCCTGCTGCAGCGATTGTCGTCACTTATATATAAATGGCAACAAACGCAGTCCGAAAAAGGCCCATCAGCTTTTTCTCCCGTATTGAAAAAAGTAGTCCTGTCATCCGCGGCATTGGTGACATTGCTGTTGTTCTTTGCAATTCCACACTATAACGCATGGTTGACGGAAAAAATACTGGACAATGAGGTAAGCATAAGCGAACAGTCGAAACACCTGGATGTAGAAGAGCGGAGAGTAATCAGGTATGGTGAGCCCTATAAACTGTACCGGGAAATGGCTGCAACACTTGCCGACAGAAAGGACGCAGTAGTATTACTGCCGCCCAACAAATACATCTATCATGTGATGGGCAATACGGAGCAGAGCGTGGTGCCGCCGGAGATATTCTACTACTTCACCGGAGTAAGGGCGCTGATACCTACCAGCCCTGACGTATGGCGTGCAGACTGGGCAATGATCGTGACCAAACAAAAGATAAGACTGCTGGAACTGAGGAACAAAAAAAGGATCGACAGCCTGCTTAAAATATATCAGCCTTACAACGATTAAAATCTACTGACGATTCCATAAAATAGCAGTAGTTAACTTTTACTTTCTTTAGATAATGCTTATCTTAGAATTATAAAACCGGTACTATGCGGATAAACAAATGGACTGCAGTAACACTCTTGATGGTAGTACTTATCTTGGGATGCAAACCAAAACCAAAGGACGACTTAAAGAACGAGCGTACCTACCGCATGGGCTTCCAGAACTCTGCGCCCAACTACCACGATATAAACAAGGTGCTGCAAACCCTGAACATGTGGACATCAAAGGCCGATGCAGCTATTATAAGTATGGAAGTGCCATGGGACAGCCTTTATAACGGCGTTACCCCGCAACAGTATGTAACCCGCAACTGTACGGAACTTGTAAAATATTACCGTGGTAAGAATCTGAAACTTTGGGTATATATAGACCCCTGCAACGGCCTGGACAGGAGCAAGGATGCCACATCGCTGGCGGCTATGAGCAGGAGTATAGCACAGGCAGAACCACAACAACGGTTCCGCAGGTTCTGCTTTGTGATGGATAGTATGTTGCAACCGGAGCATATGGGTGTGGCACTGGAAACAAACCTGATACGCGGCTTGTCTCCGGACTCGATATACCAGGGGATGAAAGCTGCTGTTAACGGTGCCGCAGCAGATATAGCAGCGTATGACGCCAAAACCAAACTGAGCGTAAGTGTGCAGGTGGACTATGCATGGGGCTGGGGTGGCACGGGAGTATACCAGGGCGTAGAGAAAGACTTTACCGATTTCCCGTTCGTGCAGGAACTGGGGCTATCGTCTTATCCATACTTCGTTTACGACAAAGCACAGGATATACCTTCCGACTATTATTCGCGCATCATCAGCGGGCACCTGCTGCCGGTATTCGTATCTGAGGGTGGTTGGTCGTCGCAAACGATTGGTACACGCACACAAACCTCCCAAAAGCAGGCAGACTATATAACCAAACACCTGGAACTGCTGGATAATGTAAAAGCAATTGGTGTGTTCCAATTGCTGTATTGCGATATCAACCTGTCTGCCTTGCCGCCGGGCTTTCCTGCAAATATTGACCAGTTCATATACATAGGACTGACCGACACATCGCTAAATGCAAAGCCAGGGTTGGCTATATGGGAGGCCGCTTATCAGCGTCCGCTGGTAGCGGGGAACTAACCTAAGCACTATTCAAGGCAAGGATGATATAGTGACTTAAGAACAATAAAAATATTATGATAATATGTTTATAAGGACATTATAACTCCTGAAGGCCAATCCATATTTTTTCAGAAAATTTTAAGTTTTACGCATTAGTATTAACGCTATCGAACGGCTATTTTTGCGTATAAACTTAATAATATGCCCGGCTACGAATTATTTGGCGCACAGGAGCGCAAGGAGGTAAACGATGTACTGGAAACCGGTATCCTGATGCGCTATGGTTTTGATGGCCCCCGCAAGGGTATATGGAAGGCCAAAGAACTGGAGCAGGAACTATGCAAGACATTTGGCGTGGCCCATGCCCAGCTACTGAGCAGCGGCACCGCTGCCCTTACTACCGCTATGGCAGCACTGGGCATAGGTGCAGGAGATGAGGTGATCATGCCTGCATTTACGTTCGTAGCCAGTTTTGAGGCCGTACTGAGCACAGGTGCCATACCGGTGCTGGTAGATATAGATGAAACACTAACACTGAACCCTGCTGCGGTAGAGGCAGCCATAACACCTAAGACCAAGGCCGTAATGCCCGTGCATATGTGCGGCAGCATGGCGCAAATGGACGAACTGGTAGCCATATGCAAGGCTCATAAGCTGCTGCTGCTGGAAGATGCCTGCCAGGCCATAGGCGCCAGCTATAAGGGCAAAGCCATAGGTACCATAGGCGATGCGGGTACTTTCTCTTTTGACTTTGTAAAGATCATCACCTGTGCCGAAGGCGGTGCGGTGATCACCAATAATGAAGAAACTTACCGCAAGTGTGACCAGTACAGCGACCACGGCCATGACCATATGGGCAAGGACCGCGGTGCAGATCTGCACCCGTACCTGGGTTACAACTACCGTATATCAGAGCTACACGCAGCAGTGGGGCTGGCGCAGGTGCGCAGGCTGGGTGAATTCCTGGCGCTGCAAAAACGCAACCACAGCATTATAGCCAATACCCTGAAAAAAGTGGAGGGCCTGACCTTCCGCCAGATACCCGATGAAGCAGGCGATACAGGTTCATTCCTGTCGTTCTTCCTGCCTACCGAGGATATGGCACGGGATGCAGTAGCAGGGTTTGCTACCGCAGGCATAGCAGGCAATTTTTACTGGTATGATAACAACTGGCACTACATACGCAAGTGGCAGCACCTGCAGAGCGGCAGCTGGATGCACCGCCTGTATGACGACCAGAAGCAACAGGTACTGCATTACACCAACCAGGCTTTCCCTGCAAGTGATGCTATCATGAGCCGCTGCATATCATCAGCCATTAGCCTGGTATGGGACGAAGCACAGGCACAGGAACGGGCCGATAAAATGGCTGCAGTGCTTAGTGCAGTAATTGCAAAGAACATGGTGAAGTAGCAAAAAGACATACTAACAAACATGACAACTGCTGAGATACTTAAAAAGGTAAGAAGGATAGAAATAAAAACGAAAGGGCTGAGCAATCATATCTTCGCCGGTGAATACCATTCTACGTTCAAGGGCCGGGGTATGTCATTCAGCGAGGTAAGGGAATACACACCGGGTGATGATGTGAAGTTCATAGACTGGAACGTTACCGCCCGTTTTTCTCACCCGTTCGTAAAAGTATTTGAAGAAGAGCGGGAACTGATCGTGATGTTGCTGGTAGACATCAGCAGCAGTTCGCTGTTTGGTACACAGAAGCAACTGAAGCGTGACCTGATCACAGAACTGGGAGCGGTGCTGTCATTCTCAGCCACTACCAATAATGATAAAGTAGGTGTCATATTCTTCAGCGACACTGTAGAAAAATATATTCCGCCCAAAAAGGGCAAAAGCCACATACTGCGTATCATACGCGAGCTGATAGCGCTGGAACCACAGCATAAGAAAGCTACCGATGTAAGCGTGGCACTAGACTTTCTGAACAATGTATTGAAGAAACGCAGTATCACATTCCTGCTCAGCGACTTTGTAAGCAAGCCTTATGATACAGCGCTGCAACTGGCAGCACGCAAGCACGACCTAGTGGGCATACATGTGTATGATAAGCATGACAAGGAACTACCCGCAGCGGGATTGATACAGGTAGCCGATGCAGAGACAGGGCAAACCTTCTGGATGGATACCGATAACAAAATGGTGAAAGCGCAATACGAAGGCGCATACGATAAGAATAACAAATACTGCATGCAGGCATTCCGTAAGAGCGGAGCATCGCTGCTGCATGTGCGTACCGACGAAGATTATGTAAAAGTATTACAGGGATATTTTAAAGGCAGGTGACCCTACCCTATGGGTGTTATGATCTTAAAAAACTTGAACTATTAAAATGCAATCCACTTTGACTAAACAACAGGCAGTATATAACAGGCTCAGCATCCACGGAAGGATCCTGGGTTATATGGTAGTATTGCTGTTCTCCTCACTTCATACCTATGCGCAGGGCAATGCAAAAGCAAGTGCGCGCATAGATGCTAAACAGATACTGGTAGGTGACCAGGCACGCCTGTTCCTGGAAGTGCAGAGCGATGCCGGGGTTGAGAAATTACAATGGGCTGTGATACCCGATTCATTCAATAACCTGGAGGTAGTAGAAAAGGGTAAGATAGATACTATAAAACAGGGCAATACCATCACCTATCGCCAGCGACTACTTATCACCGGCTTTGATTCGGGCCTGTTCCGTATTCCTTCATTTGTGTTCCCGGTCATTCCTAATTCGGGCAATACCTATACCGTTCAGTCCGATTCATTTGACCTGCTGGTGCAAACAGTAGCAGTTGATACCACAAAGGGTTTTAAAGGCATCAAGGGCATTATCTACGTTAAGAGCACATGGCTCGATTACATCTGGTATATAGTCGCGGGACTGGTGTTCCTCGTGTTATTTGCTTTTGTGATCATCTACTTTATGCGCAACAAAAAAGTACCGGCTCTAAAACCTGCCGGCCCCGTAGAAACGCTACAGGACAAAACGCTGCGTATGCTGAATGAACTGGAGACAAAGCAGCTATGGCAGAAGAACCAGGTGAAAGAGTATTATGTAGAACTGACAGACATTGTGCGCAACTACATAGAAGCCCGTTTTGATACCCCTACGCTGGAGCTGACCACTGACGAGATACTGACCAAGGTACAATCGACCAAAGAACTGCATAAGCACTATGAATTGCTGTCTGTGATACTATACACGGCTGACCTTGCAAAGTTTGCAAAGGCACAGCCTACACCACTGGAACATACCGATACTATGGACCGCGCAAAGCAATTTGTAGACACCACGAGACCTTTGATAGCACCAACCACCGGCTCTATTGAACAAACAAACCCAATCGGAAAATAACATGAAGGCATTACTTGATTGGCAACATCTCACATTCGCACACCCCGCATTCTTCGGGTTGCTGCTGCTGATACCACTGATGATATGGTGGCAGCTACGTGGCAAGAAGAACGATAACCCTGCGCTCAGGCTCACTACCCTTTCAGGCATAGATCCGGCACAGGTAGGCGGCAAGGCCAGGTTCCGCCCTGTGCTGTTCATACTTCGTATCATTTCATTAACAGCACTGGCTGTAGCATTGGCACGGCCGCAGTCGAGCAACACTACTGAGAACATAGACAGTGAAGGGATCGACATTGTAATCTCGATGGACGTATCTGGTAGTATGCTCGCGGAGGACTTTAAACCTAATCGTATAGAAGCAGCAAAAGCTGTTGCGCTCCGGTTTGTGGATCAGCGCCCTACAGACAGGCTAGGCCTTGTAATATTTGGCGGCGAAAGCTTTACCATGTGTCCTATCACCATTGACCACAACGTGCTTAAAGAACAGATAGCACAGATTAAGAATGGCATGATCACTGATGGTACATCAATAGGTATGGGTCTAGCTACTGCTGTAGACAGGTTGCGCTATTCTAAGGGCAAAAGCAAGGTGGTGATACTGATGACCGATGGGGTGAATAATATGGGATTGATAGACCCGAGTACAGCACTGGAGATAGCCAAGGCCTTTAAGGTAAGGGTATATACCATTGGTATAGGCACCATGGGTCAGGCGCCTATGCCTGTGCAGACACCTATGGGGACACAGAAGCAAATGGTGGATGTGACCATTGATGAACCGTTAATGAAACAGATAGCCACGCAGACCGGAGGCAAGTACTTCCGTGCTACAGGCAACAGGTCACTGGAGACTATTTACAATGATATAGACAAGCTGGAAAAGACGCGAATAGATATTACTTCTTACAAACATTATGCAGAACTGTTTTTCCCGTTTGCTATGCTTGCTATAATATGCCTGGCACTTGAAATGCTGCTCCGGTACTCTGTATTCAGGAGCATTACCTGATGTACTTTTAACCCGTAATTAAGTTCTCACCGTTTTTTTTCAACCCCTTTCCTGTGAAAGGGGTATTTTTTTGTACAAATGTACCAATGCTAATGTTTTTCGTATATTGAGTAGATAAATAAGCCCCATATGGCATTCAATCGTAGGAGTTTCATCAGGTCTGCTTCTGTGCTGGCTGCATTGACAATCAGCGAGATACAGGCATTGGCTGCAGCGCAGCAAATAAAAAATGACGGCAATGACGTAGCCGCAGATGATGAAGCATACTGGAGCAACGTTCGCCAGTTATTCCCGCTTACCAGGGAGTGGACCTACCTGAACAATGGCACTTTCGGCCCATCGCCCTACCCTGTTATCAACTATGGTGCGTATGATACCACCATGCCGAAGATCGCAAAATTTGTTGGCGCCAATGATGATGAAATAGCGCTCACACACAATGTGACCGAAGGAATAAATATAGCATGCTGGGGTGTGCCGCTAAAAAAAGGTGATGAAGTGATAGTGACCACTCATGAGCATGTAGGCAATGCGGCACCATGGATGAACAGGCAAAAGCTGCACGGCATAGTGCTGCGTAAATACACGCCTGCTGCTACTGCTGCAGAAACACTGAACAGGATATCATCGCTGATCAACAAAAACACAAGAGCAATTGCAACACCGCATATACCATGCACACAAGGGCAAGTGCTACCAATAAAGGAAATATGTAAGCTGGCAAAAGACAAAGGCCTGTTTGCACTGATAGATGGCGCACATGGAGCGGGCATGATGCCGCTGGACCTGCACGATATGGGTTGCGATACCTATGCAAGCTGCTGCCATAAATGGATGCTGGGACCTAAGGGAACAGGGTTTCTGTATGTGCGCAAAGACTTCCAGGAAACACTACAATCATTTTACTCGGGCGGTGGTACCGATGATGGCAAATGGGACCTGATGGCCAACCCTATTGCTATTGGTAATTACGCATCAAGCGCACACCGTTACTTCGGTGGTACACAGGCCAACGGTTTGTACACAGGCGTTAATGCATCTATTGATTTTATAGAAACAATAGGTATCAACAATATTCACAACCGCATCAAGGCACTTGGCAAATACACGCAAGACAAACTGCTGGAGCTCGGTGATAAGGTAGAATTACTAACACCAACAGAAGAACGCTCGCGTTGTGCCGTAAACGGCTTTCGCATCAAGGGTGTAGACTATCATAAGTTTTATGAAGTTTGTTCTGAGAATAAGATACGCATACGCAGTGTACCTGAGATGGGTATCAACTGTCTTCGTGTGTCCACACACATTTACAACAACAAGTCAGAAGTAGATAAGCTGATTGAACTTATAAAGAAAGCCTAGTAAAACATTAAGATATGATCTGAACTGCGGCTATCGCCGCAGTTTTTTTGTGCCATCAGAAGATGACGAAATGAGGAACTACCATAAATAAAAAAGCCAGCCTGAGAACAGACCAGCCCCTATAAACCTTATTAATATCAAATTTAGGACATTTTTGGAATAAACAAAAACTATTTTTTAATTTCTGATTACTTTTTTTGAGTGCCAGTATATCACCATTTTTTAAAGATCACAAATACGGCGGCAATGATCAGGCAAAACCCTAAGATGTGATTCCACTCAAATTTCTGCTTGAATACGATAGAAGAGAACAGCATAAAAGCGATGAGCGTAATAGCCTCCTGAATAGTTTTCAGTTCTACCATACTGTACGGGCCACCATTTTCTTTAAAGCCGATCCGGTTTGCCGGAACCTGGAACAGGTATTCAAAAAACGCCAATCCCCAACTGATCAGTATGATGGAAAACAGTCCAAGATTCTGTCCCCAGGACGTGTCTTTGAACTTAAGATGTCCATACCACGCCACAGTCATAAATGTGTTTGATATGGCCAGTAATATGATTGTTGTTAGTCCTTTCATCCGACAAATTTTAAGAATTAAAGCTGCAGTACCACAAAGATAATGGCTTGAAACCTTCACCACAGCAAATTTGCAATGCATTACATTTTAACACAAATGATTTTTTTAACAGATACACATGTGTGTTGGCACAAAATTATTTAGGTAATAAGCAGAATAGATAAGTTCATTAAAATGATGAAATATGAATTTGAAAGAGTTAAGAATAGGAAACTACGTGTTAGTAGAAAATGAAAAAGTCGAGGTTATCTCAATAGGTAATAATGATGCACTGCTTACCGTAAAATATCAGGGAGATAAAATTGAAGAGATACACCTGGCACATGCACAACCAATAACCCTTGGCAACGAGATGCTCATAGACTGCTGCGACTTTGACGATATAGGTAAGCATATGCTTGATGTGGACCAACACAGGCATTTCCTAAAGTTACAGAATGGGTATATCGCGCTGCAGAATAAGAAGAACGAAACGATCATACACTTCTGGGAGATAAAATACATGCACCAACTGCAAAACCTGTATTATGCATTAAAAGGTAAGGAAATGAAAGTAGCTTTTTAGCAGTTGAGGTACATATTCAAAAACCGGCAAAACCGCCGTTGCAGTAAAAAAACAAAGGCCGGCTATAAGCCGGCCTTTGTTGTAAAAGTTATTAAAGAATTACTGGATCTTGACAAATTTGTCTGTTTTCACCAGTGTATTGTTTTCGTCATAAACCTGTATCAGGTACATACCATCAGCAAGGTCACTTACATTGATGCTGATCGCTTCCTGGTGGTTGATGTATACTTTACCATCCGCACTCAGGATAGTTACAAATACTTTAGCAGGAGCATCGATATGCAGTACTGATGATACAGGGTTTGGATAAACCTTGATATCCTTAGCACTGATGATGTTACCTACTGCAGTACCGATAGTAGTATCGCCTGGTACAATGTATACCGCTGATGTATCAGAGCAACCATTACCATCTGTAACAAGTACACGATAAGTACCCGGTATGTTGCCATAAGCTATGATACCAGATGTAGCACCTGTTATAGGGCTGCCATCTTTAAACCACTGGTAAGCACTGAATGATCCTGTGTACAGCAATGGAGCTGCAGTATCAAGAGCAATAACCGGCATTGGAGATGCGATCACGTTAACTCCTGGTAAAGTAACCTGGCATGTGCTGTTATCAAGAGTCACGGTATAGAAGCCTGGAGTTGAAGCTATATAGTTATCACTCATAGCACCTGATATCGGTGTACCGCCTACTGACCATTGGTAGCCAAGTCCGCTGCCTGCAGTAACTACAGTCAGGTTAACAGGGTTGCCATGGCAAAGTGTTGCAGAAGTTCCCGGTACCATTGCGCTTGCAGGCATTACATTACCAACATTTACTGCCTGTGTAGCGGCTACTGAACAACCGAATGAATTGGTTACCGTGTAAGAGATAACTGTGCTGCCGAAAGCTACACCTGTTACCACACCACCTGTAGATATTGTAGCTGAGCTTGTATTAGTGCTGCTCCATACACCGCCCGGCGTTGAATTAGCCAGTGTGATTGTCAGACCTTCACAAACTGTGTTAGGACCGCTTATTACACTTACTACAGGGCTAGGATCAACTGTTATCGGTGCAGTAACAAAAGTTACACAGCCGAAACCAGAAGTAACCGTATAAGTGATGTCAGCAGTACCTGCTGCAATACCTGTTATATTACCAAATGCATCAACGAAAGCAACTGCAGGGTTGCTGCTGGTCCATACACCACCTGCTGTTACATCAGCAAATGTCGTTGTGAAACCTTCGCAGACATTAGAAGAACCTGTGATAGCTGCAACTACCGGTAATGGATTAACTGTTTCAGACTGGATCATATAACAACCTGTAGGAAGTGTATAAGATATATCTGTAACGCCTGCCATGATACCTGATACTGTACCGAATGCATCTATTGTAGCAATAGTTACATCATTGCTGCTCCATACACCACCGGGTGTAGCATTAGCAAGAGACGTTGTAGAACCTTCGCATACGTTAGGAGAACCGGTGATAGGAGCTGGTAATGGGTTAACTATTACTACCGCGCTGCCGCTCATAGTGTTAGTACAACCTGTTGTAGCATTAACTGCTACAATTGTATAGATACCAGGAGCAGTCACCAGCATGTTCAGCATAGTACCTGTACCTGCTACCGGAGCACCTACCGGAGATGCACCTACATATACCTGGTAGTCAACGCCTACTTCAGAGTTACTCAATATCAGGTTAACACCTGAACCACCTGCACAATAGCTGCCACCACCTGATACTGTATAAGCAATAGGTAACGGGTTAACTATTATTACTGCGCTACCTGCCATCGTATTATCGCACAATGTAGCTGTGCTTACACCCATTACAGTGTATGTACCAGCTGCGGTATATACGCCAAAGTCGAGCGCTGCACCTGTACCTGAAAGTATAGTACCGGTAGGAACACCATTGAAATATAATTCATAATCAATACCTATGTCTGAGGTAGCAAGACCAACATTGAAGCCCGCACCACCTGTGCAATAGCTGCCACCACCTGTAACAGGATAAGCTGTAGGTAATGGATTGATCACCACTAAAACACTGCCTGCCATGTTTTCAACACAACCAGTTATTGAATTTGTTGCTATTACAGTGTAAGTACCTGCACCTGTCTGTAACCCAAAATCAAGGGCACCACCTACGCCTGCCAATGGAGCACCTGTTGGTACGCCACCTATATACAGTTGATAATTGATACCAAGATCAGAATTAGATAAACCAACGCTAACACCTGCATCACCTGCGCAATAGCTACCACCACCGGTAACGCTATAGATAGAAGGAAGCGGGTTGATGATCACAACAGCTACACCTGACATATTATTAACACAAGTCGTAGCAGTGTTTGTTGCTACGACTGTATAGCCACCGGCTGCAGTCTGTAAGCCGAAATCAAGAGCAATGCCTGTACCTGCTAAAATGTTGCCTGTAGGTACACCACCTAAGTATAATTCATAATCAATACCAAGATCAGAACTTGCAAGACCTACACTAACACCTGTACCACCTGAGCAATAGCTACCACCGCCGGTCATAGCGTATACTGTAGGCAATGGGTTAAGGATGATGGCTACGCTACCTGTCATATTATTAACACAACCTGTAACAGCGTCTGTTGCAACAACAGTATAAGTACCGGCCATCGTTTGTAAGCCAAAAGTGATAGCTGCACCTGTACCTGCTACGGGAGCACCTGTTGGTAAACCACCAAGATATAACTGGTAGTTGATACCTGCTGCTGAACCTGATAAACCTACCGGAAGACCAGGGCCGCCTACGCACTGTGTACCACCACCTGTTACAGCAAATGTGCCTGGTAACGGATTCATGATCACTGTTGCACTGCCAGCCATATTATTAGTACAGAAGCTTGATGCATCCGTAGCCTGTATTGTATAAATACCTGCTACCGTCTGCAGACCGAAATCAAGAGCGATACCATTACCTGCAAGCGGTGCACCTACAGGTGTAACGCCACGGTATAACTGGTAATCGATACCGAAATCAGACGCTGATAAACCAACGCTAACACCTACACCACCTGCGCAATAGCTGCCACCACCAGTAACAGTATAAGCGAATGGCAATGGAAGGATCGTAACAGCTACACCACCTGTCATGTTGCTTGTGCAACCTGTCAATGCATCTGTAGCAACTACTGTATAAAACCCTGCTGTTGTCTGTAATCCGAAATCAAGTGCAGCACCTGTGCCGGCCATTGGAGCACCCACCGGGCTGAATAAGTTGAACAACTGGTAGTTGATACCAACTGCTGAACCACTCAGGCCAACACTAACACCTGTACCACCAGCGCAGTAACCACCACCACCTGTTACAGCAAATGCAGCAGGTAAAGGATTAACTACTACTACAGCACTGCCTGTCATATTATTAGTACATAACGTAGCCGCATCAGTAGCTACTACTGTATAAGTACCACCTATTGTTTGTAAACCGAAATTAAGAGCTGCACCTGTACCTGCAACTGCACCACCAACCGGTGAAGCACCAACAAATAATTGGTAGTTGATGCCTACTGCTGAACCTGTAAGGCCAACAACCACACCTGTACCACCTGAGCAATAGCTGCCTCCACCTGTTACAACAAATGTTGCAGGTAACGGATTCATTATTACTGTAGCACTGCCGGTCATGTTATTAACACATCCAGTAAATGCATCTGTTGCAACTACTGTATAAGTACCTGCCAGTGTCTGTGGACCGAAGTTCAACGGAGCACCTGTGCCCGCAACCGGACCTGCGATCGGGAGTATACCATTGTATAACTGATAGAAAACACCAACCTGAGAACCACCAAGGCCAACTACCACACCGGCACCACCAGCACAATAGCTACCACCGCCGGTAACTGAGAATGTAACAGGTAATGGGTTAAGTACTACTATTGCACTACCTGTCATGCTGTTTGTACAGAATGTAGTAGTGTTAGTTGCCTGTACTGTATAAGAACCAGGAGTTAACTGCAAACCGAAATCAAGAGCTGCACCTGTGCCGGCCACCGGACCACCTACAGGTAACATACCATTATATAATTGATAATTGATACCTAAAGTAGAACCGCTAAGACCTACACTTACACCAGGATCACCTGCGCAATAAGCTCCGCCACCTGTAACGATGAATGCAGACGGTAATGGGTTAACTATAACTACCGCACTTCCACTCATGTTATTGGTACAGGTAGTAGCAAGATTTGTAGCTACTATTGTATAAGTACCTGCTGACGTCTGTAAACCGAAGTCTAAAGCACCGCCTGTACCTGAAAGTACACCAAGTGGAGTAACGCCCCTGAACAACTGGTAATCAACGCCCATGTCTGATCCGTTAAGACCAACTGAAACGCCAACACCACCTGCGCAATAGCTACCACCACCGGTAACATTATAAACTGTCGGCAATGGATCAACAACCACAACAACACTACCTGTCATATTGCTGGCGCAGAAGGTGATAGTATTTGTAGCAAGTACAGTATATGTACCTGCTGCTGTTTGTAAACCAAAGTTGATAGCACCCCCGGTACCTGATACAGGGCTGCCGGTAGCCGTAACACCATTATAAAGCTGGTAGCTTGTACCGATATCTGAAGAAGCTAAGCCAACCACTACGCCCGCACCACCGATGCAGAAACTACCACCACCTGTAACAGGATATGCAGTAGGTAATGGATTAACTGTAACAGTAGCGCTGCTGCTCATATTATTAAAGCAACCTGTAAATGCGTTTGTAGCAGATACTGTATAAGTACCTACTGCTATGAATACACCGAAATCTAAAGGAAGGTTAGTACCTGCAACCGGTGCGCCTGTTGGCGTAGCACCAAAATATAGCTGGTAGTTAACACCGGCAGTAGAACTTGATAAGCCTATGTGAACACCTGTGCCGCCAGAGCAATAACCACCGCCGCCGGTAACTGAGAATACTGATGGCAATGGATTGATGCTTACAACAACACTGCCTGTCATATTATTGGTACAACCCGTAATAGCGTTTGTAGCTACTACAGTGTAGGAACCTGCAGTTGTCTGGTTGCCGAAGCTAATAGCACCACCGATACCTGCAACCGGTAAACCAACCGGGAATGCACCGATGAACAATTGATAGTTAACACCTGCAGTAGAATTAGAAAGACCAACTGCTACACCTGTACCACCTGAGCAATAGCTACCACCACCGGTAACGTTGAATGCTGTAGGCAATGGATCGATAGTAACTACTGCACTACCTGTCATATTATTTACACAACCGGTAGCCGTAATAGTAGCTACTACTGTATAAGTTCCCGCAGTTGTCTGCAAACCAAAAGTGATAGCAGAACCAGTACCTGCAACAGCACTGCCGACCGGAGATGCACCTAAGAATAACTGGTAAGAAGTACCTGAAACAGATCCACCCAAACCAACTGCAACACCTGTACCACCGGCACAATAAGCACCACCACCTGTAACAGAGAATGCAGCAGGTAACGGATTGATGGTAACTATAACGCTACCGGTCATGTTATTAACACAACCAGTAATGCCGTTTGTACCAACAACAGTGTAAGTACCTGCAGCAGTCTGGTTACCAAAACTGATAGCAGAACCTGTACCTGCAACTGTACCACCTGTAGGTACGCCACCAATAAATAATTGATAGTTAACGCCTGATGTAGAACTTGAAAGGCCTACAGCAACACCTGTACCACCGAAGCAATAACTACCACCACCTGTAACACTGAATGCAGTAGGTAATGGATTGATAGTTACTACATCACTTCCTTCAACACCCCAGCAACCTGCACCGGACCTGGCACGGAAATAATAAGTGCCTGAAGAACTGATGCTTTGTGATGTGGATGGAGTAGCTGTGGAAGTACCGCCTGATGTAGTACCCTGATAATATATAGTACCACTGCCACCATTAGCTGCATTTAATGTAGTACTACCACCGCAGAAAGTACCCCCGCCCGTAACAGTAACTGTATTAGGTAATGGATTGATAGTTACTGTAACACTACCCTGCGGGCCCCAGCAGCCTGCGCCTGATTGTGCACGGAAATAATATGTACCCGGAGTATTGATAAATTCAGATGTAGATGGGAATGCTGTAGAAGTACCGTTTGAAGTAGTACCCTGGAAATAGATTGTACCGCTGCCACCGTTAGATGCCGTTAGCGTAGTGGAACCACAAACTGTACCACCACCACTAATAGTAACGATAGTTGGCAAAGCATTGATGGTCATTGTTACCGGTGTAGAAGTAGCAGTAGTAGGAGTAGGACATGCAATAGATGATGTCATAGTAGTGGTAACGTTATCTCCGTTGTTAAGTACACTTGAAGAATAAACGCTTCCGCTGAGTACGAAAGAACCATTTACAAACCACTGGTAAGAAGGTGAACCTCCGCCATTGGTAGGAGTAGGAGTAAAGGTAACGTTAGTGCCTGCACAAACTGAAGTGCTTGGCGAAGCCGATACAGACACCGCAGGAACTATTGCTGCAGCCAATGAAACATCTGCAAAGTTAGTACCCGTAGGGCTCGTAGTGATGCCCGGAATACCTGTTGATGATGAATAAATGTAACCTGCAGCAGAACCGGTAGTAGTAGCCTGTACACGTAGATTGCTGATATTGAATGCATCGAACAGGCCAGCACCCGTACAGTTTACAGTGATCACCAATGTGCCTGAAGAATAAACGCTCGTAATCGAGGTAATATTCCTGCCAGGTATAAACGTGTATGTAGGCGTTACAGAAGTATTAAACTGCCATCCTGTAGGCGGATTCAATACGAGTGTGTTTGCGCCGTTGGATAAGTCTGCCGCTGAAGTTTCAGTTACTTGTATGGCATTAACCGGCGTATAAGCTGGTGCACTTCCTGTGGCAGCCAGATTCGGGCAGATGTTTGTACCACCTGTACCCTGCGTTACAGTCACCTGTGCAAATGCAGCATTGCCGAAAGAGCAAAGAATAAGCGCTAAAAAGAGCCTTTTAAATGCTGTAGCCTGCATATTGCGGAGACTGCCAATAACATTTGTTGATCGTAAAAAAAGTTTTTTCATAAGCTGGATCTTGATCAAAAGAGTATTTACCTGAATTTAAAGGGTAAACATACTAAAAAAAGATTAGAGGCAAAAGAAATGTGTTAATATTTTTCAAATGCCGCGGTCATTAACTATCAATTATAAATTATATTGCATGTGATTGGCAAAACTTCATATGATATGCAATATTTTACACATGATATAGCATTGGCATAAATAAAGAAGCATAAAGCTAAATTTAGCTTTATGCTTCAAAATATGTATTACCGGAAACCTAGCCTGGTATCCTGGCTATGTATTTTGTCATTTCTTTGATCTGCTCTACCACCTGGGCATTAGTTGGCTTGCAGGACTTAGCTTTGTTAAAGTACAACTTGCCATTACGGAAATCGCGGCGTTGAATACAGATAGCAGATAACTGCAAGTAAGCTGTAGCCTCATTGTCTTTATCCGGCAGCCCGATCTTTACAGCCTTTCTAAGGTGTTCGTAAGCTTCTTTTGTATTGCCCTTTTTTTGTGCAATAGCACCTAGTTGAAGGTATGCGGTCCCTTCATACTCCTTTTCAGGCATACCTGTTTCCAGACCCTTTCTCAGCTGAGCTTCGGCCTTATCAAGGTCGTCTCCCATTGAAGAAAAATTTGACTGAAGCATGTAGTACGATGAGCGGATAGGCTTATACAACAGGTTTGGAAACTTCACCTTTGTAAGCAACTTTTGAGCCCCTTCCATATCTCCGCTTTCCATATACCCCTGTATCAGCGTCATGGGCCCTACCAGGAAGTAAGCAACGATCATCAGTACAGCGACTAAAAATGGTATCCATGCAACCCACCACGTAACCTTAAAACCAAGAAGGAAACCAATAGCAATGAGCGCTACAGCTATAGGTATGCGATTAAAAACGAGTATCTTTCTTAAATTCATAATATCAATTGGGCGGCAAATATACCGTATTTTTGAAACAGTGGGCTGCCTTAGCATTTACGGCACCCTCCTACTTTCGCACCTCCCTATCAAGTAAATACAGGATTATAGCTGATTAGTACCGACTATCTGCTATTTTTGCCCTTATTCTTATTTGCGCATAGCAAACTATTCACCACTTATTAACTATTATGGCCTGGTACGAAAATTGGTTTGGTTCCCCTTTTTATAAGATCCTGTATCAGAACAGGGACGAATATGAAGCGCAGGAATTTATTGAGAACCTGCTGAAGTACCTGCAACCACGCGCAGGATGTAGTATGCTTGACATAGCCTGCGGCGAAGGCCGCTATGCCAAACAACTGGCAGAGCACGGATTTAATGTTACAGGTATAGACCTGTCGAACGAAAGCATAGAGAAGGCGAAAGCATTTGAGGCCGGAAACCTGCAATTTTTTGTTCAGGATATGCGCCTGCCATTTTATATCAACTACTTTGACTTCGCATTCAACTTCTTTACAAGTTTCGGATACTTTGAACATGACCGCGATCACGCACTGGCGGCCAGATCATTCGGTGGAGCCATGAAGAATGAAGGAATACTAGTAATAGATTATCTCAATTACGAACACGTGCTTGCCAACTTCGTGACAGAAGAAACTATACAGAGAGGCAGCTACACATTTCTCATCAAAAGAAGGATAGAACGCAATCACATCATTAAAGAAATAAACTTTACTGATGCTAATAAAAAACAAAGACAGTACACAGAAAGTGTTGCGGGTTTTTCACTGGCTGATTTTATTAAGATGTTCAAACCTGCGAACATGTCGCTGGTCACTACTTTCGGCGATTACGACCTTAATCCTTATCACCCTGTTGACTCACCCAGACTAATTATGATCTTTAAAAAGAAACATGCCTAGTCACATCCGCGACATACTTGTATCATGGGATCATAGTGTATGGTACTACATCAACACACAGTGGCACAATGATGTAACGGACAACATTTTCCCGTACCTGCGTAATCAATGGTTCTGGACACCTCTGTATTTATTTCTAGCGATATTTATTCCTTACAACTTTGGTAAGAAGGGATTGATATGGTGTGCAGGTTTTATTGTTTCATTCATACTCTCAGACCAGGTAAGTGCAACCTTGATGAAGCCATATTTTCACAGGCTGAGGCCATGCCATAACCCTGCGTTAAATGATGTGATTCACCTGCTGGTTTCATGTGGGGGTAATAATAGTTTTCCTTCTTCACATGCTGCCAATCACTTTTCTATCGGCATTTTCACTGCGGTAACATTGGGCATGCGTGCACGCTGGATATGGCCTGTAGCCATCATCTGGGCACTGTCGGTAGCATACGCACAGGTATATGTGGGGGTGCATTATCCGCTCGATGTATTATGCGGTGGTGCAGTGGGAACCGTTATCGGTATCTGTACCGGTAAGCTGTTCAACAAGTATGTAGGGCTCGATAAAAATCCGGGAGCACTTCCTACTTCCTGATAAACTGGTTCAGTTCATCCTGCGAATTTTTGAACGCAAATTTACCGGCAAGGTCACCGTAAAATTCTTTGTCGACGGTGATGGCATATGCCCATTTTACAAAATCCACCTTGCTGCTTTCGAATGTGAACCAATCCATCATATCGCTCACCTGCATCGTTGTTATCTTTTCATTTTTTAGCGAGCTCTTTATCAGCAGCAACCTGTCTGTGTCTGTAGGTTTCCCTTCTACTTTTGTTTTCAGCTTCTGCTGTTCAGCATCGGTGAGTGTACCCAGCATATCTGCTGAAACCGGAGAGGCAACAGGACTTGCAGGCGGTACGTAGTTGTCATCATTATTAGTCGCAGTATTAGTGTTTGGCTTATTAGCAGGTTCGGTATCAAACTTACCAGTAGTGCCTATGTACCTATCATTTCTGCCAGGGCTGTTAGGTGCAGGCTGATTGATACCATAGGCATCTATTTCTTCTTCACTCACCCTTGTTTCTTTGGTGTACGGATCAAGCACAAAAAGAGAGATCATACCCTCATAGGTCTTTATAGATCCGGTGTATATCAGTTCTTCAAACGTTCTTCCCCTGCGGCTCTGAGTATAGGTGTATATTTTCACTGTGTGACGGCCATATGGCAGGTCGCCAACTGTTATGGAAGTACCCAATTTATTAAAATACCTGCCATCAACAGCTACTTTAAACTGAGCATTATCTGCCAGCCTTACTTTTAACATGGATTGAGCCTGGGCCGTTGTTAACGCACCCGCAAGTACCAGGAAGACCAATATTTTTTTCATAGTAAGAGATATATCCTTTTGCTTTACTTCAATAGTTGTGCCATATTTCCGGCAGCGGACCACTTTATAAAATTTTTATGACGGCAGCAGCAACGCACATAATATACCTGCCGATACCCCGGCATTCAACGACTCTGCCCCACCCTTGCGTGGTATGGTCACCTGCCTGGTGGCAAGTGCCAG
Source organism: uncultured Flavipsychrobacter sp. (assembly GCA_964478855.1). GTDB lineage: Bacteria > Bacteroidota > Bacteroidia > Chitinophagales > Chitinophagaceae > Nemorincola. Next base: position 36,655 of record CAYZKL010000014.1, read on the forward strand.
TACTCCTGCCGATACTCCTTTCGATTCATTACCAATGATCAGTATGCCTGCTTCGGAACGGCCTGTTTCATAAACCGACTGCCCGCCCAGCGTGGCAGCATACTTAGGAAGTGAAGTTACTGATAAAAACGAAATGATATCAGCCTCATATAGTTTCACCCTTAAGTGCCCTCCCATAGCACTTTGTACTACTTTGGGATTATAGACATCCACACAACCGGGCGAACAGATAATATGCCCAATACCAATGGTGTGTGCTTTACGGATGATCGTACGCATATTGCCCGGGTCTTGTATATCATCCAAAACTATATACCATTCATTGAGTTGAGGTATTTCTTTGGGTGTAGGGACCGGTACCACCAGTAGTACCTCATTAGGCGTATGCAGTGCTGAAATTGTAGCCAGTTCGGCTTCATTCACAATATAAAACTCCGCTTCACTATGCCCTGCTATCTGTTTTTTGTTCTGGTGAGCAAATGTTTCCGTACAAACGATCATTTGTATCCGCTCATTTGCAGACAGCCATTCCAGCGCTATCTTTTCCCCTTCCGCTATAAATACTTTATATTCATTGCGGAATTTTTGCTGCGTTAACGAGCGAATGTATTTATTTTGCGCTTTCGATAGCATATGGCTGCAAAGCTAAAACTAATTGTTGTTGCCTGATACATGAGTAACCGGATATTTGATAGTAGAAAACTGCACTTGTTCTTATTGCTTCTCGCAATACTGTCAGCAAGTTGCAATACTACCCAACACCTCCGCGAAAATCAATTCCTCGTAAAGCAGAACAAGGTTATACTCAAGTCTGAATACAAGATAACTAACAGGGGCGAACTGAAAGAAAGCCTGAACCATTATGTTATCCAGAAACCAAACACGTACACGTTCAACATACTTCCATTAAAACTGTGGCGCTACAACCGGCGCTATGACACGTATAGTATTCGTCCGGACACATCGTTACCCAAGAGCGTAGAACGGCCCGTGATATTGGACACGTCACTCACAAAAAGATCGGTGCAAAACATGAAGAAGTACCTGTTTCGACAGGGGTACTTTTATGCGAAAATTGAAGACACCATCCGCTTAAATAATAAAAAAGCATACCCAGTATATACTGTAACGCTGGGCAATAACTTCCTGATAAAGAATGTGAATTATGATATGGATGATAGCAGCATTGCCAAGGTAGTACGGAGAGCAATGAATGAATCTGTACTTACTAAAGGTAAGGAATATAGCTATGCATTGATGGATGAAGAACGAAGCCGTATCACCTCATTGCTACGCAACAATGGCTATTACAGGTTCACACTGGATAATGTAACCTTCGTTATAGACACCTTTGACAAATCATTGTTCCGCAACGCCGAGAGCCCCTTCCAGAGTGCAATAAACTTTATATCGACCACAAAAAATACCGGCAAGCCGACTGTAGATATCAATATCTACATCCGAATTACTGATGACTCCCTGGCTTACAAAAAACATTATGTAAGGTCAGTAACAGTTTACCCGGATTTTAAAAGTGCTGCTGACCTCACTGACAGTACTATGATCACGAATACCATAGACAGCATCACTTTTAAATATCACAAAAAATACGTGCATGCAAATGTTTTGTACCAGCACATCTACCTGTCTCCAGGCACATTATATTCACAGGCCGAATTTGATAAGACGATCGTAAAGCTAAACGAATTAGGTATATTCCAATACTTAAGGATCCAGCCACGAGAAGAAAGAAGGAACAGGGGAACCATGGATATAGACATCCTGCTGAACAGAACAAAAAAATATGACTTCTCCACCAACTATGAAATATCCAGTGGTACAACCTATGCACTTGGCAATTCGGTGGGTGTAAACTACAGGGACCGGAACATACTGAAAGGTGCAAACCTGTTCACCTTTGGTGTGAACGGTGGTGTGGAGCTTGCTTATAATAGTGGCAATGATGTAGTGAGCAATTTTACATTCCTTACCAAGTACTATGGTGCCAATACCAGTATTGATTTCCCGAAATTCCTTGCCCCGATAGGCAATTCACTGTTTGACAACAGCAACCTGCCGCATACCATAATAGGTGCCGGCACGAACGTCATTGAGCGTGTGGACTATTTTACTCTTGCCAATACCAGGGCGAATTTCACCTATAGCTGGCGGCAGACACAGACCAAAACATGGATGTTCTCACCGGCATTTATGAATATCATCAGGCTGCCCAATTCTTCTGATTCGTTCAAGAAAGTGCTCTCTGTTAATGAGTACCTGAGGAACAGCTATAAAGAGAATTTCATTGAAGGTGAGAACATCACTTTTACATATGACAATAACCAGAAGAAACGCGGCGTGAATAACTCCTTCTTGAAAGTATCATTGGAAGAAGCGGGCGGTATATTAAGTCTTTTCAACACTGCAGAAGATAAACTGACCGATAAGTACACGCTGCAATATGCACAGTACACCAAGTTCGATTTTGACGCACGACGCTATTTTACCTTCCCTCATTCCACTGTTGCACTTCGTTTTTATGGTGGTGTAGGTGTGCCATATGATAAGTCTCCTACTCTGCCTTATATCAAGCAATATTTTGCCGGTGGACCCTATAGCCTTCGTGGCTGGCGTATCCGTACCCTTGGACCTGGCAGTTACTTTCTCAAGGACACTACCAATACAAGCAGTCAGTCGTTCATAGACAGGACCGGGGATATAAAACTGGAACTGAATGGGGAATATCGCTTCCCGATAGCTCCATTGTTTGCAGGTGTCATCAAAATGAATGGTGCCATTTTCGCCGATGCTGGTAATATATGGTTTGCCAAAAAGAACAAAGATTATCCCGGCGGAGAAATAGAATGGTCCACCTTTGGGCAGGAAATAGCTACCGATATTGGGTTGGGTGCACGCTTTGATATAGCCTCCTTTATTATAGTGCGCCTGGATGTGGCAATGCCGGTAAAAAAACCTTATGTGAATAGTAATAATGGCTGGGTATTCAGGGAAATAGACCTGAGCAACGCCACCTGGCGCTCCCAGAATATCATTCCACAGATATCCATCGGTTACCCGTTCTGATACCTCCCTTTATGGTTTTACCCTATATTTGCAGTCTATGCGAAACATAAAGATCATAGAAGTACGGTCTGAAATAGGTGCAGGTACCCGTGGCGCCAGCCTTGGAATTGATGCTATCAAAATAGCCGCGCTCGACTTTATGAGCAACCTGTTCGTCAACTTCCCATCGGAGGTAATAGAGAATGAGAACAGGCTGTTGTACGAACCCATTGCTTCTCCATATGCCAAGCGCATACAAGGCATTCATACTATGTATGAAAGGGTATCTAAAGCAGTATGTGAAAATGTGAAGTCAGGATTGTTCCCGCTGATACTTGCAGGGGATCACAGCACTGCAGGTGCTACTATTGCAGGTCTGAAAATGGCAAAACCTAAACGCCGCCTGGGTGTAGTATGGATAGACGCACATGCAGATATGCATTCTCCGTTCACCACGCCATCAGGAAATATGCACGGTATGCCGCTATGCATTTCGCTGGCAGATGATAATGTAGAGAACCAGGTACATAACCCGGATCCGCAAACACTGGAAGTATGGAAAAAGCTTAAAGCCATCGGCAAAATAGAACCTAAAATATTACCTGAGGATATCGTATTCATAGCGCTCCGTGACTTTGAAAAAGAAGAAGAAGCGATCATTAAGAAAAACAACATAAAGGTAATACCCGTGGCCGAGATACGCCGTAAAGGCGTGGAAAATGTGGTACGCCAGACATTCCTGCACCTGTCCAACTGCGATGATATCTATGTATCGTTTGATGTGGACAGCCTTGACAGTTCTATATCGCGAGGTACCGGCACACCGGTAAGCAATGGCCTTAAGGAACGTGAAGCAGAAGATCTTTGTGCATCATTCATGCAGCACCATAAGATCTGCTGTTTTGAGATCGCTGAGGTGAATCCGACACTGGATAAAGAGAATATGATGGCAGAGATCGCCTTCAACATTCTGCAACGTAGTGTGAACCTGCTGCTGCTGAACTAACAGCATTCATTAAGTTTTCAGTTAAGAAACGATAGACTATTTTACAATGTAAAATTTCATACCCCTTGCAAGGAATGGGGTGTGATCTGCGCTCACTTTGGCCGATGGTGCGTGTATCACTTGTACACGATCAAAGTAAATTGTATCTCCGGGCTTAAGACGCTCGTAGATACTTTCTGCCGCATCAGTGGAATCCGTTTTGGGCATACTGAAGGTAAGATCTGAAGATAACGTATCACCTATGCAATGAGTAGATGAGTGGTCCATGACAGGTTGCAGATTACCTACAGAATCTTCATAGATATTACGCGTAGCCAGGCCAAATTCAAAAGAAGTTACTTTGTATTTATTACCCAATGAGTCTTTGGCAGTAAGGCCCTGCTTCATAAGAGATGAAAACTTAGCTGAGGTGATAGGCCCTGCCTTTAGGTCTGAATTACCGAGAAAAGTCTTTGGAACCAGCATTTTGCTCCCGGTTGCACCCTTGGTCTGTGGCTTACCATTTTTTTGCTGTGCCCATAAATGAATACCCAATGTCATCATCAGGAGCAGGAACAGTAAAGAAGTAATGCGGCTCATCATCATTCAAAAATATAAAAAAATAAAAACGGGAGCGATTTATTTTTCATACCCCTATAGCTAAGTTAACAGAGTACCCGCAAAAAAGGAAACGGGCAGGCAAAGATTAACAATCTGTTGGAGCTGGCATTGATATTAACCCTTCAGTGCATTGAGCGCACACCATGCCATCATGCCCATACCGGTCTTCATCGACTCCTCATCTATATCAAAGTGTGAATTATGCACCGGTGCAGTAAACTCCTTACCATCCTTACTGGTACCGATGCGGAAAAAACAGCCGGGTACATGATGCGTATAGAAACTAAAATCCTCTCCTGCCATACGCATATCCAGTTCATAAACATTGCTTTCACCTACGTAGACTTTGCCCCACTCTTCAGCCTGTGCTGTAAGTACAGGATCATTGAATAATGATGGGTAACCCGCGGGTATCTCCACATGAGCTTTTGCTCCATGAGCCTCACAAGTGTGAGTTACAAAGTCCTTTATCCACTGGTGCGCTTCATAGCGCCACTTTTCATTCATTGTACGGAAGGTACCCAGCAGTTCTACTTTATCAGGTATCACATTAGTGGCAAAGCCGCCGGCAATTTTACCAAAGGTCAACACTGATGGTAGTAAAGGATTCGCCTTGCGCGATATTACCTGCTGCAATCCTGTTATAACAAGAGCAGATATAGCTATGGGGTCTATGGTCTGGTGCGGCAATGCCGCATGGCCACCCTTGCCCTCAATGGTAATGTATATTTCATCTGCACTGGCCATGTAATGCCCTGCACGTAAACCAACAGTACCTGAAGGTTGCTGCGGATATACATGCAATGCAAGTATTGCTGCAGGTTTCGGGTTTTCCAGTACACCATCCTTTATCATCAGGCTGGCACCACCGGGGTTCTTCTCCTCTCCCGGTTGAAATATCAGTTTCACTGTACCTTCCCATTCATTGCGCAGATCATTAAGTATGTGCGCAGCGCCAAGCAGGCAACTGGTATGTACATCATGTCCGCAGGCATGCATTACACCGTTATTTTTAGACCGGTAAGCTGTTTCATTTTCTTCCTGTATCGGCAGCGCATCCATATCGGCACGCAGCGCTACGCAGCGCTTGCCTGGGTTCTTACCTTCTATAAGTGCTACTACACCGGTACCCGCCACGCCTGTAGTGTATGGTATACCCAGTTTTTTCAGTTGTGCTGCTACATATTCAGCAGTATTGTGCTCCTCGTAAGACAACTCAGGATGGGCATGTATATGATGCCTTATTGCCTGCACTTCCGGAAAATATTGTTCTGATTTTGCGCGTATCTGCTCAAGGATGGTTTCAGGCATTTTTCAAATTAAATGGTAAAAATTAAAAATTCAAAAACCTTTTTTATACCCTCCTCTTTCCTAATAAGTACTGATGGTGATGAGGTCAGGTACGATCATACTGGGATTATACATGGAATTAGCCTCGCGCAGCATACCTTCTGCATCACTACGGTTTCGGTAGTTACCCACCTTTACCCTGAATGATGGAGATATGTAGGTAAGGTAAGTACGTGTGCCGGGATAACGGCGAGAAAACTCATTCTTTATCATTACCGCCTTATCCCTGTCTGTACCGTTATATATCTGCACCCGGAATCCCTTACCAGAATAAATGACACGGCCTTCTTTGCGTGGCGTAGTATTGTAAACCACAGGCACAGGCACATCTGTAGGATGATATGGACCAGTAGCGCGTGATGTTTCAGCTATAGGGCGAGGAGCAGCGGTAGTAGCCATGGCTACAGGGCGAGAACTTCCTCCTACTGGTTGCGGTACATCGCCTGCAGGTACTACATTCCGCACCACGGGCTTGCTTCGCGGTGCTTTAGCAACTGATTGTTTTTTCTGCATCAGTATGCTCAGCCGGGGATCCGAATGTACAGTTACGTCCTGCGCACTCACTCCTGCTGATATCATCAGCAGAACAACCAACATCCCTATTTTATACAACGCCTTCATTATTATTCAAAAATACTATTATCGGTTTATGTTACTGCTCTGCCAATTGCCTGAACTCTTTCATTATGTTCATACTGGCACTACAGCCCAGCCTGGTGGCACCAGCCTCTATCAGCTCAGCAGCAAATTCATATGTGCCTATACCACCTGAAGCTTTGATGCCTATATGCTCAGGCAAATGAGCCCTCATCAGTTTTACAGCCTTTAGAGAAACTCCCGCATCTGCATACCCGGTCGATGTTTTCATGTAATCTATATCGTACTTGCTGTACAGTGCGCAGCATCCCAGCAGTTCGCTGTCTGTCAGTATGCCGCTTTCCACGATTACTTTTATCACCTTACCTGCATCCTTCACTTGTTTCAGGCAGTTATATATTTCATGCTCCAGCGCCTTCAGGTCACCGCTTTTCAGTGCACCCAGGTCTATCACCATATCCAGCTCATCGGCACCCATGGCTATTGCCTCCTTTATCTCCTCTACCTTGGTGCCAGTAGTATTATTACCCAGCGGGAAACCAATAACTGTGGCCACCTTTACCCTCGAATCTTTCAGCAGCTTCCTGGCACTCTGCACGTACTTTGGGGGTATGCACACAGCCATAAAACTTTCTATCGAAGCCTCCACGCATACCCTGTCCACTTCCGACATAGTGGTGGTCTGTTTCAATATACTATGGTCAATGTACGCAGCAGGATTAATGAGCATTAGTGGTATTATATGACAAATATACGAATTTTATTTAATTAGCCGATCACTTCAGGTTCTTCACCAGTTCTTCGGCAAATTCGCTTGTCTTCAACAATGTGGCATCATGCATCAGGTTATAAAAATCTATAGTCACCCTTTTACGCATGATGGTCGTTGCCAGTGCATCCTCTATACTTTTAGCTGCTTCTGTCCAACCCATGTATTCCAGCATCATCACACCGCTCAGCAGCAGCGATGACGGATTCATGGTGTTGGTATTGGCAAACCTTGGCGCGGTACCATGCGTAGCTTCAAACACCGCATGGCCGGTGAGGTAATTGATATTTGCACCCGGGGCTATACCGATACCACCAACTGCTGCAGCAGCAGCATCAGAGATATAGTCACCGTTCAGATTCAGCGTAGCTACCACAGAATAATCCTGTGGAGCAAGCAGCAACTGCTGCAGGAAGTTATCAGCTATTACATCTTTAACGATCAGCTTACCAAGCGCTTCTTCTTTTTTCAATCGTGCGTTGGCAGCATCTTCGCCCTGTGTTTTCTTGGCGTTCTCCCACTGTCCCCATGTATATACCTTATCGCCAAACTCACGCTCAGCAAGCTCATAACCCCATATCTTAAAGCCACCTTCGGTGTACTTCATGATATTTCCTTTATGTACTATCGTTACCGACGGCAGTTTGTTTTCAAGCGCGAACTTAATAGCTGCCCTTACCAGGCGCTCGCTACCCTCTTTAGATACCGGCTTTACACCAAATGCCGATGTCTCCGGGAAACGTATCTTTTTACCGGCACCCATTTCAACGAGGAAGTCCAGCATTTTCTTTGCTTCAGGTGTACCCTGTGCAAACTCTATACCTGCATATATATCTTCAGTATTCTCGCGGAATATCACCATGTCCACATTCTCAGGTTTCACTACCGGAGACGGAACACCTTTGTACCACTTTACAGGGCGCAGGCATACATACAGGTCCAGTTCCTGCCTCATAGCCACATTCAGTGAGCGGATACCACCACCCACGGGCGTGGTCAATGGCCCTTTTATAGACACCAGGTATTCACGAGCTATATCCAGCGATTCTGCCGGCAGCCACTCACCAGTTTTATTAAACGCCTTTTCACCGGCCAGTATTTCTTTCCATTCTATTTTACGCTTTCCACCGTATGATTTTTCCACAGCAGCATCCAGGACCAGTTTACTTGGACTCCACACATCGGGTGCTATGCCATCACCTTCTATAAACGGTATTATCGGGTTTTCAGGTACATTCAACCGGCCATTCTGGCCCATAGTTATCTTTTGCGAACTCATGGATATAATAGTTTATTTTTTCAGGCTGCGAAGTTAACGGATGTGAGGCAGGTGGGCAAGGAATAAGGAGAATATCACAGAATTAAATTGTTTAATAAACTCCCTCTATTATTTATCGCAACCATATTTAGGATATATAATACTTCCCAGTTAAATGTCATGAAAATTTGCTCAAATGCTCATTTACATACCTTTACATACATTCACAACCATATGAGCGAGAAAAAACAGCACTGGGAAACAGTATATGATACAAAACAACCTAACGAGGTAAGCTGGACACAGGACACTCCCGTAACATCTCTCCGGTTAATTAGCAACTGTAACTTACCGAAGACTGCAGCAATTATTGATATAGGGGGAGGTGACAGCAAACTGGCAGATCACCTGCTGGATGAAGGTTATGATAACATAACTGTTCTGGATATTTCGGGTAAGGCGCTGGAACGGGCTAAAATAAGATTAGGGGATAGAGCTGGCAAAGTAAAATGGATAGAATCAGACATCACTGAATTTAAGCCGGACACGACCTATGATATATGGCACGACAGGGCAGCATTTCATTTTATGACCACTGATGAGCAAATAACAAAATACCTGACTATTGCCGGCAACGCAGTTGCCGAATATATGATCATTGGCACATTTTCTGAAAACGGGCCAAAAAAATGTAGCGGACTGGATATCAGGCAATACACGGAAACACAATTACAGGAACAGGTAGCCAATGAGTTCAGTAAGATCAACTGTATCACTGAAGATCATACCACCCCATTTAATACAACACAGAATTTTTTGTTTTGCAGTTTCAAGAAACAAACCAATAAAAATTCTCTTCGCTAAGTTGCTATTGAACTGACTTACCGAGCAGCTTCCTGATCGTAGTACGTAACCACAGCATTACCAGGTCGCCCAGTTTGCAGCCACCTATTGCCGATGACTGCATACTCAGGTATTCTTCCATATCAGGTATATCATTATTGTCTTTTGTATGGCTGACCCTTGTGGGAGAAGTATCAGGCATACCAGCTGTTTTCATTTTTTTCATGGTAACCACGGGCATGATTAAATCGTTAACTAAAACAATACCAGTTTAGAAAATAGGATGATGAAAAAACCGGAGTAAGAAACTGCAATGGGATCCAAACCGATTATCGGTTTGATCGAATACATTTGGAACCTGCTGTTAAGCAGGCCTGCAGCAATTTTAGTTTTTAATCTTTCCGGTATCAGGCAGTAATGACAGGTGGCCCTCTGAGGTATGATGCAGTGTAGTTTGCGCTGTAGATAAAACTATCAGGGTGTATAAAATCCCTGCATAGTGTTGTAATAAAATGTGGGGATTGGATAGGAGCAGGAGAAAGGTCGCAGATAAAATAGCTTGCCTGGTACTTTACCCTGATCTTACCTTTCGTTTCTGTTGTTCTATAGAATACAGAATTTTCGTTGCAGTCCTGCACGATCTCTTTTTCAAATTTCAGCAATTTGAAAGAAGTGGTGATGGTACTTTTAGCAACAGGTGCGCATGCGCTGACACACGAAAAAGTAATGCTTAAAAATGCAAGCAGAACAAAGAAGATATACTTCGATATGCGGTACTGATTATTCAAATAGCAGTTTTATTCCTGATCGTTCTGCAACAAAATTAACACTAATTCATGTATAATATACTTTCTGTTCCCGCAAAATAAATACTCAGCTACTCTACAATACGGATGATCTTTATAAACCTAACCATGTAGGCTCCTTCAAGTGGCGTAATGATCACAGAATGCTCACTACCTGACGAAGAATGAATAAAGCTGATACCAGTACTGTCATTGCTGATAATCAATCCGATATGGCCTACTGTTCTTATTTTACTGTTGGTCCCTGTAAACAATATGAGGTCGCCCGGTTTTGCATCTTTAGTAGCTATAGTTCTACCTTCATTCGTAAAATCAACCGACGAGCGGGGAACAGTAATTTCAAAGTGATTAAAAACATAACTAATAAAACCCGAACAGTCGAACCCGGTGCTAGGTGCACTGCAACCAAACTGGTATGGTGTGCCCATCAGCGTTTTGGCAAATGCTACTACCCGCTCCGATAATAATGAATCTTTGACAACTGTAACACTCGTGTCTGCAGGTATATACGTAGTATCATTGTTTTGCACTCCAGGCTTGCAGGAAAACAATAGCAACAATAATATGGGAACCCAGTGATACATACACCAGATGTAGCAAAATCGGTCCAACAAGGACATTTACTTATAAACAACTAAGGCATGCCGGATGACATGCCTTTATTATAGCTATAACAATGATCATTAATGCTGTTTATACTTTTCCTGCATTTGCATCATATATTGCTTGCGCTGTTCAGGCGTCATATTCTTCAGCTGTTCCATATTCATCATATCGGGCATAGCAGATTTAGTATAACCATTCAGCGTAAACAACCCATCATCAATGTTGCGTCTTTCAGCCTTTACCAGGTCCATCTGCATTACTTCGCCTTTGCCCATCTTCATCTGCATTCTTACCACAAAACCATCTGCACCCTTTGCTTTCAATTTGTCAAAAAATCCTGCACCACCAAGTTGATCTGTTTTTACCGTAGTATAACTCGCATAGCCCGGTATGTCTTTAGACAGCCACATATCACTCTTTTGCGGTGTCGTTTTGTACACAATATTTACATGCAAACAATTATAGCCGTTTATGGTTTCCTTGCCTACTACCACTACATCATAATCTTCTTCTGCCTGTGCGGTATTCTTACCCGACTCCGAGACTGTGTATGTCTTGTCTTTTTCATTAAGTGAATAGGTGGTATTCGGAGCCTCTGATTTGATGAGTGTTATGGTATTGATCGGTGTTGGCATATTCACATTGGTCATGGTCATTTCAGACCGTGTATTACCATCTGCGGCAAAGGTCTTGCTGGTGCCGTGTATCAATTGCGATGATATTTTGAATTCAAGATACACACCGTCTTTAGCAATTACACAGGTTCCTGCCAGAGACAGCAATAATGTAAGTATACTCCTTTTCATAACAATAAGTTTTGTGGTTAAATATGTTTTTGAAGCAGGGTTATTCAAAAATAATGAATTGATCACTTAAATCAAACTACGTGCACTATCCTCTTTTTGCAAATAATGCTTTTGCCTTCGATACTATCAATAGTTTCGATTCGTTAAACCCGGTAGTTAATATACCCCCGATCGTATAATCAAGGTGTTTTTTGAGCTGGTAGTTTCCATATATCAGCGCAGTAAAGTGAACGATGAACATGGCCAGTACCACACCATGCACATTCTTGAACATATAGATCCCTGCAAAATCGCCTACTACTTTTATAACGATCATTATGATCACTTTGTAAAAGTTCACCTTGGTCTGATGGATGATATCAAGCGTTATTCCGTTCAACCGCTCTATAGGGTAGATAACCGCTATGAGCATCATTAAAATATAAGCATCTGCGGCTTCAGTATGTATGTATTCCGGCCCTCCCAGCATGTTTATTGCCGGTTCGCCAAACACCACTGCCAATAACGCAATGGGTATGAAAAACATGGTAAGCATACCGGAGTACTTCTTATAGATATGTGTGACCTGCGGCAGATTATCAGTATTGAATGCAATGGCCATAGCCGACATGCCTGTTACAGCAAAACTGCGTAACGGTAACTCTATAAGAGCAAGCAATCGCCTGGATAAACTATAAACAGCAACCGATGACGGCCCCAGCATAAAATTCAGGATCCATGTATCGGTATTAGCAAGCATTACCGAAACGCTCGTGGTTCCCAGCGTGTATTTGCCATAATTCACTATCTCCCTGATACATTCTTTCGTTCGGTGCCTCATCATTTTCATGCCCGACAGATTGCACAAAATACCAACAGCACTGGTGATCAGATTGACACATAAACTGGACAGAAACGCAGTCTCCAGCGTCATCTTATCCAGGTAAATAAGTACAGAAAAGAAAATCGCAGACAGTCCGCTGTTCAGCGTACTGTACCATAGCAGTGTACCGTATTTTTCATCTGCCTGCAACCGCCAGAATATGACATCAGATGGCATTGTGCACAAAAAAATGACACCTGACCATTTGATACAGGCGATCAATTCTTCGTTATGGATATAAGGTAAAAAGAAAAACGCACATGCATTGATCAGTACAATACTACCGGTAAGCAGGAAAGCCAGGTACCAAACCGAACCTAATACAGTTTTGGCGCGCTCAGGTGCTACCCCTGCATAAAACTTAACAGTTGCGGTAGATAGGAACCCATACCTGATCGCTTCGAATAAGGCAATGATGCTCTGTACAAAGAACCATATCCCGACATTGGTCCTGGACATGGAATGGAACAGCAATGCCGAAATAGCAAACCCTACTAATGACAACATGCCATTACCTGTCAATACCAGAATATGCTTATTTCTTATACCTGCAAATTTCGACATACGCAGCAGTTAGGCAGCAGTGTTTTATCTCGATCAGGAGGCAAAATAGTCGATAATTTTTTATTCAGGGAATGAATGGAACAAAACATTCTCTATTTGACCGTTTTATGATAAAATCATAACAATAATTTACCAGCTTACCACACATATAGCCATATGTCGTAGCACTACAACCATTTGATGATCAAATAGATATACAAAAGCCGTTGGTTAATAGATCAAAAAACTGAAGTACAGTAATTTTATGGTTACCTTCGCCGCACTATAGCTGAAATTATGGAAGAAATTATTGAACTGACCCTTGACTCACCGGATGGCATTGTTGACTGCAGATTGGAACCACAGCTAAACGATACAGAACTTTCATACAGCGCTACAATTCTCTACCCCAATACTACGGGAGGTTATAACCGATCAGAGGTGTATAGCCACAACCTGCGCCGTGGCACTAAGAATGGTGATTACTATTTCGTGGCAGGTGAGGATACCGTACCTCCCAAAATAAGCAAACTTGAAGCTCAGCTATCTAAGGCAATAATGAATGCCCAGCATAGCAGCAACGATAAGCATTAACTATAAATTTGCTCCTATTTCAATTTACAACTTCCTGCAAATGCACTGGCATTATTGTTCAGCACATTGCATGAATCTACTGCCTGGTTGCGGGTAAGGTCTGTAAGGTTGAATTCCTTTTTATCTCCGCTCAGGTAAGAGCAATAACAAACGCCTACATCTTTTTTCTTACAACTGCTTGCTGCCAGTAACAGGCATCCGAATATTACCAGTGATATATTTTTCATAGCTCGTCGATGTTGTGTTTAAAACAACATCTGTAAACCATTATAAAATTTGATGCCAACAGGCTAGATATAATGAATAATGCCCTTGCAGTATTGCAAGGGCATTAACAAAATAAATGAGTACGTTATTCCTTAAATAAGACTCAGGCTTTCTTCCAGCGTTTTTATCTTTGCCAGTGCATCAGCCTGCTTCTTGCGCTCATTATCAATTACTTCAGGTTTTGCATTCTGTACAAACTTTTCATTTCCCAGCTTTTTGTCTATACTCACCAGGAAACCTTTCAGGTATTCTATTTCTTTCTGCATCTGCTCTTTCTGCGCACCGGTGTCTATTGCAGCAGCCGCAGCTTCTATATACAGCTTATCTGTATCCACTACCAGCGATATACAGCCTTGTTTAGCCTCGGTAGTATAGCCTATGTGTTCAGCATTTACCTGGCGGCGCAGAATATCCCGGGCTCCTTCGTAAAACGAATGATGCTTTGTATCTATCCACAGCTTAATAGTATCCTTAGGCTTCAGTAGATTCTTGTTACGTGTATCGCGTACTGCTGTTATCAGTTCCTGCAGCATTGCTCCACCTTTTAGTGTGGCAGCATCCGGAGCCTGGTAAGCAGACAGTTGTTTTACGATCAGGTCATCGCCATCTTTCCGCTCACGTATGATATGGTATATCTCTTCTGTAATGAAAGGCAGGAACGGATGCAACAATTGCAGCAACTGCTCATATACATTTACGGTATGCTGATACACTCTTGCTGATATAGGCTGATCCATACCCGGTTTCACCCACTCCAGGTACCATGAACAGAAGTCATTCCATATCAATGAATAAATGGTCTTCAAGGCCTCACTCAGCCTGAAGTCTTTCATCAGTTCCGTCACTTCGCCTGACACTTCCATCAGCCGTGCATCCATCCAGTCCAGTGCAAATTTCACATTGCTATCCTCCAGGCCTTCTGTACTGCGGCTTTCCCAGCTTTTCACCAGCTTCATCGCGTTCCACATCTTATTGCAGAAGTTACGGCCCTGTTCCAGTTGACCTTCATCAAACAACAGGTCATTACCTGCGGGCGATGAGATCATTACGCTGAAACGCACTACATCTGCTCCGCAGTCATCTATCATCTGCAGCAGGTCTGGTGAGTTACCGAGTGACTTGCTCATCTTCCTTCCCTGCTTATCACGCACTATACCCGTAAAGTAAACTTTATCAAATGGTTTCTGCCCCATGAACTCATACCCTGCCATGATCATTCGGGCCACCCAGAAGAATATGATCTCCGGTGCCGTTACCAGTGTATTGGTAGTGTAATAGTATTTCAGGTCTGCATTGCCGGGTTGTTCGTTCCAGCCAAATACCTGCATTGGCCACAACCAGCTGCTAAACCACGTATCCAGTACATCATCTTCCTGCCTCAGTTGTGGTTGTTGTGCAGCCAGTTCCGGTTTCTTGGCTTTGTATTGCTCATGTGCTGCCTCGCTTGTATTAGCTACATACAGGGCACCCTCAGCATCATACCAAGCCGGTATGCGTTGTCCCCACCAAAGCTGGCGGCTGATGCACCAATCCTTGATGTTGCCCATCCAGTGGCGGTAAGTGTTCTTAAACTTAGCCGGGTGAAACTCTACTTCGTCACTCATCACAGATTCCAGTGCAGGTTTTGCAAGCTCCTGCATATTACACCACCACTGCATACTCAGGCGTGGTTCTATCACCACATCCGTACGCTCACTGAATCCTACCTGGTTGCTGTACTCTTCTTCCTTTACAAGGTTGCCTGCATCACGCAGGTCTTCTACTATTTTTTTCCTTACTGCAAACCTGTCCTGCCCGATGTATAATTGAGCTGCCTCGCTCATAGTACCATCATCATTCAGAGTATCTATTACAGGCAGGCCATGTTTCAGGCCCAGGTTGTAGTCATTGATATCGTGAGCAGGAGTCACCTTCAGCGCACCTGTACCAAATTCTTTATCTATATAATCATCAAAAATGATCGGTACTTTCCTGTTCAGCAGCGGCACATAGCAATACCTGCCTTTCAAGTGTGTATAGCGTTCATCTTCAGGATGCACGCATACAGCGGTATCTCCCAATATTGTTTCCGGGCGTACTGTAGCAATGGTTATATACTCTTCTTTGTCGCCATCTATGCGGTAACGAACGTAGTATAGTTTCGAGTTTGTTTGGCGGTGTATTACTTCTTCATCACTCAGTGCGGTCTTTGCTTTCGGATCCCAGTTGATCATCTTTACGCCACGGTAGATCAGCCCCTTCTCATACAACTCTACAAATACCCTGATAACCGCTGCGTAGTATGCGTCATCCATAGTAAAGTTGGTACGGCTCCAGTCAAGTGAGCAGCCCAGCTTCTCTAATTGTTTCAGGATGATACCACCATACTTTTCTTTCCATTCCCATGCATACTTCATGAACTCATCACGCGGCATGGTCTTCTTGTCTATACCCATATCACGCAGCATCCCGACTACCTTCGCTTCGGTAGCTATCGATGCGTGATCCGTTCCCGGCACCCAACAGGTATTATACCCCATCATCTTCGCACGGCGAACAAGAATATCCTGCACACTGTTATTGAGTGCATGGCCCATATGCAGCACACCGGTCACATTTGGTGGCGGCATCACTATAGTATATGGCGGACGATCGTCCGGTGTACTCTTAAAATACCCCGCGCTTTCCCAATGCGCATACCATTTCTGTTCGGCTTCCCTGTGCTGAAAATTCTTACTGAGTTCCATAATCTTATACGCACAAATATAAGGCGATTGGGGCAATGGCTGAATTAAAAGAGAAAAATTATAAAAGGCGTTACAGGATGGAGTAAACAATACATCACTCCGATTTTTTTCTTTTCTTTGGGGTACTATTATGATCAACTATAACACTAACGAAAGACTGCTCGACCTCTTTCAGCTTAAAAAGGCAGATACCTTCAGGAAACTGTTGCCGATAATTCTGCTGATCTGCGTCTATACGGGTATCATTGTATTTATAGAACGTGATTGGCTGCAACTGCCCGAAACGTCGCCGTTAAAGCAATTCACCACATTCCATACCTTGCTTGGTTTCGTTATCTCTATGCTGCTTGTATTCCGCACCAATACAGCTTACGATCGCTGGTGGGAAGGCCGCAGGCAATGGGGATCTTTGGTAAATGTAAGCCGTAACCTTGCCATTAAGCTCAATGCAATGTTGCCCGAAAATGATGTTAGGACGCGGGATCTGTTCAAGAAACTAATACCCATGTTTGCTACCGCGCTGCAAAAGCACCTGCAGGCCGAGACTACCCGTCTTGCACTGGATACAGATGCACACCCCGAGATACCTAACTTTGATCATACCCGGCATTTACCTGCGCAGGTAGCCGCTTTTATGATCGGCAAATTAAACACACTATACAAGCAGGGAGTGATCACCGGCGATCAGTTCATAGCACTGAATAGTGAAATGCCCGTATTCATGGATGTATGCGGGGCCTGTGAGCGTATCAAGAATACACCGATACCCTACTCCTACAGGTCCTTTATTAAAAAATTCATTTTTCTTTATGTTATCACACTGCCCCTCGGCTTGTCATTTATTTTGCACTACATATTGATCCCTGTTGTGGGGCTGGTGTTTTACGTATTAGCCAGCCTGGAGCTGATTGCCGAGGAGATCGAAGATCCCTTTGGTACAGATGACAATGACCTGCCTATGCAAAAAATGGCGGCCAATATCCGTAAGAATGTCGATGACATTATTCACCTGTAATTTTTGTTACTTTCGGCAATGATCCTGCAGCAGTTTATAGAAACCATAGTGCGTCAATACAACTTTAACCTGTTGTATGCTCGTGCACTCACGGCTGATGTTACCGAAAGGCAAATGACCTGTATTCCGGCACAAGGCCTGATAAATCATCCTGCATTTACAATCGGACATCTCGTCACAGGTAGCGCTATGATGGTCGAAGACCTCGGATGCGAATACGCTCTTCCTGAAGGCTGGAATTCGCTATTTCAACGCAAAGGGCCAAACGATCAGACAAAACCGGACACTGACACAACAAAATACCCTTCTAAAAATGCACTGATTTCAGAACTGGAGCATCAACATACAAAAGTGATCAACGCTTTATATAAGGTAGATGATGTAAAATTGAGCGAAGAGATTAAA
The DNA here is from genome assembly GCA_964478855.1 of uncultured Flavipsychrobacter sp. Taxonomy (GTDB): domain Bacteria; phylum Bacteroidota; class Bacteroidia; order Chitinophagales; family Chitinophagaceae; genus Nemorincola. The sequence continues at coordinate 54,771 of CAYZKL010000014.1, forward strand.
TGGCGTTTCGGTGTTTATATGCCCACTCTTCGGGATTTAATCACATTTATGTGTATAAATCACGAAGCAATGCACCTGGGACAACTTGCAGCTTGGCGCAGAGCGATGGGTTTACCTCCCGCACTGGGAACATTATAACTGCATTGCCAAAAAGAAAAATGGCTGTTGTTTGCACAACAGCCATTTTCCATAGTATTACTGTAAAAATTAAGCGTTTGTTTCTTCTGTGCTGGTTTCAGCAGCAGGAGTTTCTGTAACAGGTGCTTCTTCAACTGCAGTTTCTGTTGCAGCAGCAGGTGCAGCTTCAGTCTTCTTTGCAGCTGGTGCGCTACGGCGGCTACGGCGTGTTTTCTTAGCAGCAGCAGCTTCCAGGTCTTTACCATAGATCTCGTTGAAGTCAACCAGTTCTATCATAGCCATATCAGAAGCATCACCCATACGGCGTGGCAACTTGATGATACGTGTATAACCACCCGGGCGGTTTGCAACCTTATCTCCTATTACACCAAACAGTTCCTTGATAGCTTCTTTATCCTGCAGGTAGCTGAACACGATACGACGATTGTGCATGCTGTCCGTTTTGCTGCGGGTAATGATAGGCTCAGCATAAATACGCAATGACTTAGCTTTAGCCAATGTAGTAGTGATACGCTTGTGCTCAATGAGCTGGCAAGTAAGGTTTGATAATAACGCAGCGCGGTGTGAGGCGGTGCGGCTTAAATTTTTGATCTTGTCTCCGTGACGCATGACTTTTGTGTTTTATTCCCTCATACCGGGTCAGGAATTATGAGGTACTGGTTAAAATAGACTTGTTATAAAAAGTTGAAAGTCAAAATCCCTCAGCTGTTACACTTATGGATTTTGACTTTCGGATCATTGATTAATCATCTCCCCTGCGGAACTTGTTGATATCCATTCCGAAATGCAGGCCGCGCTCGTGCAGTACCTGTTCAATCTCAGAAAGTGATTTCTGACCGAAGTTGCGGAACTTCATCAGTTCTTCCTGGGTATATTGTACCAGTTCGCTCAGTGAATTGATCTTAGCTGCTTTCAGGCAGTTAAATGCACGCACGGAAAGTTCAAGGTCTTCAAGTGGTGTGTTCAATACTTTGCGTACCAGCAATGTTTCTTCGTCAACTATTGTTTCTTTTTCTTCACGCTTGGTATCCAGTGATATGTTCTCATCAGTGATGATCATCAGGTGCTGGATAAGGATGCGTGATGCTTCCTTCACTGCTTCTTCAGGATGAATAGTACCATCGGTAATAACTTCCATGATCAGCTTTTCGAAATCCGTACGTTGTTCCACACGGGTATTTTCGATAGTGTATTTTACATTCTTGATCGGAGTGTAGATAGAATCGATAGCTATCAGTCCCAATGGTGCATCTTCAGGGCGGTTGTCCTCTGCAGGTACATAACCACGGCCTTTGCCTATGTGCAGTTCCAACTGGAAGCTGGCACCCGGCTGAAGGTTGCATATGATCAGGTCAGGGTTCATTACCT
>CAYZKL010000014.1:56286-56703 GCA_964478855.1 uncultured Flavipsychrobacter sp.
GCAATACTTCGCCTATCATTCCTGCGGTAAATACTTCCTTGCCCTTAACGTTGATATCTACTTTTTCGTTTGCGAAATCACCTGCTTCACCAGCTGCTTTCAGACGTACCTGTTTCAGGTTCAGGATGATCTCTGTTACATCTTCAAGCACACCTTTCAGTGTAGCGAACTCATGATCCGCACCCGGTATCCTGATAGCTGTGATCGCATATCCTTCAAGAGAAGAAAGCAATACACGGCGTAGTGCGTTACCAATGGTAACACCGTAGCCCGGCTCCAGGGGGCGGAATTCGAACTGCGCTTCAAAATCCGTTGTTTTCTGAAGTGCTATCTTGTCCGGTTTTTGGAAATTCAATATGGCCATATTGATATTTTATTTGTGAGTTGTTGTTTGAATGATTACTTACTTTGCCGCAA
>CAYZKL010000015.1:0-5127 GCA_964478855.1 uncultured Flavipsychrobacter sp.
ACTGCCAGCGCGACCGTCATGCAGCAGGAAGTACTGACCTCCCTGTGAGTTTCTGGACAGGCCCAGTCCCCATAGTGCAGGGGTGCGCCACTCGGAGGTCATTGCATTGCCTTCGGTATAGCCATCATCAAGGCCCGGACCCATATCATGCAGCAGCATATCTGTGTATGGGTAGAATGTTTTAAAGTTTAGAGCTGCTATCGGTGATGGGCCGGTCTTTAATTCAGGCGTGTGACACTTGCCGCAGTTGGCCTGTAGGAACAATGCTTTGCCTGCTATAATACCGGCATCATTTGCATTTCTCTGTATGGGTGCTTTCAGGGTTTTGAGGTAGATTACCACATCCAGCAGTGTCTGGTTGCTTACCTCGGGGTCTATCTCTTCGCCGCTGTAGGTGTCATAAGGTTCGTAGGTTGATGTGATGCCCATATCCTGATTGTAGGCTGCTGCGGTTTGTTGCAGGAGGTCGTAGGCATTTGCCTTTTTACCGAAACGGCCAATATGCCTTCCGTTGTCCGTAACACTACCCATGCGGGGGCTAAGGTATGGCCTCAGGTACACAAGATTAGCTACGCCGCTAATGCCATCTCCATCAGTATCATAAGGGTCTGCATGGGCTAATATATCCGCATCGGTCACGGCATCAAGAAATCCCATGCCTGTATTGGCAGGGGGGGTGAACTTTGAAAATGGTGCTCCCGCAGGTATTTGCTCCGGTTCAAAACCGGCTATAGCCCTGTTTTGCAGCTGCGGCCCGCCTTTATGCAGGTATGTATTGCCGGTACTGTCCTTCTGCCCGAACCGGGTAAGGGTGGTGAAGGGGTGGCCCTTGCCATCGCCGGCATGGCAGCTACCGCATGATGTGGATACGAACATTGGCCCAAGCCCTGTTTCCTTAGTGAATACCTCGTCGTTGAATGCGATATCACCTCTCAGGAATTGTTGCTTTTGATCGGGGGTTAGTCCTTCTACCGGGCCATCCAGTATCTGCTCGTCCTGCGGGGCAGCAGGCTCCAGCTTGTGGCAGGATAGTACAGCTATAGCTAAGGTAATGAATATGATGATAAACAGCCTGTTCATATAATTATTTGTTGTGCAAAGATAAAATAAAAATTAGTCTTACCTAATTTTTATTTGTAAGCAAGCAAAATTAATAATTCATTTGCTGTTCATCACCATCTCTCCTTAGTTATGGTTACTTACAAAAAGGCTATGCCGGGTTTTCCCTGCCGCTGGCAAACAATGCCGCCTCTATTACCCGCACAGCAAAGAACAGTACGAGCACCGCAGAAAGAGCCGCCGGAATGGTGCGCTTGTTGATGGGGTAGCGCAGATGCTTCTTTATAAACACCAGGTCATTGAGCAGGCTGCTTTTCCAGTGGGGGGTGGTATGGTCGTGTGGGAGGGTTTTCATATTCTAAAGATAATTGGAACTCTATAATAAATTAAGGTCAAAATTTAATCAGTCTAACGGTGCATAATTTTGAAAGCGCATATTATTTATCAATAAATGATATCGAAAAATCAGTGTAAGCCTATATTTGTAAATACGAGGATAAATCAAAATATTATGTACGTAAAGAAAGTTGATATACTAAACATTAGAAGTTATAAGAATGCCCATATTGAATTTACAAAAGGTATTAACTTAATTGTAGGAGCTAATAATTCGGGGAAAAGCACAATTTTGAAGTGTTTGCAAAAACTTCAGAGTTCTAATGTTGCACTAGATATAACTGACATAAGGAAACAGGAAGAACTAGGTGCATTAAGAATTCAACTTTCTGAAATTACAGAAAAGGAGCATGCTTATTTTTTTCGCTCATTAAGCAGAAATTATCCCATTGGTGATGTAAGTATCATTTATGAGTTGCGTAATACTGAAGAAAAAGTGGAAATCTTGAGCAATTTGTATAATGAAAACGTATGTAAGGTTTATGCAAGCAGTAGTGGAATTGTACCTATGCCATTGTCATCAGCAGGTTTTGGGTTAGAACCTACTTCGACTTTGTTTGAAGGATTTTCCCCAATGGAAAACAAGAACAATTTTATTTATTTATTCTTATCGAAGAGAAAAAGTAATCACTATACGGGCAGTAGTGGTAAGGATTCAGCATACAGAATTGATGATGATCTACGAAATCTTCCATCTAGATTTAAGCTTCTAAGTAATCAATCTCATCAGTTTCATAAAGAATTTACAACAGCATGCAATGAAATTTTAGGTTTTCCCATTGGAAGTGTATCAAGTGCTAGCAACAACAATGAAGACAAACTTGGACTACTTGTAAAGCATGATACAATTTACTTAGAGTCAATGGGTGACGGAGTCGCGAATATTCTAGGGTTATTAAGTATATTATATTCTGAGAATGAAGGAAGGAAACTTTTTTTGATAGAGGAAATAGAAAATGATATTCATCCGGAAGCTTTAAAGAAATTGTTAAACGTAATTTTAGAGAAGTCAAACGACCATCAATTTATTATATCAACACACTCTAATATTGTTTTGAAATATTTAGCAACAGCCAATGACGCAAAGATGTTTTTTACTGATTGGTCAGTGCAACCCTCTGAAGAAAATGCGAAAATAAAAATCCCAACATCAATTATTAGTGAACTGGAAAATACTCAATTTAATCGTTTGGAAATTTTGGCGAAATTGGGCTATGATATTTTTGATTTCGATTTATTTAAGTCCTATATAGTCTTTGAAGAGTCATCTGCCGAGCAGATCATTCGAGATTTTATTATACCTGAGTTTGTCCCGTCATTGCACAAGAAAGTTAAGACAATTGGAGCAAAAGGGGTTGATAAAATTGATTCATATTTTGACGACTTTTTAAGACTTTTTGTTTATTTAAACGGAGATTCAATTTATAAGTTCAAAGCTTGGGTTGTTGCAGACGGAGATAATGCTGGATTAACAAACATTAAGAATTTGAGAACTAGATATTCTGATTGGCCAAAAGAAAATTTTATAAATTTTCAAAAAAATGATTTCGAAGAGTACTATCCAGAAATGTTCAGAGAAAAATTTTTGGAAATTGATAAAATTCAGAATAAAAAGTTACGATTTGAATCGAAAGGGAAGTTGACTCAAGAGGTTATGACATGGATTTCACAGGATAAAGAATCAGCGATACGTGAATTTAGACAGAGTGCAAAAGAAGTGATTGAGATTTTAAGTCAAATAAGCAAATCTTTAAACTTGTAAAGCTCAGAATAATGAATCTGAAATTTGACTTAAGTCAATCTACTGGATATACAAGCAATTCTCAAATAGCAAGGATATTATCTGAAAGCTGGGTTAAAACTAATGGCTATTGTCCTAGTTGCGGAAATGATGAATTGAACCAGTTTAGAAATAACAGTCCCGTTGCTGATTTCTTATGTGTCAATTGTGATGCAGAATATGAACTAAAAAGTAAAAGCGGAAACGTAGGAAAAAAAATTGTTGATGGTGCATATAAAACAATGATAGAAAGGATTAATTCAGAGAATAATCCGAATTTCTTTTTTTTGAACTACTCTTTTGTGACTTTAGAAGTAATAAATCTTTTAGTAATTCCAAAGCATTATTTTATTAATGATGTTATCGAAACTAGGAAGGCTTTGAATATGAATGCAAAAAGAGCTGGCTGGGTAGGTTGTAATATATTGCTAAATCAAATCCCTAATTCGGGGAAAATACATTTAGTAGAAAACGGTAACTGGAATAATAAAAAAGATGTCTTAAATGCTTGGTCAAAGACTCTCTTTCTAAGTAACCAGAAAAAGGAAAGTAGGGGATGGATTATAGAAATCATGAAAATATTAGATGTAATACCGAATAAGGAATTCAATTTATCTGATGTTTATAAATTTGAAGATCATTTGAAACATAGATTCCCAAACAACAATTTTATAAAAGACAAAATTAGACAACAGCTTCAAGTACTCAGGGATAAAGGACTAATAGAATTTAGAGGCAATGGGATTTATAAGAAGACATAATTCCTCTTTCCAAAATTCTTCGTTTTTTTTATTCTTAAAATTAACGCCAATCATTGGATTGTCAGGGAAAGTTTGACCACATCCACAATCAAATTCATAATAGACTACTTCTCCTATTTTTGATGAATAGTTGATATCAAAAGTTGAATCATTATTTGGATTGTTTAATACCATTACCATATCTCCGATCTTAAAAGGTGCTCCTTCTATGTTATAGGCTAAGGAAGTTGGAGGCATTGCGATCGACTCGATTGTATATTTTTTGATTTCGCTTTTCATTATTCTAAAATAAAAACTTATTCACAATGCCCCTATAAACAATTCGTCTTGGCTCGTATTTCATTATTTCCGAAATTTGTATCGTAATAATCTGCATCAAGTTTCGCTATCAGGGCAATCTGAAACTCCATTTTAAACGTTGTTCAACTTAGGACTAAACCGCAAAACCAAAAATACATTTTTTAGAACCCAACTTGTACAGATTTCCCGTACAAGTTCATATTACATATAGCAAATAATAAAAGCCGATAAAGGTAGTTTAAAACACCTTTAAACAGTCATATATTTGCACTGCGACCTAATACCACAGCCATCTGATCAGGCATGTTCCTCTTATTATAGAGAAACGCCCGGACAGATGGTTAAATCCATCAGGGCTGTGGTATTGGGTCGCACCTTACTCGGTTCCGTCCGGGCGGCATTTTTCCCTTTACCTATTTCCTCGCTAACGATTCTATATAATCAATAATATTAAATAGTTGGCCTGCCACCTGTGGAACGATTGCATTACCATATATTTTTATACTTTCTTGCCGCCATTTAGAAAAGGTAATAGCGTCCAGTCTGTCGGGAAGCCCATCATTTCCGCTACAAAAGATGGGTTGAGTAGGCCAGTTTTCCCAGTCCGTAATCCTATCTCCAGCGGCAAACTTAATTGATGACCTTTTTCTACTGCTTTTAGTGCATATTGATGGTCTATCTTGGTATCCATATCGCTGGCCAAAGGTGTCAGCAAAAGCTCCTCCGAATGAATTATTACGGCAGGCCACAAACCAGACCCGGTATCTTCTGTGCGGCGCGTTGACGCCTGAAGCTGGAAGTACAAACGCTTGGACTTCGTACCCTTGGCTT
>CAYZKL010000015.1:5280-19905 GCA_964478855.1 uncultured Flavipsychrobacter sp.
GATGTTTTTATAACTGGCAGCGTCTGGCCAGTAAAATTGAAGAATAGTATGGCAAAACTCATTCCATTCACAATGGAACACGTTTTCCCATCCAGTTAACTCAGCGGCTATATCAAAGCCTCCGCCGCCTGAAAAGAGGCTACCATGGTTTAGTATCATTTATCTTTAATTGGTTACGATTCCTTGCATGTTCCTCGTCCAATTATAGATACATCTTACCCTAACGGCACTACCGCATTAAATTCAAGCACATAAGATGTTGCTGTTGCCGCCTGCACAAGGTCAGCATACAGGTAACCATCAGTTTTCAGGTAAACACTCACCCGTTCTATATACCCACCGCCTGTTCGCGCCACCCTTGCACCACCGGTATCTGCCCCGGCTAAGGTCACAAGCCCGGTAAATACGGTTCTTCCAGTAGGTATAAGGCCGAGGCTGGCCAGTTGTGAGCTGTGTAAAGTACCGGTAGGTAGCACTGCCGGATTACCTATCGTTACCACCCCCTTTATTTGTGCGGTATTAGCGATCTTATCTACCTTATAATCGATGTTTCCGGTAATAGATCCGGATCCCGGATAACCAAAAGGAACGGATACGGCAACAGTAGTAAAAGCACCATCCCTATTATCCTGGCCAAGAGCTGTACCAAATGGTACCAGAGCGCTCACCGGGAAGTGCGTAGCATCTGTAACTGTTGGTCCATCGATCAGCGTTGCGGTTTTAGTTGTTACTACTGCAGGTGTAGCTCCGCTCTTATAGGTTAGTGTAGATACTGTAACAGTTATTTCTACCAGTGCCACATCACCACCCCCAGGAGTAACAGTACCCCCGGTGAAGGCATATATTTCATCATTGTACATAAAGTAACCATCGGCCACTGTATTACCGCCTCCGGATACTGCCATACCCATAAGAGCTACCGGTGTTGATCTGGTAAGGCCCAGCTTGCTGAGTGCATTGATGGGGCCGCTATATGCTTCCTGCAGGAATTTTAAACGCTCTTGAGTTAATGGGAATCCTCCTACCTGTGTGAAATCAATTGTATTCATAAAGTATTATTTAAAAAGTAACTATTGTGTAATTCCTTCTACCGACCAGCCGGTAATCATCTATTAAAGCCCTCATTCTATCTTCATCATATACTACTGCTACCGGTACATTTACAATGAAGCATGTGGCCAATACAAGTATTTCGGCCTCTGTATAGAGCGGTGCCGGATCCGGATCATCAATTACTGCAGTACCTATTTCTGCATCCAGGTCTATATATACCGGGCTTTCTTCACTATCCAGGAATGTATATACCGGATCGATGTAATCCGGATCACTGATATAGATACCTCTGTCTATCGGATCAAAGGCATCATTCAATACCGCCTCCAGTTTGCACACCTGCCCGTTATGTGTAAGCTTATAATTGTTCTTTTCCCTGTTTGCTATGAACAGGCCATACAGGTAGATCACCGGCGCTGCCGTTGTAAGCAGCCATGCTAAATGGCGCTTCTTTCGCAGCCTCACCGGCAGCGAATGTTTGATCTTCCTTTGAAAATTGATATCGAATATGCCCATTGTTATGATATTGGTCCGTGAGCTGTATAGGTTACGTTTGCGGTAAAATATGCTTCATTAAGGGTCATGTACCCGGCATCCGGTACATACTCTACCGGTATGGCCACATAAGGCGTAGCGGCATAGTTTGCCTCGGCAGATATCACCTGCAGTATCCTTACACCTTCCACGTTGTTTTCTATGTATTCGATCATTTTATTCAGTACAAACAATCCGTTAAATGGCAGAGTGGCCAGGAATACCTTTATAGCACTCAGTACAGGGGTAGTATTCGTACCGTCAAGCCTTGCACCGGCATTATCCAGGATAAGCGGATCATAGTACACTGCTACCTCCAGTTTCAGATCATCCGGATCACCGCTGGTCAGCAGCAGCCGTACACCGGCATCCTTTACCCGGTTCATATAGGCGCTGAAGGCGGTAAGCTGAGGGCCGCTGATGGCGGCAAGGTCAGCCCCACTTAGTGTGGCCACTTTAACCCGTACCTGGTTCCCAAGCTCCACGGCTGCAGCATAGTTAATGATCACTACTGCAGCATCGGTAGATATCGGATCGTACACATCCGAATCCGTTACCAGGCTGTCACCGTACTGGAATGCTTTTGCTTTGGTTTGATACCATTGCAGGGAGTGTGGTTTTTGTGCGGCTATGGTATTGTTTACTTGCTTTATATGGATATCAAACAGGTTTTCAAGGCCCCATACAATGACAGCATATACCCTTGTCCATAACAGCCATATCGCTACCTTACTGGTACTGTTCAAGCCGGCAAGGGTACTATCTGCATTCTTAGCATCTATTATCGATTGTTGTATCTCATCTATTGTTCGTGCCATTTTTACTTTTCTTTAAAAAATTTCAATAACCATTTCCACATCTGCAGGTGGGAATGTCGATATACCAGGTAACGCTGTAACATAGTTGCAGGTCACTCCAACCTTATATATTCCTGCAGGCAGGTCCGCAAGTATTACATCAGGGTTCGATGGGTCAGCCGGATCAGGATAACCACCTATTATACCTATAAAGTTTAGTGTTGTTGACACGATATCTGAATTGACATAAGCCGCCTGGCTTTTCGTAAATCGAACGGTCGCCACACCTCCGGTACCGCTTACCAGATCTGCCTGCAGCGTTGGCACGAGATAATTAAGGATCGTTTGTGATGTAGTGTCAAGGATCAGCAGTGGGCTTACAGCAGCTTTATTCCCATTTACATCTATAAAGGTTAGGGTATTATCCAGCCCTGTAGCAGCCCTGTATATAAGCATCTTGCTTACAGGTCCGGGATAAGGCACCCTCCACCTTACACTCATTGCAGTCATGGCCGGGCTGCCAAACTGGTTCTGTATTGCGCCGACACTTCCCGCAAACCATGCCGATTGACCTACATACCGTATCGGGTTAGCTCCCGGATACGAGGCGAAAAGACCATGATGGCATATAAATGCTGCCGGGTTATCATCGAGGGTAAAATCATAGAACCCGGACGTACCAGGCGCGATCACTGGAGATGTTGGTGTGGCCACCATGACCGGATACAGCAATACTCTTAAAGCCAAAGGCGGAGGAGCCACAACAGAGATACTTACATCATCTCCGGTTACCTCAATACCTTCGCCATAAGCTATCTTATAGCCGGTATTCGTCACGGTACCGGTATCATAGCTGTTGATCGTGCAGGTGATCCTGATAGTTACTACCTCCTTACCCGGCACTGTGAATTCCATCTCCAGCTCTTCAGCGCCGGCATCAATACCGAAATCCGGATCACTGGCCACAAATTCCAATGTCGCATCCAGCAGATCGGTGAGTGTTACCGCTGCAGCAGCTTCGTTATTATTGGTTACAGTGATAACATAAGTGATCGTATCTCCTAAATTATAAGGACCGGCCTCTTCTACCGATTTGATCAGCTCCAGTAATACATCATCATCCCCACGGGTGCCTATTTTGATAACATTCCTGGTTAGGGTTCTCAGCATATCTGTATTGGTCTTACCCGGTAGTTCCGGAACTTCATACACGGTACCTGCAGCAGGCTCATCGGTTATACTGATGCTGTTATGCTCACAGAAATCCATACCGGCTTCAAGTGATCCATACTCCTGTATGATCACATCCTGTATTGTTTGGTTATCCTGTAATGTTATTGTCCGGGCCATTATAAATAGTTCGCTTTAGGGAATACTTTTACTTTACTGTTACTTATACTGTCAAAGTTTGGGGTAGTATCTTTTACGTCCATCCCATCTTTTGTAAATTCATCTACTATTGCACCGATAATATTTTTTGCTCCTTCATCATCGATGTAGTTATCCAGGCCAACGCATATATCTGGGTTCTGTTTAAATTCACCCTTATTATTGAGCAGTAGTTGCCGCTGATGCTGGTAAGTACTTTCTTCAGCAACAAAGTCGCCGTCCTTAAATTCCAGGTCCTCATTTTCATCCAGACCTATATCTATCATCTTCCTGGCCATGCTAATGCTTTATTTTTTTGTTCTCAATATTGCTAAAGTCACCAAGCGACTTAGTTGCTACAGCGCCCTGGAATGCTGTTTGCAATGCGCTTGCAGCGCCGCTGCCGGGTTCTGGTATTGGAGCTCCGTTTATTACATTCAGGATAGCCGTTAGCAGCTCATTGTTTTTATCTAATTGTTTCTTCAGTTCCGGAGTTATGGTAAGCCCTCCATTACCACCCGCATCAAAGAAAGCCTCATCACCCTGTATGGTTAGCTTTCTGTCTCCGATCGTAATGATCATCCTAACTAGGTTACTGCATTTGATGAGCCCCCATTTTCCTTGCCCGTCTATTTCAGCGATCCATACCTGGCTGTTATCTGCCGGGTATAGCATCATACCGTTACTGTTCATGCTCACTGCATTCAGCAGTATCCCTTCCGCTGCAGCAGTTTCGGTATCATGCATATTGATCAGCACTTTACATACACCATTTGCAGCATCTACACTACCAGCCACTACCTTGCCGCTCATCACAGTTGCCGATAATTTGTTTGCCCCACCGTTTGCGATATCCTGGATCCATGTACCTAATATTTTATCTTCCTTACCCATTATTGCTTAGGATTTGGGTTAAAGCCTATCAATGGCCCGATCTCAATTTTACGCCTGGCACCGCGCACGCCAAACTGTACCTCTGTACTTTCAATAATGTAATCGCCATCCTTTTCAGGGTACCGGCTATCTTTTATGAAGGCCGTATATCCGGGCAGGCAATATGGCTGTAGAAATGCAGTTATATTCCCTTCATATCCGGTATAGTTTTTTTGGTACTGCATTTCAGTGGCCATCATCTGGAGTGCAGCCTTTTCCCTGATATTGTTTGCGTAAGCCTGTTCCTTCCTTTTGGCATACTTAGCCTCGCTGGACGTCTGTACCTTTGCTCCTGTCGGCATCACGCTGCCTATTAATACCTGCACCGGCTCACCCTCCACTACACGCTCCTTCAGGCTGTTATCTTTTACCACGTTCCAGCCAAGCTCCAGGTTTACTTTACCCAATACAAAAGGATCCTTTTTCTCACTGATCGGCGTATACACAAGCCCTGCCCACAATGTTGTAGGGTTAATAAAGAAGATATTGATAACACCAAGTGTTACCTTCTTTATTTCCTGTATGATTGTTTCCCCGTTGGCATGTGTTAGTTTGATATTGTGTAATGGGATATCATTTTTTACTACAATGCTTATACCGGTAGATTTACCGGATTTATCCTTAGTGAGCAGGTTCAACAGATCACTCATTTTAGCCTCTTTGTAAAAGGCTGTTACATCTATATCCTGGCGCAGTACTCTAACATATCCTTCGCATTCTATAACCATCGGTATACCCAGGTTACGCCGGCGCACAAATCCCTTGAATTCTTCTCGCAGATCGCCATTATACCCCAATAACATTGTTACCGGGTCTCCATCCTGGAACAGATCACCGGTAGATACTATTGCCGGGCTGCTGCTTAATCCCTTTATGATCTTGCTCCTTGCTGGCAATGTGATCGTGGCGGTGTCACAAATAGAATGCATACTGCGCTTTATTTGCAAATTGTTCACGCCCGAAAATCGGAAGCTACCTATCGTTATGTCACTGTTCGGTACAAACATTATCTTATATCTATCAGGTTAAAAGGTTCATCGCTTATTAAGGTCATTTCGTATGGCCTTACATTTTTCACCCCCCTGTTCTCTATTACGTTAAACGAAGAGATCACTACATGATCACTGCCTTTCCTCCCTGGTCGCTTTAGGAACAGGTCTAGGGCCGGGCAGGCAACCTGCACCGCCTCGCCTAATTCATTCAGGTCCCGTAATATTGATAGAGTCTCCTCCGGGTAGTCATTGGTTTTATTGATCACAAAACCTTTTATAGTGATTTCGTAGTCATTTATATTAATAAATTCCTTTACCGTACCCCTACGCTCAGTAAGCGGTGTTTGTATGATGGTCTTACTGCTTCGTATGCTGATCACCGGGTAAGGCAGGTATATCTGTTTTAATATACCAAGTGATCCGCTTGGAGCAGCTAATCCCAAACCGCCGTTTTGCCCTGGAGCATTATCCGGTAAATCACTATAGTCTGGGTACGTCACCAGAACCGGCATAAAGTATTCCCGCCCATTAACAGAGCCTTCAGTAGTATAGTAGCTGGATCCGGATAGCCCGGTTTCCTTCCTACCCGGCTTCGCAGGTAATTCAGGCTCAAAGGCTGTGGTTTTATAGCCCCACACCTGTTCAAATATTGCCGATAATGATAAATTAATTTCACCCATTCATAGCTACTTTAGCACTGTATATAAATCTCATTAGTATTTCCCTTACTTTAGGCTCCATGTCATCGAGCGCCTCTTGTAATGTTTTTATTTCCTGGTGTTCTACATTATACATTGGGGCATTCACATTGATCACAAGCTGTTTTTTACCGCCTGCAGTAATGCTGTTCCCCTTATCTTCTACCGCTCCGGTATATAATCCGTTATCCGGCTTTACAGGGGCTTTAATAGGCGGTTTTAAATCAGCGCTCAGGGGCTTCATTTTCTTCAGCAATGCTTTTACCAATGGACTTTCAACGGTATCAGCTACTGCAGGAACCCATATCTTATTCCCGCTGTACACTTTCTCCTGGCGGCCAACCGTATCCTTAAGATCCTTCATCACTGTTACCAGGTTATAGGTTGTAGTATCAGCTACAAAATGGCCTCCGGCCAGCGGGTTTTTATACCCTTCACCATGAGCGCCGGCCACTACCTTACTCTTAGAATTAAAACCATCAAAGTATGCCGCTCCTCCCTTCTTACCGGCATCGGTTAACGTACTCAATGCGCTGGCATCGGTAAGGTTATCAGCCATGCTGCCCGGCATACTCTTAGATATATTGTCCGTGGTCTTTTTGGTACTGCTTAACCAGGCTGTTAATCCTACCCCTAAAAGTGTTAGTCCGGTTAGTATCCAGCCCCACGGCATTGCTGCCATTGCTGCATTCAATCCCAATTGCCCGACTACTGCAGCGCCAAGCCTCACGCTCATTATACTCATCACTCCGTTATATACCGCTGTAGCTATTCCTGCCAGTTTTATTGCTGCAGCAAATGTGACGGTCACCCCGGCCACATATTTTATCCAGGTCCAGTTATGGTAGATCCATTTGGCCAGGTCTATCATTTGCCCTACGAATGTGATCAGATGTTTTACTATATTAGCTATTGCCGGGATCCAGTTTTCAGCCATTTTAGGCAACCTATTGGTAAGGTTGATCAGATTATCTATCAGGCCGGTTATCCCTTCGCTCTGGCTCATACCTATACTCGCTGCAGAAATTCTAATGCCATCCATCAGGGTACTCCATTTACCCATAATACTTTTGCCTTGTGCATCCATAGCGCCGGCATACATACCACCATCTGCAGCAGCTTTCTTTAACGCAAACGAAAGAAGGTCATAACTGACCACCATTTTTTGCGCTTGCTTCACGGTCTTACCGGTAGCATTGGCCAGCAGTTGATATATGCTGATCCCGGCAAACCCGAACTGCTTGATATCCGTAAGTTCGGCCTTGCCGGCATTCTTGATTTGCTGCATGTTCACGGCCATCCTGGCCAGCTCATCATCGCCCCCTCCGGTAGCTGCTATGGCATTGGCCAGTCCTAATACATCAGCTCGCGCTTTATCTGCGTTCACCCCTGCGCTGATCAGCAGGCGGTTGGCGCTCAGCAGTCCGGCTGTTCCAAACGGCGTGGCTGCTGCATCAGCTTGTATGTTCCGGTACGTTTTTTGGGCCTTTTCAGCGCCCAGGAATGTTGTAAGCCCTATTATGTCCTGTTGGGCCTTTGCGCCCTCTTTTACTATACCTAATGCGCCGGCTCCTACGGTAGCTGCTATTGCTCCCGTGGCCAGCCATCCCCTGGCGCCCATCCCTCCGGATCTTGTTTGTGATCTGCCCAGGTTGTTTAGCCGTTCAAGCCTACGCTCTACTTCAGCAATCTGTCTATTGGCCTGTGCTATCGCTCTGTCACCTACTGCTATATCCCTTCTCCTGGTTAGTCGTTCGAGCATCGAATTCAGACCACTCACGCTACGGCTGGTATTGTTCATAGACCTTTGTGTCCTGGTCGCGCTGTCATCGACCATCCTGAAAGCACGTTGAGCGGTAGCGGCCATCTTCTGGCTGCTACCGCTCACTGTCTCGCGGATCTTAACTACAAATTCTATAAGGTCAGTAAATGCCATTGCTTTCGGATTCTTGTTTTCTAATGATGTTCAGCCAGGCAATCTTCCGGTAAAATTCTTCATCGGTAACTTTCCTGTGTTCATAGCCCGGCAAGTAATACTCCAGCAATGTTTCAAGATACCCCAGGGGCATGTTTATTAAGGAGCTCGCTTCCGGACTACCAAGCTCCTCTATAAGTTTACCAGCTTTGCCTTAAGGCCGTCCATTTTCGTGCGTATCTCCTGGATCAGGCCAAAGAACATCTGGTCATCCTTAAGAGGCTCATCGCTGCCGCCGAGCTTAGTGATAGTCGCCAGTTCCTCAAACATATCGAGAGCAGCATCTTTCTCAGCTTTAGAAAGGGCGCTGTTCATTTCATGCCTGTCCGGGTTTTTGAAGTAAACCACATGGCCGGATACCTCTATGGCATAGATACCGCCGGGATGTTCCTTTTTCCAGGCTGTTATCTCTTCAGGTGTTGCCTGTCCGATCAGTGGAGCTTTGCCACCTGGCTTGTTGTCGATGGCGGCAAAAAGAAAATGTCTTTTCATAATGTATCTGTTTTGTTTTAAACTTTCTGTACCGCCAATCCCCGCACGATGGCGGGGCAGATTGGCTTTAATATTTCAAATGGAACTAAGCAGCTATCAGTTCTTCAAATATGATCGGAAGTGTGATATCCATGTTCTTAGCGCCTTGCTCCCATCCTTTTTCATATTCCTTGATGGTGGCATTAACAACCGTATCGGTCTGTAAAGGGCGTGATCCTTTAGCGCGGTAGGTGATCACTACATCAAAAGTGAAATCCAGGATATCACCGCCTGAAGCAATGGCCTGGCGCATAATATCATCAAAGGCTCCCTTTGTCAGTTTG
The DNA here is from genome assembly GCA_964478855.1 of uncultured Flavipsychrobacter sp. GTDB lineage: Bacteria > Bacteroidota > Bacteroidia > Chitinophagales > Chitinophagaceae > Nemorincola. Next base: position 14,446 of record CAYZKL010000015.1, read on the forward strand.
ATCTGGCCTTCATAAGATATATTACCGAACTGTGTTGATATCGGCTTATTTCCTTCAGCGTACAGCAGCTCTTTATCCTGGGCAGCTTTATACATGATTCCGCGTATTTTAGCCAGACGGCTACCTGCGAAATATACCCGCATATCTAACCATTCGGCTTCTTTATATTTATTAAACATATTGTATGTTTTACGTGTTAATTGATCAGGTTAATTATGCTGCAGCAGGATTATTAAAGCCTAAGCCTACCTCTATTTCTGTGGCATAGCCTACCGGTGTTATCTTAAGGCGTATGGCCAGTTTATTGGTGCTAAGGATGTTCTGGTTAGGATCGATCGTACAGGCCACCTCAGATATCTCACCGTTTGCGGTCATAGTATTATTGATCTGGTTGATGATCTGCTGGCTCAGCCATTTGCAGTAACCCGCATCCAGTTTACCCTGGATAACGAATACCTCCTCATCTACTTCCTCGATGAATGTTGCGTAAGCAAGAGCATGGGCCTTATCTATGACCCTTCCCCTGGCTATCATGCTGTAATCATCTGAAGACTTTACCAGCGTAGGATCACTATAAAAGAAAAAACCGATCTTGTTAACGTACTTCCTGAAGGTGATGTAACCACGTTCGGCGATCACTTTCAGGTTTCCTGCACCGGCTTCCTTCACCGTTTTCATGCCTACGTAAGCATTTGTCACACCAGGTAGTGATCCGTTCTTTACACGACTTATCTTTCGCTGCACCGGTAGTACGGCCAGTAAACCGAGTACCAGGCCGATACATGCTCCTGTTGTCTCCAGGTCTTCGTCACCTTCTACCGTATCTCCGATCAGGATGGCCACCCTGGTATTATCACCGGTAGATGCGTAGTTGGTAAGGTCCGCCGGCACTCCGGTATATCCTGTACCTCCTATGATACACCTGAATGGTTTCTGGTCCAGGAAGTAGGAGTTAGCCATTACCTTCATGTTCACCGCTGCAGTATGCACCAACTCATTAAGGCCGGCAGCAGTAGTGATCGGTGTCATTTGGGAATCATCTGACAGCAGTCCCAATACCTTTATTGCACCATCGGCATAGTCCAGCAGTTTCTTAGCGCCATCCTCATAATCCTCATCTGCCATCATGTCCACGGTCACCGTATTGGGTACCAGCATTAGGTATACCTGCGCGCCTTCACCACCGGATGTGTAGAAATCCTGTACCTGGCGAACGGCAAATGCGTTACCATCAGTTGTGATACCGTTGGTTGCAAGATCATCAGGGGAGGTGAGCAGCAAAGGAGTTCCAAGTACGTACCCGCCGCCATCTATGCCGCCGGTCATTACTAACCCGCCTACCCCGTCATTTGTCTGTATTGTGCCGCCAAGCGCTCCGCCGGACAGGCTTACTTTTACATCACCCACTTTATATAGTGTTTAAAAAAGCTTTAAAATATGTTTACGTTCTTTGATGATAACTGGCCTATTACTCCGCTTCAGTCAATATCGCTATTGCCTCTTCAGCAGAAGTAACTTGTTCCTTTGCAGTCTCCAGGTCTGCAATAGCTACCTCCAGTTTACCTTCCGCTTTCTCCAGGGCTTTTGTCTTTGAGTTTACGGTAGCTGGTTTGGCATCTGCAGGTAAGCCTTCTTTTTCGGCCTTAGCTTCATCCCTGGCTGTGGTCAGGGTGCCTACTTTAGACTCCAGTAGTACGACCTTGTTCTTTGCTTTCTCCAGGGCTATTTCTGCCAGTTCTTTAGCTGTAGGGCCTTCCTTCGGTGCCGGCGCGCCTCCGCCTTCTACCTCTTCCCTTGTAACATGCTCTACCGTATGTTTTTTATCCTTACGCTTCAGCGTAATGGCATGAGCATCGGCACCTTCCTGTGTAAAGAAGTGCTGTCCGTCTGGAGTGAACCAGAATTCTTTTTTCCCTGGATGGGTAGCGAAAAACTTCGCGCTGTTTGCGTGTATCATAGTTAAAATTTAATAATTGAATGAGTTTACTCTTGCCAGCCATCCCTTCAGGAACTTTGCATTTCCCGGATGCTGTTCTACAAGTGCTTTATAAAAATTCCCCCTGGCTTGCTTCAGTGCCAGGAATAGATCATAACTGTCTTTATTGTTGATCGCCGCTAATGTTCCCGGTCCGATCAGGCCGTCTGCAGTAACATTTACGAGCCTTTGTATGGCCCTTACTGCAGGCTTGCCGGCATTCACATACCAATCCATAAGAAAGGTCGCTACCTGCTGGCTCCTGATCTTATCACACTCAATGGCATTCCAGTACTGCTTGTAGTAGTATGTGCCTACCATTTCGTCCAGGAGCGGATCACTGATCATCTGGTTATACTTTAGCGGCTTATGCATATCTACCAGCTTCCAGCCTTCCCAATTCGGGTTATGCTTCCTGCTGATTCCACGATAAGTTTCGCCACCGGTATCACCGGTCACATTGCAGTAACCGCCCTCATGGCCAAGTATAATTCCGATTGATTTTTTAAAGTCTGCCATACCTATATAGTAGAAATAAAACGATTAGTATTATCGATAATAGAATTCCTATTACTGACATGAATTCAAAAAATACCTTCAATACCTTACCCCAAAACCCGGATTGCTCCTTTGCCACTATCTCGGTGAGCGTTGTAGAATTGGTATCCCTGTAGCTGGCCAGCCTTGTACTTTCCATGTACATGCTATCTTCATAGTAGCTGCGATTGATACTATCCCTGATCAGCCGTGTGATCACCAGGGTAAGCGGTGCCAGGTCTTCAGCCGTAAGGTGCAATGTTGCCCTCTGCTCAGGGAGCGCTATTGCGGTATCCTTTTCTGTCCGGAAACTGGAGAAGCTATCCTTAGTAGCCAGTATCGCCTTTACGTCCTTTGCAAATGAATCAATTGCTTTAACGGTACGTTCCTTTGTTGTGGTAACGCTCCTGGTCGTTTTACACCCGGAGCAGATACCGGACATCAGGCCCAGGAAACATAGTATGCCTATGATCACAAGGAATGATTTTAATATTTGTATAGCTGCGTTCATGCGTTGGTTGTGGTGTTTTGTTCCTGGTTATCGTTTGTGGTTTGGGCTGCCGGTTGTGGCTGAGGATCCGTTCCTTTTACTTTCAGTGCTCATGCAAGAAAATGATACACAGCGCTTAGAGGATATTTCACCGTTCTCTGCAAGGCTCGACCATATTAGTTTTTGGATCCAGTTCATTACTGCTGTTCTTTTTCTGCTTTACGAATGTTGATACGCCTTTCCTTTATTGTAAGGAGGCCGGCATAAATGGACACGAGACCGGCAGTACAGCCTATGATCCAGCCAATGTTTTGTTTGGTCATTGCGCCTACAACAAAACCCGCTATTGAGCCTAAGAAGCTACCTATACTCAGGTACAGGTTGCTATGGTTACTGCCGGTCTCGAAATTCATGTCCATTTGAAATATTTGTGATCAGTTAATTATTGAGTGCTATTCTACGTCCCTCCGGTTGAGCCAGACCATTCGCCGGGTATCTTCCCAGGCTTCCATCGGTTTATACCTGGCTGTAAATCCGGAATACCAGGAAGTGCTATGGGTACCTGCCCCCTGGAAGGTCCACCACCATTGCAGATATGGGAAGCCATTTCCGCTATTGAATAAATGATAACCAACCGGGTTAGTTGCGGAGACTGTACAGGTATATACCGGTACAAAATCAGTTCCGAACCCGGAGTCGGCGGATACCCATAGTTTAGCAACACACGAAGTATTTGTACCGGATATACCGGTAGTATGTATCCAGGTATATACGCTGTTACATACCGTGGTCATCCGGTTTTTAAAAGTGTCCACACCGGTATTAGAGACGGTATCCTTTTTAGTATATAGCGGCATTTCGGAGGGTGCAGTTAACTTAGCTGTAGGTGTAACTGAAGCTATAGTGGCCGTACCGCCGGCTATCTTACTGGAGTTGTAGGATCCATGCGTCAGGAACTTTGGTGGTGAGGATGGGCATATTGCCTGTTGCGCATTCGCGCCAACTGCCACGCTTATGATGGCTAAAACTGCGATAATGATTCTTTTTTTCATTGCTGTTATTGTTGATTAAAAAATGGTTGCTTGTTTTGAAGATGGTAACCTGATACCTGCTGTACCAGGTTACCATTGATAATTTTAATTGCTTGTTTGATTAATTACAGGCTATACCTTGCCTTGTTTGATTGCTATGATACCCAGCTCATCAGCCCTTCTTACGCGGCCACCGGCACGGGCAGATACACTGTTTACATCACCATAGAATAATGGATCATTTGAGCGGTTGAATAGGTTCACGCTTCCGGTAGCGTTGGCTACCACGCCGCGCTGCCAGCAAAGGCTTACCACATCATCATCAGCAGCTATAGCTGCATCCAGTGCGTTTACGGCCAGTTTATCATCATCAAGTGCTGAAGCTGCCGTAGCTACGCTGCTCCTGGTCATGATATCAAAACCGAACAGGCGGCCAACTGTACCCTCTGCAGTATTATATTCCTTGATTGCATCCCTGTAGGTAGTACCCATAAGGCTGTCTGCAAACTGTTGGAACATATTCTCCTCGATCAGGGCTATTCGGCCTGTCTTGTCAACATTTGCCTTGTTCATCACTGCTTGTGCACGGGCAAGGTCTCTGTAGATCATAGCCTTACGGAGGCCGGTTTGTCCGGATTCCAGGGCTTCAGTAGCATCACCGGTTGTATAGATGATATTGGTTGCTGAAAGGTCAGTCGCCCATTTTACCAGCATATCATCCGACATATTTTCGATCAGCGTCATGAAATGATCAGAGATGATATCATTCATTTTATCGTATGATATGCTCTGCAGCTCATTCAGCGTGATATGTGTCGGGTTGGTACTGTATTCATCCAGGGCGTACAGTACGGTGGTATCCGATCGCCTGATAGTAGTTGCAGGGAAGGAGCTTCTGTTCTTCACGACTATTGGCTTCGCGCCTGGCTGTGGGATCAGTACTGCAGCGCCGCCGATCACGTACTTATTTTCATTGACCGCATAAGCCAGGAACTTATTATCCTTTCTCCAGCGCTTAATGATCTCCCTGGCCCATATATTTACGTCCACGTCCGATCTGAAGACAATGTTATTGCCTAATGTCTCGCGGGATATTGCCGCAACAGCGAGCGTTAAAACGAACAGGATGCCAAATCCTAACAGTACCGGCACCTGATAAATGATATATAGCTTCTCAGCTACCATGCTGGCCAGTATGGCCCAGATCACGAACGATAACAGAATTTTGATTGTTGGTTTCATCGATTGTATTTACTTGTTAAAAAAAAATATTACTATCAGTGGTTGTTTTGATCCGTGATTATTACATCACCGGATCGCTGCCGAAAGTTTCCTTGTACAGCTTTTTGTAGTCTTGTGGGCAATCCTTCTTATAGGCTTCCATCAGGTTTCCTTCCAGGAGTTCATCCCATGATTTGCCAACATAC
>CAYZKL010000015.1:19930-24906 GCA_964478855.1 uncultured Flavipsychrobacter sp.
ATCTCCCTTCTTTTCGCTTTTTGCGATCGCATCCACAACAGAGCTGTAAGCGCCCATACTCTCCAGTAATGCCTTAAGGCCGATTGGGTTGGTAGCGTAGTCCTTTTCCAGTTGGGTACGCAGCTCATTGGTCACCTTGCCTGCTTCGTTAGCAGTATCGAGCATAGCCTTGATCTGTGTCTTATTGGCGTTGATCTCCTGGTCAGTGATCTTTTGGTTCAGGTCCGTAACCTTTTGCTTTTCCGTGGCCAGTTCGGCAGTAAGCGTGTTAACTTTTTTTGCGGTAGCTGCTATTGCAGTTCCGATAGCGGCATCATCCGCACTGGCTGATATGCCCAATGTGGCGCATAATTCGTCCGTTATTTGAAAACTTATCTTTCTCATGATAAAATAATTGTTGTATTTTCAGTTGTAGAATACTTGTTATCAAGCTTAGCCTGGTACACGTTGAAAGCTTCTTTAAAATCTGTTACGGAATCCGGCAGATCTACTTCCGGGCCGTCATAGATATCATCGATCAGGCCGAGCTCTTTTGCTTTTTGGGCTGAGAAGTAATTATCCTGGCCATTGAGCAGGTCCGACTTTACTTTCTTTTCCAGCATACCGGTCTTGGTCACATAGATGTCGCTGAGTATTTTCTCACAGTCATCGATCTCATCTGCTGCCCGGCGCAGTAAATCTGATGTACCCCATGCGCCACCGCTTGGTTTGTGAGTCATCAGCCTGGCGAACTTGCTCATGTACACCTTCTTACCGGCCATAGCTATTACGCTGCCCATGCTGGCCGCTATACCGTCTATATAAGTATCAATGTCGCAGGCGCTGTTCCGGATAGCGTTAAAAATGGCAATACCCTCAAATACGTCACCGCCATAGCTGTTGATCCTCACATTGATCTTTTTGCAGGTTTGCTCCAGGGCTTTTAATTCCCTTACAAAGTCACCGGCATTTACGCAACCATCCCACCGGAATATATCTCCGTAAATAAGTATCTCTGCCGTGTTGGTGTTAAGCTTATTTACTATCCAGTATTTTTTGTCGCGTATGATCATCAGTTAGTTTTTTGCTTGGTAAATGGAGGGAATGATACCGGCACTTTTCAACGTGCATTATTGCAACTTTTTGCCTTTGGTTTTTTCATTCCCTCCACGTTTAACCCTTAGCAGCGATGTAAAATTGCAACACCCTGAAACCCGCACCAAATCAGCAAAATATCGTTTTCACTTAGGTGCAAATCGTTCGTAAAAAAGTGCAAATAATATGCAGTTAGCTACGAATTATTTGCACTTAGCTGCATATCATTTTTACACTATCCTGTGATGCAGTTTTGATGAAGGAAATTTGTATTCTATGGCTAAGAAAGGCGCTGAAAAACAACAACAGAAAGACTTTGCAAAGCTGCTGTATCTCACTACCGATGATACACAGAATGTAATTGCGGAACGTGTCGGCATTACGCCTAAAACTTTGAAAGGCTGGATAGATGAAGGTATGTGGCAATACCTCCGTACCTCTTTGCTTACTTCAAAGGGAGACTCTATCAGGCGTTATTATGCGATCATTGATTCGGTACTTCAAAAAATTGAGAATACGGAGGGAGGGTACGGAGATACTAAGCTCGCCGATATGTCGATAAAATATACTGCTGCATTAAAGAACCTGGAAACGGAAACATCTGCAGGGCAAATGTTTGAGACCGGGATGCTCTTTATAAAGTACGTCTTACCGTTGGATCCTGCTTTCGCAAAGGAGATGACTAACTACTTCGATGCGTTCATTCAAAATGTTTTAAATAAAAAGTTCTGATGTTCAACAAGCCGCTTACTAAAAAGGAATACCAAGTTATATGGTCGGAGTTCATGGACAATGTGCTTAATTCAACCGCTACCGATAAAGATGAAACAGCGGAGGAAAAGAAACGGCGCATGGCCAGACTGGAAAAGAAAGGTAATGAAGAGGCGTGGTTTGAATACTACTTCCCGAAAGAATGTTCCGCCAAACCTGCAGGTTTTCACAAAAAGGGTACGCAAAGGGTAATGTCCCATCCCGAATGGTACGAGGTACGGAACTGGAGCAGGGAGCTTGCTAAAAGTACCAGGGCGATGATGGAAGACCTGTACCTGATGATGGTAGGCCACCAGTTACCTGACGGCACACGGCTTAAAAAGATGTACAAGGTACTGATCAGTAACACCATTGAAGCTGCTGAATTACTGTTACTGCCTTACAAGGTCCATCTCGAAGCGAATGGCCGTTTAAAGAATGATTACGGTGAGCAAATGAAATTCGGGTTTTGGGATAAGAACAGGATCGTATCCCGTATGGGGTTCGCTATAAAGGCATTCGGTTTTGAGGGTAAGATAAGAGGTACCAGAAACGGGGTTCACAGGCCGGATATCTTAGATTTTGATGATTACGACACCGATGAAGCCTGTCTGAATAACGATCGTATAGTTAAAATGTGGGATTGGGCAAATAAAGCGGCCATTGGTGCCAGGTCCACTAACGTTAAGACATTGATACGGTGGAACGGCAACATTATCGCCGAAAATTGCTGCATACTCAGGGCTAGGGAATTCGCCGATAAAGTGGATACCGTAAACTTTACCGATGATCAGGGCAATAGCTCATGGCCGGAAAAGACCAGCAATGAGAATGTAAAGCGTGTTCTTAGTCTGATCCCCTGGAGTACTCAGCAGACTGAATACTATAATAATCCATACACTCAGGGCAAAGCGTTTAAAGATATTACATGGGGAAAGGTACCACCGCTGAGTAAGTTCCCGTACCTGGTAGCCTATGGTGATCCTGCCACGTCCAATAAGGATAAAGAGAAAGGCAATGGCAAATCATCATTCAAGGCGCTTGTATTGGTCGGATTGCTAAATGGTATCTATTACGTCATTAAGTGCCGGGTTGACCAGATGACCAATTCTGATTATGTGGATTGTTTCTATGTAATGGAAAACTTTGTGAACGGGAAAGCACAGCTCTTTAGTTACATAGAGAACAACTCGCTCCAGGATCCTTTCTATGAACAGGTATTTATTCCACTGTTCTTTAAAAAGAGCAGGGAATTTAAAAAGCAGATCTCTATAATCCCGGATACAGATAAGAAGCCGGACAAATACACCCGTATAGAAGGTACGCTGGAACCGCTCAACAGGTTAAAGTGCCTTGTATTTAACGATAGTGAGAAAAATGATCCCGACATGCTACGCCTGGTTACACAGCTAAAATCAGTTAGCCCTCTCAGCAAAACTATGGACGGACCTGATGCGCTGCAGGGTGCTGTCAAAAAAACAAACGACCGGGTTTCTTATACCGGTGGTACTTACTTATTCGCACGACCAACCAACAATAAACGTTTTTAATTATGGCAATAATCAATATTCAGGATATATACAGCAGTGTATATGAAGAAATAGTAACCGAGATCACCAGGGAGGAAACCGAGCTAGTGGACCGGGCAATTACCAGGGCAACTGATGAGGCAAAGATGTATCTGTCCCGTTGGGATCTTATGGCCTTATTCGGTGATGACGATACAGCACCTACCGTTAATGATACATTCCTGAAGGATATCTGTGTGGATATTGCCGTGTACCGGTTGGTATTGCTGGGCGCTCCCAACATCAAACTGGAAACAGCTAAGGAAGGTTATAAAGATGCTGTTCGCAGCCTGGAGAAATTGCAGGCCGGACGGATGCAGCCAGACGGATGGCCCTACAAGGATACCACAGGTGAAACTGCCCCTAATGGCAACAGTATCGAATGGTCAAGTAATGCCAGAAGGCGTAATCATTTCGATTAATATGTTCATTATAAAAGCTTAGGGGGTAGATATACCCCAAAAAAACGGCCACAAACCGCTTTAATCTCCTTCAAAATCAATTCTAAAGTCAAAATCGTATGAGTGCCCACAAGAACAGGTTTAAGAAAAAACAGGCGTATTTGTCAAATAAAGATAATTCTTCAACCGAAACCCGGTCTGATGATCTTGGAAATACCCAGTATAGTGATAAGCCGATCAACCCACAGGAAGATAAATTAGTGATTCGAGAAACAAGGATCCAACAGGTGCAAAGAACTTCATTAGAGGTAGGCAAAGTACGGGATGCTACTAAGACTGCGGAAAGCAGGTATTACCCAAACCGTTCCTGGCTCTATGACATTTATGAAGATATCATTTTGGATGGCCACCTTTCGGGTATCATTCAGAAGCGCCTTGATTCTGTTCTGAATAAGCAGATCGTATTTCACTCTAAGGATGGTAAAAAAGTAGATGATATGCGCACGCTGATAACCAGCCTGCAGTTTAGGAATGTTTGTAAAAGTATATTGGAAGCACAACTATGGGGGATTAGCGGGCTGGAGTTTGTGCCGGGTAAAGATCTTATAGTGAAGATGATCCCACGTAAGCACATTAAACCAAAATGGCAGATCATCAGCATTGAACAGGATAGCGATGAAGGTATCGACTATACTACCGCCAGGAACATCATGATAGTAGGTGAACCTGAAGACTTGGGTTTATTGCTGAAGTGTGCGGCTTATGTTATTTACAAGCGGAACGGTTTGGCAGACTGGGCGCAATACATTGAGATATTCGGCCAGCCTATCAGGATCATGTACTACGATACTAATGATCAGCAGGCTAAGATCGAGCTGAAACAGACCCTTGATGAATCCGGCGGATCACTCGCACTGATGATACCAAAGGGTGTTGAATTTGAACTGAAGGACGGTAAGCAAAGCAATGGAGATGGCAAACTGCAGGAGACATTCCACAATATCTGTAACCGGGAAAACTCAATTATTATCCTGGGCAATACGGAAACAACTACCCATGATGGCAAGACCGGCACCGGTGGAAAATCACTAATCCATAAAGAGCAGCAGGATGAGATATCCAGGAGCGATATGTTCTACCTGTTAAGTTACCTCAATAGCCCACAGTTCCTGCAGATTCTCAA
>CAYZKL010000015.1:24932-30965 GCA_964478855.1 uncultured Flavipsychrobacter sp.
GGCCAGTTCGTCAACACTATGGAGATAAGTATCCAGTACCTGGTTGAAAGGCTCAAAATTGACATTGCGTTGCTGAAGGCCGGCTTACCGATCGAGGACGATTACTTATACGAGACTTATGGTATCCCTAAGCCTAAGAACTATAAAGAGCTTAAGAAGAAGATGGAACAGATGCTTAAAGCAGCTTTAAAGCAACTGGATCCTGATGCCGGTGATGATCAGGAAGAAGATACTGAAGAAGATGAAGATCCGGTAAAGAAGCAGCCGAAACCGAAAGCTAAAAAGAAGACCAGGTTCAAAAGGTTGCGTAACTGGCTTCGTAAAAGCGGCATTGCTGGTTTTTTCTCCTAAGCCCGGTGTTCACCGGGCATCACGACCTTAGTGCAAGGGTTAACGCTCAGTACAGCCATAAGTGTGCCCATTGCGGTGGTAGTGTGTATGTGCAGCGCCTCCTGGCACACAGCCTCAAACCCCTTGCTATTGGCGAGGATGGCGAACTATCCCCAATATATGAAGACCTGGTAAATAAGATCCACAAAGGGATAATTGAAACGGGCATGATTGACAAGGCCACTGCAGAGCATACCGCTCAGCGCCTGCTGGCCGGTCTGTTCGATGGCTATGGCAATACCCTGGAGAATATTGACTATGATACCCCTGACTTTGAGATGTTATCGCATCTCTCCAGGAATGTCTATCAATTCAGCGCTGCGAAGAATTACCAGCAGATCAAATCGCTCACTGAAGCTTTGATGGATGGTGAGCGGATCCGCTCGTTTAGTGAATACAAGATCGAGGCTGCTAAGATCCTGAAGGAATTTAACCAGGCATGGCTGGAGACAGAATACAATGCCGCTATTGCCGGTGGCCAGATGGCCGCCAAATGGGTAGGCTTTGAGGCGGGTGCCGATGATATGCCATCCCTGCAGTATAGAACGGTTGGAGATAGCCGGGTACGGGAAGAGCATAAGCTGCTCGATGGCGTGGTGAAAGGCATATATAGTTCCTTCTGGAAAACTTACTACCCGCCTAACGGTTGGAATTGCCGCTGCAGTGTGATCCAGTTACCGCATAAGGCCCAGGAGACACCGGATAAGAACATAGTCTATCCGGATATACCAAAGATGTACCGGGTTAACCTGGCACAGAAGCGTTTAGTATTCCCGGAAGGCAGCGCATACTTTATCGGCCTGCCTAAAGATATCAGGAAGGCAGAAGTAACGCTGCAGCGCGGCGAAGTGATCAGTTGGGCTAAAGAGCATCTGGCCGGTAACGGGTTCGGATCACCGGTAGGTGATGTGATGGTAAGTAATAAGAATCTAAAATCTGCAATATCAAAGGCCCATGATTACGAATTTGAGCGGAACAATGCCATATACCGTCTACCTCAGCACTTGCAGCAAAGCAAGCATGTACTGAGCGCTCCGGATGATAAAGGCAGGCCGTTCACATGGCACTACTTGGAAACCACTATAGCGGGTAAAAAGTCTTATATAAACGTCCGGGAGGATGGTTACGGAATAAAGTATGTCTATTCCATTTCAGACAAGCTGCAGAAGCATTAAAACAAAAATTGCCGGAGGCCCACGATAGCGGATCAGCAATCCACCTCAGAATCCCACGGCAATTTTCAACACAAATATACGAATATTTTCATGAACAATAGCGATCGGGTATTTAAGGGAATGGAGAATCGCTTCAACGAAGCCCTCCGGAAGCTGCCCAGGGTATTGGGTACAGAGGTTGTCCGTTATAGTGAGCAGCGGTTCCGTGAACAGGGATGGGATGGCCAGCCCTGGAGACGGCGCAAACCCGGTGCAAAGAATGATACCGGCAGAGCAACATTAGTAAAGACTGGCAGGCTAAGGCGTAGTATCCGGATCACAAAGATTACTGCAGATACCGTTTCAGTTGGTTCTGATGTTCCTTATGCACGGATCCACAATGAGGGTTACAATGGCCCGCAAAATGTCCGGGCCCACAACCGGAGGATAAAGTACGAGGCGAAATACTCAGACCTGGCCACACCGGTCCGGGGCAATAAGTTCAAGGTCCGCAAAGTAAAGGGAGCCTATGAAACGAAAGTAAAAGCCTTTGTCCGCCGTATGCGTATGCCGCAAAGGAAGTTCCTGGGCGATAGCCCGTACCTCCGCCGCAACCTGCAGAGAATTACGATCGCAACATTTAATAACGCTTTTAAATAACTATTATGGAAGGATTATTCGCTAACCTCTACCTGGTAATACAGGATAAAATAAAAGGGCTCACCCATAGTAATAAGCCGCTGATCAGGTTCATTGCTGAAGATACCGGCCAGCTCTCTGATGAAGTACCGGCAGTAACATTTCCCTGCATCCTGGTCAATATGGATGATGCCCGTTTTACTGATCTGTCAGAGAATGTACAGATGGGTGTAGTAAACATCCGGTTGATCCTGGTAATGGAAGTGTACAGCAGCAGCTCCAGCATTACTCCGCAAAAACCGAAGGAAAAGGCCCTTTCTTATATGGATATTGAGAGCCGGTTACACAAGGCTTTACAAGCATGGTCCCCAAGTGATCAGGATGTACCGGTACAGGAAGATGGCCAGCAGCCGGAAGGATGGGAAGATATATTCGGATCACTCGATCGTGTTGAAGCAAAGACCAATAAACAGCGTGATGATCTTAAGGTCCGGGAGATAACTTATTCATTAGGCTTTGAAGATTATAGCTGCTATGATCCCGGAGCGTATGTACCTGTAACCCCTGATATTACTACAGAATTCGAGATCGATACAGGTGATCCGGAAGATGAATAAAATATATTTTGCAGGCAGTTGGATACATACAAGGATTATTTCTAATTTTGTAATTCACAACACAATGCGAGGCAAGAACAGATTTAAACAGCTTACTAAAACCATTATCCCGGAAGATCAACCCGCTCTATTCCCCGTAGAAGAGGAAATATCCCTCCACGATAAAAAGGTTAAGCTTCTTATTGCCCGTTACTGTTACTACATCACGCTTACCGGTCCTGAAGCGATGATATACGACAACATACTGAAGAAGCTGGAGGAAGAATTCTTTATTTCTACTGGCCGCATCGTTGACCTGCTTACAGAGAACGCCGAAGAATGCAATAAGCTTCGGAAGGAGGCTCCTAAAAAAGCCTGGTACGCCATCCAGTGGACCCACATAGTTTGGTGATCAGGCTGCCTTGCTCTTATACTCATACTTGATCAGTGCCATGAACGTCCAGTAATTCAGGCAATTTTCCTGCAGTACTTCGCCCTTCCATATCTCATACCGCTCTCTGCCATTGATCAGGCGTTTCTTTAAATACCACTTCCCGTGGTTACAGGTCCATAAAACGGACGATTTTTGTTCCCAGGCTAATTCAAACATACCCCAAAATTAAAGGGGCAATTTTTCACCATCACTATTTTGTGGATATCTTTATAAGGTTTCCTGTACTGGCAAGGGTTTGGGCTGATTAAGTTATCCACATTAATCGGCAGTAGTTATTGCGATTGCTTTGTGGTCTTGAAAGGTAATTACATAGTCGAGATATGGGCATCCATAACCGATACATCCGTTTGCCTGACCTTGATATATCCAGGTTACGGTCTTAGCTCCTTTTGTATATGTATTTTTAATGGCATTAGGTTCAGTCAGCCCATACAAACACAATTCGTCAGTTATACCCAACCATACCTTCCCGTCTTGCACTTTTTTAATAGCAGTCTTGCCATACTTCTTTTCCATTTTTCTTATATACGCCTCATTTTCCTTGTTCGATTTGTCAGTAGCAATTGAATCTTTTATTCTTTCCTGACGAGCAAGAGCAGCATCGTCTATTATTTTCTGCTCTCTAAATTTTACAAGTGCATCGTGGCGTTCCTTTGGTGTTTCAGTGATGGTTTCTTGCCCATTGGCACTAAAGGAAATAACTACACATAAAATGAATAATGCTGTTTTCATGTCTACTGAATTAAGCTTCAAATATATAAACGATTATTTTGTTTTCAATTTGGGCTTTAGTTCATTGAACAGATCTTCTACCTTATCCTCCAGTGACTGAAGCCGGGAATAATATTGATTGTGGATGTTTGGCATCCTGGAGGTAAAGTACCAATCCATGTGCCATATACTAATGATCTCTTCCGAATATAAGTTGAAATTAGGGTACGAAGCTTTATCTGGATTATCGGACATCATTACTATGAAACCCTTGTCAAATCTGTTCTTTACCCTTTTCACTTGTACATTGGCATTCTGGCCATCTTTAGATACGACTACATATATCTCTTCATTAGGCATATTGTTCCATTCTGCCTTACTTAATTGGCGTATGATCCCATATCCACTATCCAACAATGTAGGTGCCATACTTTCACCGCGGATTCGTCCACATGCAAACGCTTTCCCCTTTTTCAACCAGGCACGTGGTATAAAAACAAAATCAGTTGAATCAAGATTATCAGGAGCATAAGAACTAACACCGGCAGCAAACTGCATATCCAATACCGGCATTTTTACCAAATTATCTTCTTTTATAAACCGTTCAATTGTTACGGAAGGTTCCGCTAATATCATATCGGTAATGGGCTCATTCTTATACTCCTTTGGCGCTGGAGGCACTTCTATTATTTCATAAACATTTTTCTTTATTGCGGTAGCAATATCGATTATGAAACTCAATTTTAGGTCTTTTATATCAAGTTTACTATGAAAAGCTTGGGGAGTCATGTCCATTTTTTCGGCTATATCAGATAGCTGGAACCCCCATTTTAATAGCTTTTCCTTCAGTTTCTCCCCGGTCATAAAGAAATTTGTTTAAAAACTAATCAAGAAATTTGTTTATCATAAACAAAAGTCTTTATTTTGTCTTGTCATTAAGACAAATGTACACAAATGAAACAAACTACCATAAACAGAATTCACAAAGAGCAACTGGCCGAATTGTTCGACGTCAGTCAGGATTATGTATCCAAAGTGATACGGGGTAAGAGATCACATAAAGGAATAAGGGACGCATACGAAATACTTGTAGCTACTGAAGAGAAAGGTTACGAATCTGCAAAAAAGAAGATTTCAAGGAAAATCCAAAAAGCTGCTTAAGTGCATATACACCCAACTGACATATTAACGCGCAATAATACTACATGGCTATCCCATAGTTATGTATTGCGGATCTGCTCAGGGCTTACTGATGAATATATGACCAAAGTAAGGTCATTATATAAAGCTTCAGTAAGGGCAAGCCATCAAAACCGGGATGTACTAATGGATACCGGTAAAGCATGGAGATGGGCTATTATCAATGATACATTTTACTATGCCTATAATAATATACCGGATAAGGCACCGGCACACTACCGGTCACAATTACCAACGCTCCAGCAACTGACCAACAAAACAGCAGCACCGGCTACACAGGTAACAAACTTTGAGGATCACTTTAAAGAGTATTTAAACACACATTACAGCAGCTATCTGATCTGTTACAACGATTGCACCAAACAACAGCAATACAATCTCGCCAAAGCTGCAGCAATTATGGAAGGCGCTATCCAATACATCGCAGACCATAATATTAATATAAAGAAATACGCATTTTTTGAACAGCTATCTGCATTTATAGAAAAATACCACATCCCTTATTTCGGTTCAAACGTCCGGATCGTAAAGCGCAAGATAGAGGCAGTAATGGCCGGTTCACCCATAGTAGATATAATTAAGCTACCCCGTGCCGATAACGATAATGCATCAAAAGGCTTCCATGATGAGGAGATCCGCTCCTGGATACTCCATCTCCGCGACTACGGCACCAACTACACCAATACATTTATCATTAAGAAAGTACAGGATATGTGCATCCTTACCAATAAGCCGGCACCAAAGGAACGGTGGATCGGTGGTATCATGGAAGAGCATAATACTAAATTCCTTACCTCCGAATCCCGCTACGGTAAAAAGGGCCGGTTCGGTGCTATATATCGTGGGTATCAGCCTTTCCAGAATGCTTTATTTGCCGGTGACTGCTGGC
>CAYZKL010000015.1:30975-41665 GCA_964478855.1 uncultured Flavipsychrobacter sp.
GATAGATGGTACCCGTGTCAACCTGGTGAGCCATAAAAATACTATCACTTATATAGATAAGGACGGCAAGGAAAAACAAAAGCCGGCACAGCGCTTCCTATATATTATAGCTGTACGTGATGTTCACTCCGGTGAAATATTGGGGTGGCACTTTGACCTGAAGGAAGACAGATGGGCGGTACACAGCGCCATTAAGATGGCTGCTAAGGAAGCAGGTTATCTGCCTTATGAAATGATCTTCGATAAGTTCCCTGGTCACAATACCCCCGAAATGGAAACATTCCTGGGCGACTTGCAGCAATGGGGTGTAAAGGTCACCATGTCGAGTGATCCTAACGTTAAACCACATCTGGAGCGCTGGTTCGGCACCCTGCAAACAGTATTCATGCAGGAAAGCAAATACTACTATGGCCAGGGCATACGCAGCCGCCGTAATTACGCGCACAGGAGCGAGGAATACATTAAGCGGATAAACAGCATTGCAAAACAGGAAGGCTTTGATTTTGGGGCTGCATGTGCTGAAGCAAACAAAGTACTGGATGCCTACCGCCATACCGCTTACTGCGAATGGAGCCGTAAACATAAAACCGTACAGCAGTCACCTGCAGAATTGCACACCATCAGCGAAAAGCCCAACGTGATACACCTGCAGGCCGAGGATTATTATTACCTATTCGGTCTGAAAGCCAAACTGCCCGTTGATGGCGGCGGCTTGATTAAAAAGACCATAAGCCACATAGATTTCTATTACAGGGTATCAGACTATGAGATCGTGAGCAAGCATAGCCATGTTGTGGTTTGTTACGACCTCGATGATCTTAGCCAGGTAATGCTATACAGTGTTACAGATGGCCCTATAAAACAATTCCTGGGCAGGGCTCCGGAGGAAAGGCAACCACAGCGCTACGGCCCTAATCCGGATTGGGATATCATACAGAAACGCGCTGCCCTCATTGAGCAGTTTGCAGACTTCCGCGAACAGGAACTGGAATATAAAAAAGATGGCACCTATGATGTAGTTGCCCTGATCGCTCCTACAACGGTTACTAAGTATCAGGCAGAAGCCGCCGAAACAAACTACCTCCTGCCTCCTGGCGAACAGGATTTTGATGATGAAACAGATTTTTTTATTAACCCCATAAATCAATGGTAAATGAACACAGCAGCAACACAACCAACACAAGTAAGGATCACTGCGATCGAGGCCACATGCCATGTGCATGGATGGCAACCGGGCAGCCTGATCAAAACGGTATTCCCGCTCATAGATGGGTATAAAGACCTTAAAGGCAATAACATCTATGTCACTTCAACCCTCCGGAACAGGAGCGTACATCTTGCCAGTAACGAATATGAAATAGTAACTCCTTAAAAACAAACAAGCGCCTTGCAGGGCGCTCATTTATCAATTCTTAAAACTTATATAATGGAAACAAAAGTATTAAATCCCGGCGTAATTGCAAACCAGCTCTCTGCAGACGAAAAGAACAGCATTGAAGTATTGGTAAAGGAAGCGATCCTCCAGATGGGATCAGCGCAGGCAGTAGCCAACAAATGCGGCGTATCGCCGGCTACTATCAGCCAGATAGAAAAGGGACAGTACAAGACCCAGGGCGATGAGATGTGGCGCAAAATAGGTGCAAAGTTATCCTGGAACAAGGGCGGATGGGTAATAGTAAGTGACGTAACCAATACCAGGATAGTTATGCAGACCTTGACAAATGCCCAGGAGCAAAGCATGTTTATGGGTATATCCGAACGTGCAGGATCCGGTAAATCTACAGGCATAAAGCAATACCTGAATGAGAACAGGGCCGGCAATGTATTCTACCTGGAGTGTTGGGTATGGCGTGAGCGCGAATTCTTAAACAGGCTACGTGCCGTTATTGGAATGCCGCAACCTAAAGGAGACTTCACTGTAAACGAGATCCTGGAGCAGGTAATTCATTACTTCCTGGTCCGCAAAGGCAAACCCTTGCTTATCATCGATCAGGCCAACAGCCTGCCTCATTCTACCCTTTGTATGCTGATCCATATCTACAACAAGCTCAAGGATAAATTAGGCTGCGTTATCGTAGGAACTGAGAACCTCCAGCAAAAGATCGAGCGGGGCATTAAGAATAAGATAATGGGCTATGATGAGCTTTCCGATCGCATTTGCCGCCTGTTCGTAAAGCTTCATGGATATTCCGCTAACGATGTAAAGAAGATCTGCAGCGCCAATGGTATCACAGATAAGGAAACCATTAATAAAGTATGGCTGGAAAGCACACCGGTAGCAATAGATGTTATGGTTGATGGTGAAATCAAAAAACAAAACATTGTTGAATCAGGGCGTGTGATCGAAAGAAAGATCATCAAATACAAAATGCTGGCTGAGGCAAACGAACAACCATTAAAAGCTAAAGCATCCTGATATGAGCCACGTAAAAGCATATACTACTGAGATCGAAAAAGCCCGGACTTCTATACTCCGGGCCTCTCAGATCACCCGCGACCAATACAGCGAGATGATGTTCCAGCACGGAACCCTGTTTGCAGAGCATTTCTGCCGCCATTTTCTTAACCGGGATGATCTCACTAAGGAGCTGCTTCAAAACTCAAAATACAGCTATTGGGATTGGTTCAAAATGCAATACGGCGCTGATGACATATTCATGTTAAACAATGAATGCCTTCCGGATAAGAACAGTGTGCCGTATGAGCAAATGAAAGCCTGCCTGATCGGTGACGAACAGTTAGAAAAAGATTTGTATCACTTCATAAAACCATACTTATGAGTACAGGAGGATTTGGGTTTAGGTACCAGAACTGGAAACAGAAATCGGTACAGACCAAAAAAAGCAGCACGATCACCGGCACCGATGAGGAAATGATCAAAGCAGTGCAGGACGTGAAGCTTATCCCCGGATGGGAAACCAAACTGGCCGAGCTAATGTACATCTCCAGGGAGCGGCTACTCCGGATAGCCAACCTGAAGTTTAAAGACCAGGAATACCGGAAAGAATTTATTAACAAATCAAAGCAGCTAATCAAAAATGAAAATAGAAGTAAGAATAAAACTATCCCTGGCAAAGCTTGAAGCTCTGTTTGAACTGTATAACTATTGGTATGATCAATACAATCCCGATAGTGAGCATGAAGCAATACTCAATGAACACCTCCTGGAGATGCATTTTAAGCTTCAGGTACTGTTAGCAAAGAGGGCTCAAAAGAATACGCTGGCACTCACTGGATCTGAAGCAATGGCCTTTTATCAAACATGGAACCCGATACACATAAAAGAGATACTGGCCGACCTGACAGTGAAGGAGATAATTCAAAATATTGATAAAAAACATAAACAACCGTTACCCAATGGATCAGCAAAACGAAAAACACTTACAAGCGCTCGTTGATGTAACAGTCTCCGAACTGAATGAGCGGGATGAATGGCTGATGATGAACATGGCCACCGCCACACCGGATCAACTGGAGCGCTTTAATAGGGAATACCTGGCTACCCTCGATAGGATAAATGCCAGGATAGAACAAGTCACAAATTAAATTTTATATACAAATGGAAAACGCAATCGACATCAACAGCCTCAGCGCTGACGATCTTAAGAAGATCCTGAAAGACAAGCAAAAAGCAGAAAAGGATCTACAGGCAAAAAAACGTAAAACCTACGAAAACAACAGAACCCAACTAATAGATGAATTAGGGGGCTTTGCTGATACCCTTGTAGCTCAGATGCTTGATCTGAAGTATGAGTCGTTCAAACGCCTGGCAGAATTCCGGGAACAGATGCTGGAGTACGGTACCCTTCGCAGGGGAGATAAGAACAAAGGAAGCTTCGAGATCAAGAACGATCAGTACAAGATCCTGTTTACAAGTCAGATCAATAAACGCTTTGATGAACGAGCCGAGCTGGCAGAACAGAAGCTGCGCACATTCATGGACGGCTTTATTAAAAAACGTGACCTGAAAATGTACAACCTTATCAAGACAATCCTGGAGCGCAACCCAAAGACCGGTGATTATGATATCGACCTGATCAACCGCCTGTATAAGATGGAAGATCAGTTCGATGATCAGAACTGGAAGGATGCGCTGCGCCTCTTCAAAGAAAGTTATAACCCGTATGGTACTGCCCAATATGTACGCTTCTTTAAAATGAATACTACCAATAATTCATGGGAGGCACTTGTACTTGACTTTGCGAAACTTAACACTAAGAACTATGCTCCGGACACAGAAGCAGGGAACGAAACAACAGCAGAAGCATGATCTGCTGATCAAATTTTTATTTAACCTCAATAGCAGCAACAATGAACAAACACCCACAGCGCAAGCAAATCGAAGAACTGATCCACGAAACAACAGCATCTCACTTAGCAGATTGTCTCGACCTGGTACCGGACGAAAACATAGAGGCCATTAGCGACATGATCGACCACTGTCGGAGCCAAAAGGTACAGCGATCAGTGATCCGCTTCCAGATAATCCAGGATGTAGCCGCCATAGTAGAAGGCAAGCCCGAAAATGCAATGTACAGCAAACCGTTCCTAAACTAATAGCGGCTATGTATCTGAAATGTACGGTTTGCAACACGTTTAGATACCTGCAGGAGCGTAGTGGTGCTACGGCAAGGCCGGAAAAACATAGGTGCAGCGAGTGTGGTAACAGATTTGAAGTATTAAAATTCCATTGTGATCCTTCGATATACATCTGCCCGGATGGGAAGTATTGGAAGATAGACTCAGCAAAAGCCATCTGTTGGGAATGCGAACCGATAACTGTTGAGGTTATCAAATGGGTAAAAAAGAAAGTAAGCTATACATAATACCCGGCTGGCAGACACCCCGGATCGAGTCCGGGGCGGGTGCAATCGCAATAATGCGAGTGTAAATAAATAAATAAATAAATAAATAAATAAATGAAGCTCGTCACATTCGATGCCGAAAACATGGTATCACAAAGAAAAGGAGACGCTTACATTAGTTTCTCCAGGAATGCAGCTAACAGTTTGAGCAAAGCTGCTGTTGATCGCACTGGCTTTAGCCCGGAAGATAAGATCGCCATCCATCAGGATGAAGATAATCCGGAAGATTGGTACCTAAGCTTAGGTGAAGCTGGTTTCCCGCTCAGGGATGACAAAAAAGACGGTTCAAGCCTGTATTTCAACAATACGGCAATGAGTAACACGATACTTGATGCCTTAGGTATTGACGAAGAGGAGCAAAGAGTATCATTCCTGATTTCAGGTGAGCCAACAGTAGTTGACGAAGTTAACTATTGGGCTATACTGACAACAAAACCAATAATCAAGAGACGTAAGAAGAAATAGCCCGGCTGGCAGCCTCCCTGGTTCAAGGCCAGGGCGGGAGCAATCGCAATAATGCGAGTATATAAAATCAAAGATCATGGATCGCAACAAACAAACAAACAAACAAACAAACAACTGTTTGAACAGCAAAGGCAGGTTGATCTGCAAAAGAACTGGCCTGATAAAATCAAAAAAACCGTTGAGGGTGAGAATGAATACTTCATAGTTATCGCCAAGAGAGAACCTGACGGGATCCAAATAGATGGAGCAAACAATGGTTTTACCACAAATGAAGTAAGGGAATTAGCCGCTGCCCTTGTTCAGGTTGTCATGAATTCAGCAAATAAACAAGCGTATAAACAAAACCTAAACTAACTGCGTATGGAACGCAACACCTCTACAATAGCTAAAAAACTGATCACGGGTGATCGCTTTTATAAAGCAAACGATCGTAAAAAGACCGTATTACAGATGGTAGAACACGAAACCAAAAAGACGTATTTCAGAACCTACCGGTATTGGTATATGTCTGATACAGATAGGTTCCCACAACCAATTAACCCGGATACTGCAGTAATATTTCTAAGACATACTAATGAACCAGGAACAACAACCGGACTGGCAGAGCCAGTTCACGCCGGAGCAGCTACAACAAATTAAAAAAACCTGGCACGGCCAGCCGCCACAAGGCTGCACCGGCAACTGTAACCTTCAGGCAGCGCACATGATAGAGCATTGCTCCGGGTGTGGTTGGGATGATGCAGGTCTGGACCATTAAAACAAACGATATGAAATTAGAAGATATACAAGTCAGCCAGCAGGAAAAAGAAGAAGTACTCGGTTGGCTGATGGATCAGCAGGCTAAGATCAGCAAAGAGATCACAAACACCTATAAACAATATGAAGCTATACAAGAATCCTTCTTGACGCTATATAAGAAGGGCATATTAAAAGGGTATCACACAGCTTCAGGAACAAACATTATTAACACTATTAAAAACGAACCAGAATGAAAACAGTTTATATCGCCGGTGCCGTAACCGGGCTGAACAATATATCAGTTAGTAAGAAATTCCAACTGAAAGAACAAGAGCTTACCGCTCAGGGCCATATTGTATTTAACCCTGTAAGATTTATTGAAATGAACAAGTTGCAGCACCTGGAATGGGCAGATATAATGCGGGAGTGTATTACCCATCTTATGCAGTGTGATGAATTGCACCTGCTACCATGCTGGCAGATCAGCAAAGGAGCCACATTAGAGCGGGATATTGCTCACCGGTTGGGAATGCCTATAATAATTCATTAATCACCCTTTAAAGTAGCAGCAAAATGAAAAAAGCAACAGGTATAAATGACTTATTGGAGATGAATTTCGATGAGTACAAATTCGATGGAGAATGGGAGGCGGCATTTGGCAGGCCGGAGATAGGTTTCAGTATGCTTATATACGGACCGGAAAAGAATGGCAAAACCGATCTTTCTCTTAAATTAAGCAAATATGTAAGTAAGTGGGGAAAGGTTTACCTGAATAACCATGAGGAAGGAAAATCTAAGACCATGCAGCAAGCTTTCATTCGTAACAATATGAAAGAAGTGGCAGGAAAGGTAATGCTCTTACATAAAGAGCCATTTGAAGTAATATTCGAACGTCTTAAAAAGAAAGGAGGCCCAAAGTTTCTGGTTACAGACAGTATTGACTACATGGAATTTACAGAGAAACAGTACAAATTATTAGTTGATACGTTTCCTCGATTGACATTGATCTTTTTATCCTGGTGCGATAGCCAAGATAGGCCGAAAAGCCATGCCGCTAAGATGATCGCAAAGCGGGTTGATATTAAAGCGTTAATAAAGAACAGAACAGTATATCCCGATTCCCGTTTCGGCGGCAACGAACCATTTTCTTTCGGACCGGCCATGAAATCATTACCCACTACTCAACAATTACAACTTTTATAACATGATCAGCCAGGAACTAAAATCAAAACTGAGTAAGATATACGCCTTAGTAAAGCGCGGTGGTAGTGAAGGTGAAAAGGCAGCAGCACAGGTAGCACTTGATAAAATACTATCGAAATATAACCTTGAGGGCATCGATCTCGACTCTTTGGACAAAGAACTGTATATGTTAAAATACAAAACGGACCTCGATCAATGGCTGTTGAAGCGTATTTTATATATCCTTATAGAGGATACAGAGGCGCTCAATACAGCGAAGCGAAGGAACCAGGGAGTAAAGGAAATTCACCTGCATTTACGGTACATGGACTATATAACTGTAGAATCATCCTATGAATATTTTCGCCGACACATGAAAACGCAATGGGATAAATTCTGCGCTCCTGAACTTGCAAAATGTAGAAAAGCAAAAACTAAAACAAAGCGCCGGGAAGAATTAAAGCCGCCTTTTTTCTCCAGGTATTGTATCGAAAGTAACTTATATAAGCCTGAAGAGATTGAAAGAGTAGATTCCACAAGTAAAAGGTACCAGGCTTTATCGAAGCTGAATGATATTGAAGGTGGAAGCTATAAAACGCAACTTACATCTGGTCTATTGTTAGAAAACTAACCCTGTTATGAAATCAAACAGATATTCTAAATTCTTTGCTATCCTGAAGCAAGTAAACGCCAATGGCCTGGCACTCACCAAAGAGCAGGCAGTAAAAGACTTTACTGATCAGCGTACAGATAGCCTTAGCTCCCTGAATGATCAGGATCTGGCCGGTCTGGAGCGCACATTATCAGCAATGATCAGCCAGCGCCGGCTCAATTTACCCACCATAGACATTGATCCGGTCGCTGATCGGCTTAGGAAGGGCATAATTTCTCAATTCAAGTCAATAGGCAGAGATACACAGGCAGCAAAGGATTGGGCAGAGAAATACGGCGTAAAGGGCAGCAAAAAGCGCTTTAACGACTATGATAACCAGGAATTGTACCTGCTGTTCCAGAATGCAAAGAAAATGAAGAAGGATTTTATCAAATCAGTAACCCGCCGCTAATGCTCACGATCACAATGACCAGCCCCAAGCTTCCGGGAGAAGTTATATTCACATACAACGAAAAAGGGAGGTTCTCTTCTCTTCTTATAACCGAATGCCTCAGCGATGAGCAGTACAAACACCTGTTTGATCATTTCCCCTGGAACCTCGGATTATTGGATCCGCTCAGTAAGGCATCGCCATCGGCCACTTTTGTAGAGAAGCAGCTCCAGGTCACTTTCGATATGTTCTGGAATCGGTACAATGACAAAGAGCGGTCCTCAAAGAAGAAAACCCTCGTAATGTGGAACAAAATGCCTGTAACAGAACAAGTAAAAGCCTATCTATACATCCCAACCTACAACCGTAAGCGGGGTACTGCAGATAAGAAATACGCTACGACCTATCTATCAGATGAGCTTTGGAATAACTGATCTTTGAATAAAGGACGTGAAAAAAAAATACTATATCAGAATACAATAGCCGCTAATAGACTGACGGCATTTTTGGTATCCTAAGTTTCGAACAACAAAAGTCCATCTCGTCTTTAGAAACCAGTTCTCTACTAAGAAGAATTTGTTGAGTTCTTGTATTATCTGCACTGATAAAGAATCCCCATTCGTAACCATTTACAGTTTTGTTATCGTCGGGATTGTGATACACTCCATGGTCAAGCATATGAGTATGGAAGTCTGAAAAGCTCGTTTCTCTTATTTGGCTCATGGAAGATTATTATGCTACTTCTACTTCTACTTTATCGTAATATCTATTAAGAAGTGGTTGTATCTTTTTTAATGAAGATGACGTTTCACGATATGTGAAAGCTGCATTTTGATACCTTTGTTTTTTCATCACACTTTGCCATACATCATTAGAAGGAACGAATCCCAAAACTTTAATTCGCATCATAAATTTACTGCGCTCTTCACC
Source organism: uncultured Flavipsychrobacter sp. (assembly GCA_964478855.1). Classification (GTDB taxonomy): domain Bacteria; phylum Bacteroidota; class Bacteroidia; order Chitinophagales; family Chitinophagaceae; genus Nemorincola. The sequence continues at coordinate 40,199 of CAYZKL010000015.1, forward strand.
CCAATAGTGTAAGAATGCCCCGGTAGCACTTTTGCCAATTTTTTACCCTCTTCTATCGTAGGTGCGGAATAACATAAATCCATTGCTGGAATATAGAAAGTATATAGTTTTCCTTCAGGTACTTCTACATCATAATATCCATTGAAATTGAGGGTTATCTTCATTCTTACCTTATTTCCCTCAGTACCAGCCTCTTGGATAGTAATAGATTCTTTTTGTAGTAACGCCATAATAATACCTTTTTTTACAAAAATATGAAGTAAATATACAGGTTTAGACCAAAAGAAAAAATTTAGGACTGAATTAGCAGCTTATCCAATCTATCAGTCCTGATAAACCAAAAGTACATTTTTTCTTACCCTTCAAAACGGTAATATGAACGGTAAGGTTTTAAAGCACCTTTAAAAGTACATTAACCTTACCTTATGCTCCGGCAGTAATAATTTCTCCCTTTTCAGGCACACAATAGTAGAATCAGGCGTTTTCAGGCAGTTCCTGCCGCTAAAAATGGTAGCATTATGGTAATAAACGGTAATTATTCTACCCGGTAAAAACAGGCTAAAAACGGCTATTTATCAATACAGTCGGGCTTTTCAGGCAAATTTCATGTTTTTGTACTTTTAGTTATGCCCCTTAGTTAGGTCACCCCAATGGGGTGTCTTTGGGGTGTCCCTCACCCCCAAGGTTTAATTGAAAATCAAAGAGTTATACAAATGGGGTGAGCTGTAAAAGTGAAAATGGGGTGACCCGATATGCAAAGCCTTTGCAATAATGTGCAACCCGGTATATCCATTGATGTGATAAATCCCGGTTCTCTCTTGGTCACCCCAATGGGGTGTCTTTGGGGTGTCCCTCACCCCAAGGTTTAATTGAAGATCAAAGAGTTATACCAATGGGGTGACCATCAAAAATGGGAAATGGGGTGACCCGATATTCAAAGCTTATGCAATAATGTGCAACCAGGTATATCCATTGATCTGATAAATCCATGTTCAGTCTTTGGTCACCCCAATGGGGTGTCTATGGGGTGTCCCTCACCCCAAGGTTTAATTGAAGATCAAAGAGTTATATCAATGGGGTGACCATTAAAAATTGAAAAATGGGGTGTCTGATATGCAGAACTTTTCTCCTCACCGACAACCTGGGAAATCCAATAATCCCTGTTTGCTTGGTCTTTTTCTTACACTAAACGATTTGTAATACTAATTGTATTATGTAAGTTTACAATTAGTAATTTCTACATAAAAAGATAACGTATGATCTGGTTAGAAGCAGCAAAAGAACTGGCTGAAGTAGCAGTTAAAAAGTTTATGGACTATAGCAAGAAGGACGAGAAGGACCTTGCTTCTCCGGCACTGGCCGTGGGGTACTTTTATAACTTCCTGGAGCCGCTGTTCCAGAAGATAAATGTGATGGGAAAATTGGAGTTTTGCAAGACACCTGATGGCAAGGACCCGGAGCCGTTTG
>CAYZKL010000015.1:41675-43492 GCA_964478855.1 uncultured Flavipsychrobacter sp.
CCGTTTGATAAAAAGAGCATCAAGGTACAGGTGATCATACCCACGCGGCTGGATGCTGCCACCTTTGACCGCTGCGAGGATACTTATTCAGAGTACATAAGAGGTTATGTGAACATACTGCAGAATAACAGGTATTATGGTATCAACTATTCGATAAATCAACTAGGCGAGAAAAAGCAACTGATCATAGTAGACTATGCGCGGCCTGTAAAGTGCATGAAGCCATTTTATGAAAATGTATTGAAGTATAATAAGCCTGATAAATGGCAGAAGGTACAGGAAGCGGAGATACTGGCCTTTAAGAATACGATACGGGAGCTGCAGGCCCGCGACTATGGCGTATTTACAAATATGCTGGACTTCGTGGAGATCAGTTAATTGATCCGGTAGCCTGGATATCCTGATCGTGGCTTTAGCCGTGACCCCAATGGGGTGTCTTTGGGGTGTTCCTCACCCCAAAGTTTAATTGAAGATCAAAGAGTTATACAAATGGGGTGACCTATGAAAAGTAAAAATGGGGTGTCCAATCTTGGTTCAGATTTGATCCCGGTTCTTAATGTGCGAAGTCAGTATCGTAGTTCTTCATACGCTCGATCGGCGGATTGAAGTAGCCGAACCTAACATCGGGGAACTCATCGTGTATAAGGTCCATCATCTGGCGGATACCCATGCACTCACCGGTATCGGTAATGCCCATTTTGCCCAGGTACCAATCGGGGTCTATATTGAAGCTGCGCCACTGGATCATACTGAGGCCGGTGGTGCGTATCAGGTCGCACAGGGCTTCGTACTCGGCCACGCTGTCGGTCATGCCCGGGAATACAAAGTAATTGATAGATGCCCAGCCGCCATGCTTGCGCACCACGCGCAGACTCTCCACTATATCCTCAAACTTATAGTTGTTTGGCCGGTAGTACTTGGTATATATATCGGGGCGGGCAGAGTTGAGGCTGACACGGATACTGTTGAGGCCGGCCTGCATGAGTTGTTCCACGGCATCGGGCTTAGAGCCGTTGGTATTGATATTGATGCTGCCCTTGGGGGTGTGCTTGCGGATCTCGATAATAGACTCACGGATGGTCTCCCACATGAGCAGTGGCTCGCCCTCGCAACCCTGGCCAAAGCTGACTATAGGGTAGGGAGCGGTCTCCAGGTGGGGTACGGTAAACTCCACTATCTCGGCAGCCGTAGGCTTGAACTGCAGCCTGTCCTGCGGGGATACGATGGTCTCGTCCTCGGGCTGAAAGGAGATGCAGCCCATACAGTTGGCATTGCACGCGGGTGATGTGGGTATAGGGCACTCCCAGCGGCCCATAAAGTAGTTGCGGGCAGCGGGGCAGTTATAAGTAAGGGCGCAGTTGTTGGCCAGGTGCTTCACCAGGCGGTTGTGCGGGTAGGCATGGGTAAGCACATCTACCCCGGTCTGTATCTTGCTCTCGTCGTAGCCGGCACACTCCTGGCGAATATCGCGCTCTACCCTGAAGGCAGGCACATAGAACTTATCATTGAGCCAGCCGGCAGCGGTATAGCAAAACAGGGGCAGGGTGGGTGCATCTTCGAGCGTCTCGTAGGCGGCTATGTAAAAGCCGGTATGGGCAGGCGGCAGAAAGGCGGCCACAGCCCAGCCTTTGTCGCACAGGCGCATATCGCCGGTGGCCACATCGATGCCTATGCCGCGGCGGCCGGGCAGCTCGTAGAGGTTGCCGCCGTCGGAGCCGATGTAGACGATGCCGTCGGAGATCGCTGGCGACGAGTCGATCTCGCCGCCGGTGGTGTGGCTCCAGAGCGTCGCACCGGTGGCCGCGTGGAGCGCGTAG
>CAYZKL010000015.1:43502-46598 GCA_964478855.1 uncultured Flavipsychrobacter sp.
GGTTGGGCAGTTCGTATAAATTGCCGCCGTTGGGCAGTTCTATCCAGTCTTCTGATGGTATGGGCATGGCATCCCAGCCGCTGCGGCCTACCGCATAAAGGCTGGTGTCTTCAAATATGTTGCCGTCGCCGTCGGAGTAAAGGATGAAAGGTGACATGGAGTGGAAGTGAAAATTTAAAATTATAAATTAAAAATGTGTTTTGTGATTGAGGGTAGTGGTGCTTATTTTTTGAATTTTGATATTTGCCTTTTACCTTATTCAATCACCACTCATCGTTTCTTCTTTCGGCACGGTGCTCTTCTATGAGGGTGGTGCAGAAGGTTTCGATAAGGGTAGGGTCGTGGGTATGTGGGGCAATGTTCCACTGCTGCAGGCTGTTGTCGGCACAGTTGACCGACAAGGTGCCAAAGCGGAGCACAACTTGTTCAACATCGACCCAGGGGATGAATTTTTTACGTGAAGTAATAGGTAGCTTAATGCCTTCATTGTCTATGGAAATCAATAACTTATTTCCTTGCGACCGTTCCCAGTACATGCTGAAAATGATAGCCGCACTGAGTACGCTGAACATACCGATAGGGAACTTCCACCCCTGGTATATGGAGTAGCCGGCAATGGTAAGGGCAAGGATAAGCTCGATGATACGGAAGGCAAAATTGACCTTGCGGCTGATGAGCCAGCGGTTGCGCACAATGGTGATACCCAGCAGCAGGAAGCCTGCAATGAGCAGTGCCAGCCCCCACATGGTGATGACGTAGTTGTAGACAAAAATAATGGCTCCGGTACCTATGAAAGCTAAAGAGCATATAAGGTGGAGGGAGGTGACCTGGTGAGGCTTAACCTTTTCCTCGACCAGCGGCAGATCATATACCATGGTGCAAAGGTAGGAAATTACGCTGACGGTAGTTGTGAGTCGTAAGTCATAAGTCGTAAGTCGTAAGTCTGCGAGGGATAAGGTGTAAGGGATAAGGTTTAAGGTTTAAGGTTGTTATTGGGTGGTGGTGGTTTCGAGGTAGAGCGTGTAAGGTTGTTATGAGGTTGTGGTGGTTTCTGATTTTGCTTCTCCGAATTCTAGTTCGGAGGAGGGGAGCTTTATGTCAAAGTCCTTGAGGGTCTTTGCGGGGTCGCCCTGCAGGTGCACCTTATCAGCTTCGGCAAGCTTGCGCAGGCGCCAGCCCAGGTAGGTATCGCCCGTAGGTATATTGAACTTGCTGAGTGCCTGGGTAACGATTTTGGATGCTTTCTGAAACTGCTGTGAGCAGAAGCTGAGGAGCTGCGCATCGTAATGCTCTTCGGTACGGGATATGAGGCGTTTGCCACCTTCCAGCGTACGGATGCCGGCATTGTCGGCCACGAGTTTGCGCCATTCTTCACCGTCCACTTCCAGTTCGCCGGGGGTAACGGGGCGAGCCAGGCGGCGGGCCTTTACGATCTCTTTTGGCTTTATCTCGCCCAGGCTCTTGGGGAAGAATACTTTGCCGTTCTCATCGAGGAAGGGCAGGCCGGCGATATTGACCACCAGGAAGCGGCCGGGATACTTGCCCAGGTACTTGATGGTCCAGTAGTAGGTAGCAATGTCGGCAGGCCATGGTGCCATCCATACCCATGCCACAGCGGTCTCGTCTTTGGCAAGGGTAGCGCTCACTTCCAGCAGGCGTTCCATATCGTCCACCTGCACGGGGTTCTTGTCATTTGGCGATACCTGCTGCCAGAATGCGCTGCGGAGGTCAGAGAACTTCTGTCCTTCTTCCTTCTGCAGGGGGCCTATGCTGAGTACGTCTTTTATGACCACGATCTCGCCTTCCATAGAGGGCTCGAGGGTAAGGGCTTCACGGAGCGGTGCTGCGGCTACATCACCGGTAACTATATGGTATATCATTATTGTATTGCTTAGTGGCGCAAATGTAAAAAAAGTCTGCCTTATGGAGCTGACGAGATATCCACATTGCTTACAGTTCCCTTAACTGGGCAAATACCTTTTTGAGTACGCCTTTTACAGTATCTATCATACCGTCCACATCGGCACCGGTATCGCTGGTCTTGGTGGCTTCCAGGTCGCGGATGGTGTCTTTTATGGAATTGATACCCAGGGAATCGATGCTGGATTTCATTTTATGGGCCACTTTCGACATCTCAGCAAAGTTCTGCTCTTTAGCAAAGCGGGACAGGTTTTCGAGGCTATCCGGCATGGTATCAAGGAAGATGGAGATGATCTTTTTGGCAAATGAGTCATCGTCCTTACCGATCACATTGATGAGGGAGAGGTCGTAAAGGCGTTCTTCGGCATCGGGGGCAGGTTCAGTATTTTCCTGCTGGGCCTTGTTGCCGGCAGTGAGTTTCAGCCTCAGTTTGTCGTTGGTCTTTATGACCTGGTTGATGACATGGAACAGCTTTTCCTCGGTATATGGCTTGGTGATATAGCCGTTCATGCCCATATCTATATAGCGCTGGCCGTCGCCTTTAAGGGCATTGGCGGTGAGGGCAATAATAGGTATAGAGGAGCGGTCTTTGGCATTGATGGTGCGTATCTTCTTGGTCAGGTTCGATTTATCGACCACTGATTTGTCGGCTATATCCAGCCCACGAATCTGCTTGGTGGCGGTGAGGCCATCCATTTCGGGCATCTGTATATCCATGAGGATGAGGTCGAAGTGCTTGCGCCTTACCTTCTCTACAGCCTCCTTGCCATTGCCCACAATAGTGACCTCGCAGCCCCATGAGTCGAGTATGTGCTTCACCAGGAACTGGTTGAGTTCTACATCTTCGGCCACGAGTATGCGTATGGATTCGAGGTCTTTATAGTTAAGGTCGTCCTTCTCGTCCTTTGGCAGCAATGATGTGTCGCCTTTTTCATAAGGAATGAAGAAGGTAAATGTGGTGCCTTCATTGACCTTACTGTCCACCGATATGTTGCCGCCTTGCATCTGTGCAAGGTTCTTACAGATGGTGAGGCCAAGGCCGGTACCGCCGAACTTGCGGGTGGTATCGGTAGATGCCTGCACGAAAGGATTGAATATCTCGTTGAGTTTGCTTTGTTTGATACCGATGCCGGTATCCTGCACCTGTATCTCTATGGTTATGGCCTTGCCTTCTTC
>CAYZKL010000015.1:46608-55295 GCA_964478855.1 uncultured Flavipsychrobacter sp.
TTATCACATCCATATTAATGGATATCTCTCCATCGGTAGTGAATTTGAGGGCATTGCTGAGCAGGTTGTTCAGTATCTGGCTCAGGCGGTACGGGTCGCCAACAACTACAAGGTCATCGGGCAGGGTACTGTTGAGCAGCAGGTTGATGTTCTTATCCTCCGCCTTGAATTGGAAGGACTGCAGGGTAGTGAATACCTTATCCTCTATACGGAATGGTATGTATTCGAGGTCCAGCTTGCCGGCAGCTATCTTCTCTATATCCAGTACATCATTAACTATGGTGAGCAGGTTGTTAGCCGATTCGGAAATGAGCTTGGTGAATTTGCGCTGCTGATCGTCAAGGCCGGTTTTGGAGAGCAGGTTTGCTATACCCAGTATGCCGGTCATAGGTGTCCTGATCTCATGACTCATATTGGCCAGGAAGGTTTCTTTGGCCTTATGCGCATCTTCGGTCACTTTTTTGGCCAGCAGCAGTTCGTTCTCAGTATTGATACGCTCTGTAATGTCCTGAGAGAAGCCGATGATATATGGCTCAGAGTTCTCTTCCTCAACCTTGAAGTTCTTATATAACAGGAATGCCTGTTTCTTGTTCTTACCAATAACACGGAACACGCCACCGGCGGTACCATTGGTAATGACCTTATCCAGGTAGTCCTTAGGGAAGTCCTTTGCTTCGCTCTCGGGCAGGAAGTCGCTGATGCGCTTGCCTATGAGTTCGTTTTCGTTGTAGCCCAGCAGTTCGCAGATAGCTGGGTTTACAGTTAGCAGCCTTCCCTGCAGATCGTGAGTGCAGATGAATGCCTGGCTGTAATTGAACAAGTCCCTGTATCGTTTTTCATTGATCTTAAGCTGGTCCTCCATGCGGCGTAGGTCGGTAATATTGATGCCGAAGCCTATCACCTGCACGACCTCGTTATGCTCATTGAGCACAGGGTACATATTGCGGAGGTGATATTCCACGCCGCCATCGGCAGTAGGTAGCTTTTCTTCCCATGAGTGCAGCGTTTTGGATGACAGTACCTTGTTAAATAAGGCACGGCGCTCCTCGGCAACCCTCATTGGTTTATTGCGATAACTGCAAAAATCTTCATCTTTCTTGCCTACCATCCACTTCCTGAGTTCAGGATCTTTGATAGCCTTAGGATTGATATAAAGGTATTCGTGAGCGGGGCTGAATGTTACAATATCCGCAGGGACGTTGTTCAGCACATTCTCGTAAAATGCTTTTTGTTCCTCCAGTTTCTTTTCGGCAATGGTTTGTTCGGTCACATCCACATATTGCCATAGATGCCCCTCGTACTTACCATCAAGGTATATTGGTACAAAGTCTCTTTTGAAGAAACGGCCATCAGCCAGTTCTATCAGTTCATTGGCAACAGGTTCTTTCTTTTCCAGTATCTTATATATACGCGCTACTACTTCCTCCGGGTTCTTGTACAGGTACTTACTCTGCCGTGTGGCTATGGTATAGTTCATACCTATCAACTGCTCCGGAGATTCTTTAATATTCAGGAACTTACAGAAGTTGTCATTAACCAGAATTATCCGCTGATCCTTACCCTCCAGCACTATGCCGGAATCAAGGTTTTTGATGAGGAAGAACAGGCGGTTAGCAGTTTCCTTAAGCTGCATTTCCAGCTGTTTCTGCTGGTCTATATCGGTCATGGTGCCGATGATCATGCCGGGTTTTCCTTCGTTGTCCCGCTCCACGATCATACCACGGGTAATGAAGTATTTGTAGTCGCCACTCTTGTCCATGAGCCTGTGCTCCACGATGAACTGCTCACTTTCTCCCTTGATGTATGCGGCAAAAGCCCTGTTCACGTTCTCTATATCGTCGGTGTGTATGGCACCCAGCCACCTGTTGTAGCTATACTTATCAGGGTCCTGGCTGAGGACTATTTTGTCATGTGTGAAGTTGATGCCGTCCTCATCTTTAAAATCGTACTGCCATATTGCGTCACCGCTGCTGTTGAGTACGAACTTCCAGAGATGCTCGCTGTATTTGCGTGCTGTCTTCTGTTCGTTTACCGAATTCAGCAGTTTCTTAATATCGTTTATTGCTGTTTCCTGCTCCTTCAGAATGTTCATCTGCTCGATCACGAAATCGTGCTTGGCAAAATCATGTATGGTCAGGTTGTCCTCTTTCAGTTCTTCAATAGAGTTGAAACGAGGGGTGCCGATGAATAATAACTGTCCCTGGCCGTCAATGTATTCAAACTGGCCCCTTAGTTCATTGCTGCCTGAAGTAGCAGAAACGAGTAGTATGACCTGGTTGGTTAGTTCCCTAAGCGATGCAAAAGATATGTGCTCGGTTGGAGGTACCTTGAGGCGGAAGTAGTCAGTAAATAAATGGTCTTTTTTTAATGGGTAGAGCTTAGCTATTGATGAGCCATAAGATATGATCTTAAGGTCCCTGCTTATTAATACATAAAATGGAAACAGCCTGTTGAATTGCTCAGTTCCAAATGAAAATGCAGGTGTGCTCATATACGATCATCAGCGTAGTAAAAATGCCGGGCGTTTTGGTAATTTGCTCCTTTCAAAGGTATAGTTAATTCTTTAGATACAAAATCGTAATGCCCTAAATATTGTAATCGTAACGTTAATGAAAAAGATACATTTATTAAAGCGGAGTATAGAATAATGCGGATATGAGTATTTTTGAGCAGCGGGTATTAGCCCTCACACCAACACTATGAATAATTACGATATAGCCGATCATTTTTACCTGCTGTCCAAACTGATGGATATTCACGGGGAAAACAGTTTTAAATCGAAGTCATACAGCAATGCGGCTTTTAATATAGAGCGGTTGCCTGCTGAGATAGCGACCATGGATGACAATGAACTGTTTGGTGTGAGAGGAATAGGGGAGGCAACCGGAAAAAAGATAAGAGAGCTGCAGGCCACGGGGAAACTACCCCAACTTGAAAGCTTGCTGGCCATAACACCTACCGGTATACTGGATATGCTGCAGATAAAGGGCATAGGGCCGAAGAAGATAGCAGTAATATGGAAAGAACTGGGTATAGAATCGCTGGGAGAGCTGGAATATGCCTGCAATGAGAATCGGCTCGTGGCGCTTAAGGGCTTTGGTGCAAAGACACAGGAAAGCATATTGCAGAATATTGTTTATTTCAACCAGAACCTCGGATTTCACCTTTGGTCTGAAGGGGAGCAATTTGCCAATGCAGTATTAGCTCAATTCCAGAAGAATTACCCGGGTGAGTTATTTTCTACCACGGGCGATGTACGCAGGCAAAACGAAACACTGGAATTTGTAGAGGTTGTAGCTACTGTGGATAAACAAGTATTCCTGGTAAATTTTGGAGCTGTACAGGATGCGGTGATCGAAGAAGAACCAGGGGAGCGATTGCTGGTGAAGTTGCCGGGTCAGCCACGACTACGCATACATTTGTGTACACGTGAGCGGTTTTATCATACCTTGTTCATGACCACAGGTAGTACTGAGTTTATGCAGGCATTCCTGGAGCGGTATACGGTGGTGGAAACGCCAGAATCTGAACTGGTAATATTTTCAGGAAATAACCTGGCTTATATTCAGCCCATGCTGCGGGAGACTGCATCTATACTGGATAAGGCTGCAAAAAATGCACTGAGCGATCTTATCCAACCGGCAGATATAAAGGGCATTATACATTCGCACTCTACATGGAGCGATGGAGTAAACACGATCGCCGAAATGGCGAAAGCCGCCAAAGACAGTGGATTGGAGTACCTGGTGATCAGTGATCACTCACAGTCAGCATTTTATGCGGGTGGACTGAAACCTGAACAGATTGCCGCACAACACCAGGAGGTTGACGCACTCAATGCAAAGCTTGCTCCATTCAAAATATTTAAAAGCATAGAGTCTGATATACTGAGCGATGGCAGCCTGGACTATACCGCGCAGGTACTCAGCACATTCGACCTGGTTATTGCCTCGGTACACAGCAATCTAAAAATGTCTGAGGAGCGAGCTATGGAACGTGTATTGACCGCTGTAAGGAATCCTTACACAACCATACTGGGCCATCCTACCGGCCGATTATTATTATCCCGCAAGGGCTATCCGCTGGATCATAAAAAACTGATAGATGAATGTGCCGCTAATAATGTGGTAATAGAGATCAATGCGCATCCCCGAAGGCTGGATATAGACTGGCGCTGGATAGAATATGCACTGGAGAAAAGTGTACTGTTATCTATTGATCCAGATGCCCATTCTGTGGAAGGGTATAAGGATACCTATTATGGGGTAATGACCGCACAAAAAGGCGGACTCACAGCCCAAAATAACCTAAGCAGCTATACCTTAGCACAGTTCGAGGATTTTCTTAAAAAATATAAAGCTAAAATTCCTGCGATGGTTTGAATTAAAGCCTGAAACCTGTTCAGTGGCATAGTTTTTCATGTTTATAATAACTATTTGTAAACATAAAAATACTTTTACTATGGACAACTTAATGGTTTTTGACGATAAGACTAAGGCGCGGATAGGTATGATCTGTTTTATACCAATAGTGGCATTTACTGCATGCCTGGTTTATTACTTGTATCTACTGATGCCGCTGACACAAGGTAACTATGAGCCGGGTACTGTAGTTGCTATTACCAGCAATAATTATCATACACTATTCTATATGATCGCGTCTGCTGCGATCATTACAGCACCCATATTCATATATTGCCTGGTACTTCTTGCAAAATTCAAACACCTGAATGCAGCAGATAAATTGATATGGATCGTGTTTTTGTCAACCATAGCCCCTGTAGCGTCAGTATTATTCTGGCTGTTCCTGGTAAGAAGGGCACCTAAGTATGTGCAGCTATATGCTGATATGGCCTAGCGAACCAGAGGTGGATATTTAATCAATAAATGCTCCGGACGCACCGGCCGCTTTTCGAAACTGCCGCCGCAATTGGGGCATTTATTATGTAAAACATTCGCTACACAATCGACGCAAAAAGTACATTCGAAACTACAGATCATGGCATCCATTGCATCGGGCGGCAACGGCTTATTGCAATGTTCGCAGGTAGATCTGAGTTCCAGCATAATATGTTTTTAAGAAACGTTTAGCCTTGCCATTTCCCAAAGTACAACACCTACACTAACTGATATATTCAGTGAATGTTTAGCCCCCCATTGAGGTATCTCTATGCAGCTGTCCGCGATAGTTAATATTTCATCACTTACACCACTTACCTCATTGCCAAAGACCAATGCTGTCTTTTCATACTCCCAGTTAAATTCATTAAGCATTATGCTGTTGTGGGCCTGCTCTACGGCTACTATTTTATAACCGGCACTCTTAGCCTCATTCACTGCATCAAGTGTAGTAGGGAAATGTTTCCATGCCACTGTTTCCGTGGCTCCTAAAGCTGTTTTATGGATATCGCGGTGGGGTGGAGCAGGTGTATAGCCGCACAGGTATAATGCTTCAATTGCAAAGGCATCGCAGGTGCGGAACACAGAGCCTACATTGTGCATGCTCCGCACATCATCAAGTATCACAAGCAGCTTATGCTTTTCTGCGGCTTTTAATTCTTCAGGGCTTTTGCGCCCCAGTTCTTCCATTGATTTACGAACGATCATGAGCAGCAATTATCAGGTTAATCTTTACCTAGCCCGGATATCTGTGTTTTTACAAAATCATTTTTTTTAAACGCAGGCACGCCCATGCCTACACTCACCATGAACAACTGAACATCATAGCCGTAATAAGGTGTTGCTCCGGCATTTGTAATGAAGCCCGGGTTCAAAAAGTTGTTAGGGTAGTACTGTGCTTTGATCGTAATTCCACGGTTGAAAGCAAAGCCCGCAAACATATAGGGCATGATCATAGGTGTACGCTCACTAAACCATTCATTGAATTTGGGGCTTTTCTGGTTGCGGATCACAAATTGTTTTTCTTTGTAGTTCAGTGCTAAATCGGCACCTCCACCCATAAATAAGTAAGCTCTTTTAGCCCTCATATTACCTATCCTGACACCAATGGGTGCTCCGAGATTATAGGTACGGCGCTTAATGGTTGTGGCACTTACTTTTTCAATAAAGCCAATGTTTTTTATGTCAATGCCTGTGTATACTCCAAAATGCCTGCTGATATTGTAGTTGAAAGTGAAGCCTAAATTTAGGATGTAGGAAAAACGCAGCGTACCATATTCGGAATATCCGGTAGTAATAGGTGCTGAGCCGGGAGTTGTCCTTGTTTTGTAAATAATAGCAGAAGAAAATATACCTGCATCGGCAGATGAGCCGATGTAGAATTTATAAAGCGGTGGCAAGGGTTTTGATGAGGCTGTATCAGTGTTTCGTGCCTGAGAGAATGCAGGATATAAGAAAGATATAAAAAACAACAATAAGAGCAAGCTTTTTTTCATAATGTAATTTGATGCAAAGTTATGGAAATCAAAAGATGCAGGATTTGTTTATTTAACAGGTAATAAAAATAGAAGCCAAAATTACAGGTTTGATGCTTTGGCATAGCTATTGACCATTATCTTTACCCTTCTTTATATTTAATAAATAGAAGGTAACTTTGTCATAATGTCTGAAATAAGATCAATGTTAGATATGTTTTTGGGCCAGAATGAGCAGGAAATGGAATTCATGCCCATTGTGCCCTTGGGAGAAGATGAAATGGGAGATGAAGAAAAAGGTTCTCTGCCCCTGGAAATTCCCATAATGGCGTTACGTAATACAGTGCTGTTTCCTAATGTAGTACTGCCTATTACCGTGGCCCGTGAGAAGTCTATTAAAGCAATAGCTGAAGCCCAGAAGAGTGGCAAATGGATAGGTGTTATAGCACAAAAGGACAGCAATAATGAAGACCCGATGCCTGATGATATCTATCAGATAGGTACACTGGCCAAGGTGGTGAAACAAATAAAGATGCCTGATGGCAACATCACCATATTCATTATGGGGCGTATGCGTTTCAAAATTGATGCTTATACACAAGTGGATCCTTACTTCAGCGCAAAGGTGGAGTACCTGGAAGATACCTATCCGCAGGAAGATGCTTCATTTGATGCGATGATCGCTTCCATCAAGGAATATTCTGAGCGTATAGCAGCACTATCCGTGAATATTCCGAATGAAGCCAGCATAGTATTGCGGAACATAGAGCAGCAGTCTTTCCTGATGCACTTTGTAGCATCAAACATAGCAGTGAAGCTGCAGGATAAGCAAGCAATGCTGGAAGAGAATAACATAACGCTGCGTGCCGAAAAGCTGCTGCAACTGTTACAATCGGAACTGCAACTTGCCGAACTGAAGAATGAAATAACGAATAAAACACGTGCGGATATAGACCGCCAGCAGCGTGAATACTTCCTGCAACAGCAGATGAAGTCGATACGCGAGGAACTAGGCGGAGACCCTAATGAGCGTGAAATAAAAGACCTGCAAAATCGCGCTGAAGAAATAAAGTGGACAGAAGCAGCTAAGGAACTGTTTAAAAAGAATATAGAGAAGCTGGAGCGCATGCACCCCAGCACGCCGGATTACTCGGTGATCTATAATCACCTCGATCTGATGCTGGACCTGCCATGGGGCACATTCACAGAAGATAGCTATGACCTGAAGAAGGCACAAAAAGTGCTGGATGCAGACCATTATGGCATGGAAAAGATAAAGGAACGCATACTGGAATACCTGGCCGTACTGAAACTAAAGGGTGATATGAAGTCGCCTATATTATGTTTTGTGGGGCCTCCCGGTATAGGTAAAACATCGCTTGGCCGCAGTATAGCCAGCGCTATAAGTCGCAAGTATGTGCGTGTGAGCCTGGGCGGCCTGCATGATGAAAGTGAACTGCGCGGACACCGCAAAACTTACATAGGTGCGATGCCGGGCCGTATTATACAATCGCTCAGGAAAATAAAGTCAGCAAACCCTGTCTTTATACTTGATGAAATAGATAAGTTGGGTAAAGACTTTAGGGGCGATCCGAGTTCTGCCTTACTGGAGGTATTGGACCCCGAGCAGAACAACTCATTCTATGATAACTACCTGGAGCTTGAATTTGACCTTTCGAAAGTACTGTTCATAGCTACTGCAAATAGCCTGAGCGATATACAGCCGGCCCTTCGTGACCGCCTGGAGATCATCCAGCTTTCAGGTTATTCGCCGGAAGAAAAAACGGAAATAGCCAAGCGCCACCTGATACCTAAGCAAAAGGAAATGCACGGGCTCAATAAGGTGCCACTGAAATTTCCGGACAAAACAATACTGAAGATAATACAGGAATATACCCGTGAAAGCGGTGTGCGTGAACTGGACCGCTTGCTTGCAGGTATGATGCGCTCTGTAGCCAAGCATGTGGCTATGGAAGAAAAAGTGCCATCGCAAGTGACCATAGGCCAGGTTGAAGAATCTCTGGGCAAACCACGATACAGCAATGATATTTATACAAAGGGCCATCCGCCAGGAGTAGTGGTGGGGCTGGCATGGACGTCTGTAGGTGGTGATATATTATTCATTGAGACATCGCTGTCTAAGGGTAAGGGCAACCTGACCCTTACAGGCAACCTTGGCAATGTAATGAAGGAGAGCACCAGTGCCGCATTGTCTTACCTGAAGGGGCATAATACGGAGCACGGGATGCCGAGTGAACGCTTTGATGAGGTGAACATACATGTGCACGTACCCGAAGGTGCCGTGCCTAAGGAC
>CAYZKL010000015.1:55305-56412 GCA_964478855.1 uncultured Flavipsychrobacter sp.
GCCGTATTTTGCCATGACCGGTGAGATAACACTGCGTGGACAGATATTGCCGGTGGGTGGCATCAAGGAAAAGATACTGGCAGCTAAGCGTGCCGGCATCAAGGAGATCATTATGTGCTCTCAGAACCGGAAAGATGTGGAAGAGATCAATAAGGAGTACATCAAAGGCCTTAAATTCCACTATGTGACCGATGCCGGTGAAGTACTGGCAATAGCATTGATGAAAAAGTAAGCTATAATATTAGATATAATCAACTGTTAAACTAAGGGATATGCGGGTTAACTGCATATCCCTTTTTGCTGTTTAATCTGTAATTTTGCATCCTCATGAAATCTTTCAATGTCCCCATACATTACAGGAGCCCGCTGGTAAATGCTATAAAGCAAGCGAGAAAGGCCGGCGATAAAATGAAAAGAGATTTTACGCCCACTATCCTGGAACTTGGTTCGCTTCAGGTCATCCTTGCGAGGCATTTTGGTTTTTGTTATGGCGTGGAGAATGCGATAGAGATCGCTTTCAGGGCAGTAGAAGAAAACCCGGGAAAGCGTATATTCCTGCTTAGTGAAATGATACACAACCCAGGTGTTAATGCAGACCTGCAGGCACTGGGTATAAAATTCATCATGGATACCAAGGGCAATATGCTCATGAGTTGGGACGACCTGACCCGGGATGATGTAGTGATCATCCCGGCATTTGGTACCACCCTGGAACTGGAACAGCAATTGAGAGAGAAGGGTATCGATCCTACGCACTACGAGACCACCTGCCCGTTTGTGGAAAAAGTATGGAACAGGGCAGAGAAGATAGGCGACGACGGTTATACCATAATAGTACACGGCAAACCAGGCCACGAAGAAACGAGAGCTACATTTTCGCACAGTAAGGCACGCACGCATACCATAGTAGTAAAAGACATGGAGCAGGCTCAGCACCTGGGCAAATACATAAAACGGGAACTTCCCGCAAATCAATTCTATGCTGATTTTAATGGACAGTATTCAGAAGGTTTTGATGTGACGAAAGACTTGGAGCGAATAGGTGTTGTCAATCAGACCACTATGCTAGCCAGTGAAACACAAGCAATAGCCGACCACCTGAAGCAG
>CAYZKL010000016.1:0-52676 GCA_964478855.1 uncultured Flavipsychrobacter sp.
TTTTGCATTTAGATATGTTTCATTAGTTCAGCTGGCTAGAGCGCTTGCTGTCCCGAATAGTCCCGATAGCTTTCGGGAGGAAAGAGGTCATCGGTTCGACTAAGTTATTCTCCTCGAAAAAACCTCTCGAACACTGACAGGCTCTTTATTTTACAATCTTTGTGTTCATATTATTGCGCATAGTTCGACTCCCCGCCGGCTACATCCATAAAAAAAGAATACTCAAAAGGTGTCTTTTTTATGTTTACAGTTTATATTCGTTCGATCATAAAAAGACATACACAGGGTTTACATCTAACCTTTTTGCAACGTTATTATTCCCGCAATTTCCTGGGAAAAGATAATTGAACATGCAGGTACTGACCATGGATATCCGCTGTTTGTGGGTAGTGTGCGTTTTTTGTGGCATTAAGCAAACTTCATTATATTTATGACAGACTATTGCTTACCCTCAATATTAAACTGTATATTTTATGAATAGGATGTTTCTGAGTATTTGTGCTCAAATCGGCACATTAGCATCGTTTCTTGGGCTAATACTTACTTTAAAGGATAAAAATGCGGATTTTACTACTAATCAATATATCGGCTTGGGAGTTGCGATTGGTTTGTTTATAGTATCGGTTATTGTAATTGTTGTCGAATATAACAAAAAGAAACCAAAAGTTTTTTCTTCAACCAAGGACATACGTAATTACATGTATAATTGGATTAATAGAAGTGGACGTACTCTCATTTTTACAAGGAATCTGAGTTGGGTTAACGATGATGAAATGAAAAAAATGCTAGCAAACAAAAGTAGCAGCGGAGATTTGATAATTTGCCTGCCTGAAAAAAATACACGAGTGGCGGAATTTGAATCTCAAGGAGCTAAAGTTTATGAGTATTCCGGTTTGCATTTTACACCTCTATCAAGGTTTACGATCATAAATTATGGGCGGGCAGATGCCAGGATTGCTATCGGAAAAGATATAGGAGATGGCAAGCATCTGATTGAGGAATATAGCAGTCGCGATCATCCGTATTTTAGCATTGCGGAAGATCTGGTTAAATTAGTTCAATCTGGTACAAAATGATGAAAGGGAATTTTAAAAAAAAAGGTAACGTTGACATTGCAAAGGAGTGGGATCAAATTTCATACTTCAGGCTCAAGCAATTAGAAAGCGGAGATGACTTGAGTATGGATCATGTCATAATGCCAATGCTAATGGAGTTGTGTAGTAATGGTGATTTCTCAAACGTGATTGATTTAGGATGCGGAACAGGATATATTACCAAAAAAATTGCACCGCTTGCAAAGAAAATGATCGGTATAGATATCAGTGGCCGTTCAATTAAAGAAGCTTCTCTTAAAAGCCAGTATGGAAATTTACGTTTCGTAAATGTATCAATCGAAGACTATTCTGAACTAAACACTGATTTTTTTTCTCTAGCAATTGCGAACATGACACTAATGGATGTTTCTAATCTCGAGAAAGTAATATCCGGGGTAAATAAGTTATTGGCGGTGAACGGTTACTTTGTCATCACTGTCACTCATCCTTATTTTTGGCCATTTTATTGGAATTATGCAAGAGAGTCATGGTTTGATTACAACACCGAAATAGAAATAGAAGAGCAATTTAAGATAACTAATTCAAGTACGCCGTATTTAACAACACACTTTCACCGGCCATTGAGTATGTATGTTAATTTGTTAACTAAAAATAATTTTTCGATTGAGCAAATGATGGAGCCTTTACCATCGAAAGAATTAAGCAGTAAATACAGCAAAAAGTGGCAGTTTCCTAGATTTCTTGGTATCAAGTGTAGGAAAGTGCAATGATGGTCTTCACCTCACTGTCTTTACCAACCTTTCCCCGACACTCTACTAATTGAGAGCTTAGTGCGCCTGAGCTTCGCACCTGCTTTTCCCTTTGGTGCCATCTACTGCAGGTGACACGATTTTGGAGGGTAAACGAAACTGAAGGTATTGGGATAATTATCGCAGTCCTTTTTCGCCTTGCTTTTTGTTGTGTTCATACTGCCGACAACTTGTTCCGTAGTATTACCGGTACTATCTGTAAATGTGCAGGCGCAGGTATAGTTTTTTCTGCATGAGGTCATCAACAATGTGGCTATTAGTGCTATTGCAATTAAATTTTTCATTATGGTCTTTGTTTTATCGATCAATTAAAGAAACAGGGGTAAAGTACAGCATTGTCTGAAATAAATAATAATAATAACCAATTAGCACCTTTCTGTTTGGTGACTTTCTGCGGTCTTCAGGCTCACGAAGCAGTGCTACGCCCGACTACCGTGCCCTCTCCAATGACCGCTTCAAGGAGATGCATAACCACCGCGATACATGGATAGATAGTAAGGGTAAGATCCACTAAGCTCATCGGTTCAACTCTGTTGTTCCCCACAAGTAAAACACAATTAATCTTCCTTGTTTTTATATTCCTGAAGAGCATTTTCTACCTATTTGGGAAGATTCATAAAACTTAACTGAGTGTTTCTAAGGATAGCGCATTTAGACTATGTTCTAATATTCCGAAATATGTATTGCAGTATTGTTGAGGATTATTTTTTATCACTTCAAGGCAACTAATATCCGGATTTACTGTGGCCGAAATAGATTCTTGTCCGTCAAGTCGGTTACTTTGGGATATGAATTGCCGTAATTGCATTGGTAATACCTCTGTAACTCGAAATAAATCTACCAACTTATTACAATAACCTCCCTCTTGGTCAAATGTTTTCACGGGTAGAACTATATTATAAAATGTGCCTTCGTGATAACTCTTATTTAAATCAACATGTGTTGAGGAGTATTTTATCCCGTCAACATTATTTTTGTTTACCCATTGTAGTAACAGTTGAGGAATTATATATTCAGGTTTAAAAGTATCATTTACATTTTTTACCTTGATAGAACATGCAGCTATCAATGGCCAAATCATGACTTTATACAATAATTCCCAACCATAATCTTCATTTCCAATTAAGTGAATATTCCTACTGTAGATATCATTAGTAAGGTCAAGTAAAACTAACGGCCTCACATTAGACAATCGCATAGCCTGAATCTTGTTAAAACCGGGACGTCTTAATTCTTCCCAAGCAACAAAAATAGAATTGGAAAGATATAAAGATGGAAGACCTGGTATGCTGTAGCGTTGTGTTGCAACACAGCCTCTAAGTTGGAAAGGTATATGGAATAATTCGGTTTTACTAAGTGGATAGTTGCCTTCAACGGCTCTAATTCTATAAAGATTTGTCTTTGTGTCTAAAGTCGAATTTTTATCCAAATAGTTGCCAAGATTGGATTTTTTCATAAATGCACTTAGAATATTATATGCCTTGTTAATATTCCCTTCATAGTATGCATCAATGACAGCAATTATTCCATCTATAATAATTTTAGAACGTGCTTTGAATATATCTCCAGTTGCAAAATCTATTCCATTTACAGGTCCACTTAAATCATCTGAAGTACTGATGATAGATAAAAAAGCTTCCAATTTTTGCTTTACAGTATCTCTATAAGTTTGACCCGGCAATTGTTCAATCGGCAGGTTGGTTATTGGGTTCCGGATAATCTCAAGAAATGTCATTACAAACGTAAAAATAATAAATGTTTATTGATTAGTAATTCTCATCAATTTTAAACCTTACTTTCTACAAACTAACGGCCTAACCACTATAAACACTTGGTCACATCCTATTTACTCCTCACCTTTGCCAACTCGAACAGAAGCAATTGGAAAACAACATACCGGGCACACTTACTTATTTCCCTGACAGCCTGGTAAAGGGTATGGAATTACCTGCAAGCTTTACCTTCCCTTTCTGCTATGAGCCGCACCCGCTCACTATAATAGCTGCTACAGAACTACAGCGATACCTCGAAAGCCGTACAGAGCTCGATCATAATTTTGGCCTTATTAAAGACCGACAGGGGCGGGAGATAGGGAAGATGTTTGGCGTACTTGTAGTGGCGGATGGAGCGGGGAAGTTGGGCTATTTATCAGCGTTCTCCGGCAAACTGGCCGGCTCCAACCATCATCCCCGTTTTGTTCCGCCGGTCTTTGATATGCTGGATGAGCATGGCTTTTTTATAAAAGGGATACAGGCTATCAATGCCATTAACCGGCAGATAAGGCAGATACAGTCGGGCGATGATTACAAAAACTTAAGAGAAGACCTGGAGCGATCGAATGCGCAAGCAGTAAATGAGACCGCTGACCTTAAGCAACAGCTAAGCAACAATAAAGCTGCCCGGAAAAAGATAAGGGAAGAACAGAAGAAGTCATTAAGCGCAGATGACTACAGCCATCTTGAAGCAGACCTGGTAAAACAAAGCCTGTATGATAAACACCTGCTGGATGTACTGATGAATAAATGGGCGCATGCGTTAAAAGAAAAGAGAACCAATATAGCGACAGCAGAAGCAGAACTGATAGCATTAAAAGATGAGCGCAAGGAACGATCTGCAGCTTTGCAAAACCAACTGTTTGAACAATATGTGTTTTTGAACAAAGATGGTGAGCAAAAAAGTTTACAGGATATTTTTAAAGACACTGTTTCAGGCGCACCACCATCTGCCGCAGGCGAGTGCGCAACACCCAAACTATTACAGTATGCTTTCCTGAACGGCTACAGGCCATTGGCCATGGCAGAATTCTGGTGGGGTGCTGCCCCGGACTCCGGCGCAAGGAAACACAAACAGTATTATCCCGCATGTACAGAAAAGTGTAAACCCATCCTTAAGCATATGCTTTCAGGGATCACTATGGAAGAAGACCCGAGGATAAAAAACCGGGAGCAAGCCTGAGCAATATCCTCCTAACTTTGCAGCGATCACTATGCCATCCCCACACCGTTATTTTATGGTCAACAAACCTTTCAACATGGTCTCGCAGTTCGAGAGTGTGGAAGATGTACGGCTGCTCGGTGACCTTGACTTTGATTTCCCTGAGGGCACGCATTCCATTGGCCGGCTCGATAGTCTCTCTGAAGGGCTGCTGCTGCTGACTACTAATAAGAAAGTGACCCGGCTGCTCTTCCAGTCGAAAACGCCACACAAACGCACCTACCTGGTACGGGTGGTAAATGTGATAACACCCGAAAAGATCCAGCAGTTGCGCGACGGCGTTACCATCCGTGTGAGGCGCAAAGGCGATTACACCAGCGCACCCTGCGAGGTACACCTGCTCGATACGCCTCCCGATGTGCTTCCTTACCAGTTGGAGCAGAACCCACACATTCCACATTCATGGTTGCAGGTGTCGCTCTATGAGGGTAAGTTTCACCAGGTGCGCAATATGATGAGTGCGGTGAACCACCAGTGCCGGCGGCTGATACGTATTGCCATAGAAGATATGGCACTCGGCGACCTCGCCCCCGGCTGTGTGCGGGAATTGGATGAGGAAACTTTTTTCAGACTACTGAAAATTCAGGATCCCGATAAGTAAGGAACAGTATCGCAATGGCCCCTTGGGTGGAAAATGCTTTGGATGCGCTTAATAAATAAGCTGATGTAAACTATGGGTATCTGAAAGGTGATTTAAATATTGTTTACTATATATTGTAGTATTGTAAAAATTATCTACTTTTTGTCTAACTTTTATGAGCAATACATATAGCTATAATCGAACTAAACAATTAAAGAGTGACCTGAAGACAGTTTCCCATATAAAGGCACGGAAATTTTTATTAGATCGGGGCTACTCATCTTCTTCCTTTCGCATGCCAGACTATTACCGTCCTGATGGGTTTAAAGGAATTAAATTGGGGCCTATTGACTGGAAGACCAAGTTTCCCAAAGTGACGAAAACTTTAGACATTCTAACTCCTAAAGGCCAATTATCTTGGCGTAGTTTTAATTTTCTACATCCATACATATTTGTACAAACCACCAAAGAAATAACCTCAAAGAGAAACTGGGAGACCATTAGATCTATTCTCACCGAAAGCACATTAGTGTGTAGTTACAGTACACCAGTACTAGCACTTAAGAAAAATGAAACACTTACCGGTAAGGCTATCGGCAATTGGCTACAAATGGCAGAAAAGGATTCCATAAAAGACTGTATTGATTTTCAACACCTTATTGTAACCGATATAAAAAATTTTTATCCCTCAATATATACACACAGCATTGCATGGGCAATTCATACTAAAGCAACCATGAAAACTAAGCGAAAAGATTTTAGTTTTCTTGGTAATAAATTAGATTCTTTATTCCAAAGTGCAAGGGATGGGCAAACAAATGGAATACCTGTTGGCTCAATGCTTTCAGACCTTATAGCAGAAATAATTCTTTGTAACATAGATAAAAAATTAAGTCAAAAAATACGAGAAGAACGGCTCGCGACAAAAGTATTAGTATTACGCTTTAGAGATGATTACCGTATTCTTTCACAATCAGAAGATCAAGGAAAGAAAATACTAAGTCATTTAAACAAAATATTGAATTTCGATTATGATCTTCATCTTAATACGGATAAAACCAAGATATTTAATGACATTATAGACGGTTCTTTTAGACCATGGACAATTGAACTTAGAAGTTCACATTTGTTACGGTCGGTTTTGCTTGGTGATGTATCGTGTTGTCTAGATACTAGACATTTGAAAGACTGCTTGCTTGAAACCTATAAAATTCAAAAAAAACATATCGATAGTAGAGCCTCATTAAGTGTCTTATCAAAATTAGCTGAAGGACTTTTTAGTAAATCAACTTGGGTGAAATTAAATAATTACGATATTCCTGAAATCATTGCCATCCTTCGTAAAATTACGCTAATTCGTGAGGAGGTCACTCCTCAGGTATTTATTATACTTGACAATCTTTTGAAGCACATTAGTAATGTAAAAGAAAAACGAAAAATACTTCTGGCAATTAAGAAAGCAGTAACAGGGAAAAGCGATCAAACATATCAACTTATTTGGTTTTATAGGTTATGCTTAGCACACCAACCGGATATTTGCGATTCGATTTTGACCGATAATGAAGCACCTCTTCTTCGAATAGTAAATCGAAAATACTTTAAGCATGACTATCTCATATTTGACAATGCAAAGCTAACTGGTCCCGATAATATCGAACTCAGAAAGTTTACCTTTATTGATAGAGAAAAACTTAAAGACTGTAAAGCTAAAAGTCTTAGTATTCATCCTGCTTCTATAAATCCTTTTCTATATTGAATTAATTAGACGTATCGAATGGATTAATATAGAGATATTGCTCTAAAACCATACTGCAATTTGTTTAGTTAATTTTGATTAGAGTTTCTTTTGAAGTTTAGGTACTACAACATCCACGATAGGCCGCGACCCGTAATATCATACTACATTTCTGCCAACTTCGCGAGTTGAATGGAGAGATACGGCCCGGTATTAAGAAACGAAGACAACTATCGAAGAAGAAAAGCCCTAAAAAATGTTTTATCATAAACAGCTGGCGTCTTATGATACTACGTTTTCTGTATTATCATAAAACCCCATTTTTTTTGTTTCCTTTATCCTACTCACCTTTGTCAGTTGGCAGGAAGTACCGCTGGTTATACCACCAGGATATTATATAATCATACAAGGCGAATCACGATTGATCTGAGGTTCCCTTATCCTCCTCCCCTTTGTGAGTTGGTAGCTGTTACGTGCCTCTAAAAATTGCGGGTTCTCGCGCTGCGTCACCTCCCTTCAGGGAGGCCGGGAGGGCTTAGGGGTCACCCCATATGGGGTGTCCCTCACCCCAAACAATAATTGATAATCAATGGATTAGATAAATGGGGTGAGCAAAAAAACAAAAAATGGGGTGACCAAAAGTGAAAATCACACCCCATTTTCGATATAACATAAATGATGTGTCGAAAATCATCACCCCATTTCGACATATGAATGGGGTCACTTTGGGGTGTCGTGGGGTCACCAATGGGCACAGGCTTTCATTGATAATCAATTATTTACAGCGTAAATGGGGTGAGCAATAATAAATTTGGGGTGAGGCTTGCAGTGTTTGCCTTCACTGTTTCCCCCCCACTGCTGTTCATAATGGCTCCTCCCTTTAGGGAGGCCGGGAGGGTTTACTACATTTGCGCATGGATTATTTCAAAAAGCTGCTGGAACTGGTGAAGACCGAAAGAGAGGAAGACAAGCAGGCTTACCTGGAACTCACAAGATCATCATCAATTACAGAGCGCCGGTCCGCCGGCCTCGCATGGTATCCCATTGCCATTCGTGGCAGCGAACTAAGCAGGGCCGACTACCTGACCGTAGAGGTAGAGCGTACCACCAATACCGATATAGCACACCAGTTGCGTTTTGGGGTGTCGGCTATGTTGTTCTCCAATCATGATGCGCAGAACGACCATGTGGAAGGCACGGTAACATTCGTAAGCGGCAACAGGCTGAAACTGACCCTGCGCACAGATGAACTGCCCGAATGGGCAGGCAGTGGTAAGCTGGGCATAGACCTGTTGTTTGACGATAATAGCTACGACGAAATGCAGTCTGCCCTGAAGCTGGCAATGACCCTAAGTGAGAAGAAGGAGGAAGGCAGGCTCATCAATATACTTACGGGGGCAGCAGCACCCACATTCAATACCGACGTACAGGTATATGACAACCCTAGGCTGAACAGTACACAACAGGCTGCTGTAAATAAGATAGTGCAGGCAGGGGAACTGGCCATAGTACACGGACCACCCGGCACAGGTAAAACAACAACACTGGTGCAGGCCATAAAGGCGCTTATAAAACAAGGGGAGCAACGCATACTGGTAACTGCTCCCAGCAATACTGCGGTAGACCTGCTGAGCGAACAACTGTCTGACGAAGGGCTGAATGTGCTGAGGGTGGGCAATCCGGCAAGAGTGTCGGAGCGGCTGATGCGGCTGACACTGGACAGCAAGATGACGGACCACAGCACCATGAAGGATATAAAGCGGCTGAAGAAACAGGCTGGCGAATTCAAAGAGATGGCGCATAAGTACAAGCGCAGCTTTGGCAGGGCAGAGCGCGAGCAGCGCAAAGCACTGTTTGACGAGGCATACAAGATCATGAAGGATGTGGGCAAGCTGGAGCAGTATATAATAGACGATGTAACTGCAAAGGCACAGGTGATAGCTGCCACACTGGTAGGTGCCAACCACTATACCGTGCGCGATCTGCGGTACAATACCGTAGTGATAGATGAGGCAGGCCAGGCACTGGAGCCCGCCTGCTGGATACCCATACTGAAAGGAAAGAAAGTGATATTGGCAGGGGATCACTGCCAGTTGTCACCAACCATAAAATCAGATACTGCAGCCCGCAACGGGCTAAGCACCACGCTGCTGGAAAAATGTATAGCCCTGCACCCGCAGGCAGTGACGCTGCTGGAAGAACAGTACAGGATGCACAAGACCATCATGGGTTATTCATCGCAGGTGTTTTATGGCGATAAGCTCATTGCGCATGGTTCGGTGGCAGAGCACCTGCTGCATAGTGCAGATGTGCCGCTGGTGTTTATAGATACTGCAGGCTGTGGCTTCGAAGAAAAGGCGGAAAGCAAAAGCATATCAAACCCTGAGGAAGCAGCGTTCCTGTTCAAGCACCTGGCGCTGATGGTGGAAGAATTAAGCGCACATTATACGCCTGAGCATTTCCCTACCATAGCGGTCATCTCCCCGTATAAAGAACAGCTGTACCAATTGAAGGAACAGTTACAGCATACGCCCGAACTGCAGCCATACCTGGCCAAGATATCGGTCAACACCATAGACAGTTTCCAGGGCCAGGAGCGCGACATTGTATATATCAGTATGACCAGGAGTAACAGCGATGGCGTGATCGGCTTTCTGAATGATACCCGCAGGATGAACGTAGCCATGACCCGCGCACGAAAGAAACTGGTAGTAGTGGGCGACAGCGCAACACTTTCCCGCTTCCCCTTCTACGCAGATTTCATCGCCTATGCCGAAAAGCATGATGCCTACCGCAGTGCCTGGGAGGTAAATGTGAGCTGGTAGTATGAGTGGGATAGCCTATATGGGAATAACTTCAACAAGTGGTGTATACCATGCCCGAGCGTTTGTTCAATAAGCTATTCAGGATCAGTTTTTTATGGTGTGTATGTGAGCCGTGGCACAATAATTTAACATAGCTGTTCAGGACAAAACTTAACAACTATGAAAAAGATAATCCTGATATCGCTAATGTCATTCGCCGCACTGAATGTGATGGCACAGACAGCAGATCAATCTGCCACTAACAAACACCTGGTGTGTAAAAAAGATCCTAACATGCCTAAGGGTGCAGTGCCGGTTTGGCCTAAGTCAGACTATACGCAACTGCAAGACCCAAGCTGCCCGCCTTGCTACAAATACAAGAGCAAGAAAACAGGGCTGATGATCATGGAGTGCCCGTACCTGTGGTTCCCTGCAGAGCATAAAGACCCTGCTACCGGCGAAGTAACACAGACCGCTATGAACGGCAGTGTAACTGTACAACGTAATAATTCTTATACCGGTAACTATCCTATTTGCCCTAAGGATCCATTGATGCCTGCAAATGCAAAGCCTGTATTCCCTAAATCAGAATATACGCCGCTCGGCCATCCTGAATGTGCACCTTGTTATGAATACACAACTAAACGTGGAACCAAAGTGATGGAATGTCACCAGTTATGGTTCCCTGCCGAACATAAAGATCAATAGTATTTAAGAATCATAGTATGTTCAAGGCTGCAGATCATCCCCGGATGGTCTGTAGCTTTTTATGGTTTACACACTATTTAGCAGTATTAACATCATATGTCGCCAAAATGCCCGACATTTGCCGACTTTCCGGCATAGCTATATCGGGAAAGTGAATACAAAGTAGCATACTATATGAAAAAGATAATAGGGTACAGGAAATTGATGGGTGTTCAGGAGAGCACGGAGCTTTCAGAACTGAAGACAGTGTACAGGACGTTAATGAAGAACTGGCACCCTGATAAGTTTCATGATAATGAAGACCTGAAAGCTGAGGCCGAAGCAAAGAGTAAACATATAATAGAGGCATATCATTTCCTGGTGAGCATAGCACCGGAAACCCGCCAGCAAACACTGGAGGCATACAATCTTACCACCACCACATCAGGCATCGCCGATTTTGAGTACAAAGGTGAGATACTGCAGATCAAGTTCCTGGATGGTACCAGCTACGAATACTTTGGTGTACCTAAGTCCATCTACGTAAAGCTGATCAATGCACCGGCTCCCGGCAGGTTTGCACGCAGGCACATCTACAATTCATTTGTGTACAGGGGCGTTAACAAAAACGAAGCAGTAGAAGCTTAATTATACTACTGCTATTTGCAGGTTGTTAAGCATGAGCTGATAGCTGTTGAGTTCTTCAAGCATTTTGTCAAGGTACTGCTGTGTTTCCTTTTTCAGGTCGGGTATCAATGACCTGTAATAGTTGATGCCGCTAAGCAGGTTTTCCCGGAAAGTATTGAAGAAGTTCTGTTGTTTCCGGTTAAGTGCCTCTGAGCATTTTGCGATCTCTTTTTCCAGGTATTCCACATACAGGTTCAGCTCATTGATGAACATATTTGGCCGCGGTAACGAGTTTAGAATGTTCTTTCTTCCATAAATATGGTCTATCATTTCGCTGAGGGAGCGCACACCTGAGAAGTAAGCCAGGTTGGGCCCGGGACATATGGTTACAGCCTTCAGGTTATGCGGTACAGGAATATGATCCTTGAGGAATACGGATGCGGTCAGCCCTTCGCATAGGCAATCCTTCTCCAGCAATGTGTTTACCTCCTGCTCATATTGAGCATCCGGAAGGCCGCTTTCTTTCAGCTGTTTTATTTTCAGGTCCTGGTATTGCCGCGATGCGGTACATATAGGCGTTGCTGTAAACTCAGTATTGGTAGCCAGGAACTTTTTATAGCATGGGCTGCCCGGCCGTCCTTTGTCAATGCGCTGTGTTCGTTGCTGCTCTGAAGTACTCAGCCTGAAATTATTGAATGGCACACCCAGCGGAGATGCATTGCTAAGATAATAGTCGTCTTTCGTTGCTGTGGCAAGCTGCTGCAATGTATGTTCATCAACATTTGTTGCCTCGGGCACCAGCAGGAACGGGCTGCCCCAACCGGTGCCATCCAGTTGGTAATACTCCCGCAGGAATTCATCCTCGCCGGCAGTGCCTATACCACCCTGCACTGTTATCTTAATTGCAGGCATTTTGGTAAATGCGATGCGCTGGTTTGCGGTATTGGCATTGTTGCAAATGGTGAATAGTTCATCTGCAAGTTCGCCACGTTTATGCTTGAACTCTTCCAGTATAGGACCCAGCAGTAGTCCGTCTGTGGCAAATGCATGGCCACCACAGTTGAGCCCCGACTCGATCCTGAATTCAGATATCCAGATACCTTTTTTAGCCATCAGCTTTCCCTGTATCAGTGCCGAGCGGTAGTCGCTGACCTTGAGAATTACTTTCTTTCTGAGCACACCGTTCTCATCAGGGTAGAAATCGCTGAATTTTTCGAGGTAGCTATACAGACGTGGATTGTAACCTGCAGACAATACCACCGATGATGATAATGTACTATTGGCAAAACCACGCAATGCAGATAAAGCATCTGAATACTCAACCGGCAGCGGTTGCCCGTCAGCTGAGAAATTAAGGTTGTCCACCTTAGCCATGATGTTTACATCTATTGCTCCGGGTAGAATGCTTTCTTTCAGTTGTTGTTGCAGTGCATGCTTTTCTGTGCACTCCGGCATACCCATCATATCCCTGAACAGTTTACTGTATGGTGTATGATCGGGCAGCAAATCGAAGTATTTGCACAATTCATTGCCTGGTTCAAACGGTAATGATTTTAGATCAGCTATCTGCCTGTTTACAAGTATTTGCAGCAGGTTCAGATATTCGGTGATCCTCCTTGCACGGTAATCACTGTCTTTTACAGTAATCGGTGTATATGGCTCATCATTATTGAGCGCGTGGTAAGCCCTCATTTTCTCCAGCAGGCCATCTTCTATAATAGAAACAACGGATGAAATACCAAAACGTGCCACCTTAAGGGGTGTATCTACTGAATAGCTTAGACCTAATACGGGTATGTGAAAAGTATGCATTGCAAAAATCCGGGGCGGATATTGAACCCCAGCTGCAAAGGTCGGAGGCAACAGCAGGAATTATTATGACCATGGTCAGGAATTGATGCAGCACTATATGTGGAAACGCTGAAACTATGTAAAGCAATCACATCAATAGGGGTTTTGCCGTGAATATATTATCTCCTACTTTCATGCCCGGATGAAGGCATGTATCAAATATTGTCTTTTATTTTGCTTGCTATCTGCGTGTATGCTGCACGCAAGGGTATCGTTTGCCCAGAAGTTGCCCTTCAGTAATTACACCACAGCTAACGGGCTTACACATAACCGCACCCACATAGCACGGCAGGATGGAATGGGGTATATATGGATAGGTACGGATATGGGTATATGCCGTTTTGACGGCAGAACATTCAAACATTTTCCTTGCCCTGTTCAACCTTATTTTTCCACGAGAGGTGCCGCTACAAGTAACGGACAGGTAATGTTTTGTGTCGATTACTATGGTGTTGCGATATGCTGTGGGGACTCGGTACAGTTCGTGAAGTTTGACGTGCCTGGCCTTAAGGCTATCAACGGCATAGTAGCCATGAAAGACAGCAGTTGTTATGTGATCAACATGCCCAATGAGTTATACCATCTAAAAAACGGCATCGCACAAAAGGTGCCCCTTTCTGAGCGGATCACGAAAACCGGTTTTAATGACATCTTCAAGGACAGCCGGGATCAGTTATGGCTCATGACATCTTTAGGTTTGGCACTATTCCCGGTCGAAGACAGATCTGTACAGGTAATGATACCTTTTTTTGATAAGGAGTATATAAACTCGGTAAGGGAAGACCGTAACAACGATATATATGTAGCTACACACTCCGGTATTATATGCAGGTACAGAAAAGAGCAGCGGGATCACCTGTTGACAGCGTTACCGGAAACAATAATGCACTCCGGCCCCGGATGGGAAGTGACGAGCATGGCCTTTGACAATGCCCAGTACATGTGGATGACCACTACGATGAAAGGTTTGGTGAGGTATAATAAGGTAACGCGAAAGGTGGACACCATTGGAGTTGCCAACGGATTGAGCAGCCAGAACACATGGGAAGCATTCTATGATAAGGAGGATAACCTATGGGTGACCAGTGAGAACGGACTTAATAAACTAGCTACCCGTAACTATTCGAGCTATGATGTAAGAAGTGCAGACTACCAGAATGTAAAATGTACCATAGTTTGGAATGATTCTACAGTGTTGTTCAGCAATATGGTGGGGATATACGCCTATGTAAACGGACAGGTAACAAAGCTAAGCGGGTATAAAAGTGTACACGGTTACCTGGAGCATATGATGATGAGAACCCCTGATAATAAGTTGCTGGTGACAGACAATATTTCAACTGCAGAAGGCAGGTTTTCTAATAACACCTATCGGTATGAAATCAGTAAGAATGCTTTGATTCATAAACAGAGTGTAAAAGATTTGCCTGGCGGTGTTCCCCTTTTATTTTTAGACCAGGGGTGCGTAATTTCAGGCGATGAATTATGGGTAAATGCTTACAAAGGGCTGAACGTTTACAAGAACGGCAGAATGCAGGGAAAGCCTGTAATGACTGATGCCGGCAAAATACTGGCCATAACATACATGGCACAGAATAAGCAAGGCGACCTGTGGTTTATTGATGCTTACAGAAACCTGGTAAGGTATAGTAAAGAGCCATTGTTAAATGATACATTCCCTTATAAGCTGAAACAGCAACAATACCTCAAGTCGTCACAGCTGGGCGACCAGGGGTATTATAAAATGCGGATAGACAGCAGAGGCTACATATGGCTGACCGGAAAAGAAAAAGGCTTATGCCAACTAATCACAGATGCTAAGGGAAATGTAGTTAAGGTCGGCTTATTCCCGGCAGGCACCTTTTCCAGTACAGTGGTCAATGATATCATAGAAGATGATGAACATAATATGTGGGTGGCTACTGCCCTTGGCCTTGATAAGATGACTTTCAGCGGGGATTCATTCACAGTAGAAAAGGATGTTTACGGAACGGAGTTATGTGGCAAGTATATATTCAGTTTAAGTATTATTGGTAAAAAGCTTTTTGCCGGAACGACAGGGTGCATCGGGATAATGGATATAGGTGGAAAAGAAACAGGTACAGTGCCGCTCATCCATATTTCGGGTATAAGGGTGAATGAACATAATATGCGCTCACTAATTGGCACAGATCCCGTTTTTTCTCCTGAAGAAAATATTATCAGCTTTACATTTACCGGCATCAGCTTTAAAGATGAACGCAGCATCAGGTACAGCTATATGCTGGATGGTATAGACCAGCAATGGAGTCAACCCCAATCTGACTATAATGTCACGTATTCAAAATTACCTCCCGGTACGTATACCTTTTTGGTAAAAGCACGTTCCGGCATCGGGCTATGGTCTGCCCCCGCTACATTCACTTTTACAATCTCCCAACCATACTATACCAGGTGGTGGTTCATTGCGCTGGTTATATTGGTAATAGGTGGAATTATCTATGCAATATACCGTTACCGTATCAACAGGATACTGGAGATACAACACATCAGGCAGACAATATCCAAAGATCTGCATGATGATATTGGTGCAACAGTATCGAGTATTAATATACTGGCGAATATGGCCAAGAGTGACCTTGTATCCGAAGCAAAAAGAAACCAGTTCCTGGAGACGATACAAGATGAAAGCAAGCATGTGTCTGAATCACTGAACGATATAGTGTGGAGCATAAATCCGAAGAACGATACACCGGAGATCATGTATGCCCGAATGCAGCGATATGCTTCGGAATTATTTGAGGCTGGTAATATAGCCTATGAGTTTGTGTTGCCGGGAGAAGGTGAGCTGACCATAGATATGAAACGTCGCCAGCACTTATATCTTATTTACAAAGAGGCTATCAATAACCTGGTAAAATATTCAAAAGCCACTAGTGCATGGGTAACCATAGTGCTCACTAAATCGGACTTCTCGATCAACATTTCCGACAATGGTAAGGGATTTGACGCTCATGCCGAACATACAGGCAATGGCATATATAATATGAGTAAGAGAGCTGAGGAGATAGGTGCGGAACTGGAAATAAAGAGTGAGCCGGGTAAAGGTACCAGCATATCTCTGCGGCTGGCAATATAATACACCCCTAAAGATGTGATTTTTTATGTGCGGTGGTGCTCTTACTTTTACATTCAGATGATCAAGTTACTGCTATACGAAGACAACGAGAAGCTGCGTAAATCGCTGCAACTGCTGTTTACCGGCATGCAGGATATAATGCTTGTTGATGCGTACGCCAATTGTCTGAGCGTGAAAAAGGATATTCAGCAGAACGAAGCCGATGTGGTGTTGATGGATATAGACATGCCGAGGGTAAATGGTATAGAAGGCGCAAAGATCATTAAGGAAACATCGCCGGAAACATGTGTGCTGATGCATACTGTGTTTGACGACGATGATAAAATATTCCGTTCGCTGGCTGCGGGTGCTGATGGCTATATACTGAAAACAGCTACACCTATGGAGTTATATACCGCCATAAAGGATGTGAGCACGGGCGGCTCTCCGATGTCTCCCGGTGTAGCTAAAAAGGTACTGGAATCATTTCGTAAAAAAGAAAAGGCAGATACTGAAGTAGAAGAGCTTAGTAACCGTGAAATGGAAATACTGGTGATGCTGACAAGAGGATATACGTACAAGCGGATATCAGCAGAGTGCAACATAACCATAGATACTACTCGTACCCACATTAAGAACATCTATACCAAACTGCATGTGAATTGCAGCACTGAAGCCGTAGCAAAAGCCTTACGACTTAAATTATTGAAATAATAGTGAGTAAGCTAAATGAGAAAGAAACATCAAGATATATTATAATTATTGTTTATGTTTTAAATCTACCATTATGAAGAGAACAATTCTGTTGATCCCGTTATTATTTGTCTTGTCAATACATATACGCGCACAAAGCGTAGGGCCTGCCACTATTAATTCGGCAGGAAGAACGGCCATTATTGGCGGTAATGAATTTGAGTGGTCTGTGGGTGAAATGGCCATGATCAGCACACTTTCTACCCCGGGTATCATTATCACACAAGGTGTGTTGCAACCGGCAGGAGGCGGATTAAAAACATCCGGCCCATTATCGGGTAAGCTGCTGCAGGTATTTCCTAATCCGGCCACATCGGTGGTGAATATACTGTACACATCAGCTACGGGAAATACGCTCAGCTACAGGCTTATGGATATGACGGGGCGAACAATAACCACGTCGCAAATGCCTATAACGCAGGCAAGCACCAGCGGCCAATTATACATAGCAGACCTGGCATGCGCCACCTATATGCTGGAGGTAACAGTAAGCAATAATAATGGTACAAGTGAAAGTACTTCATACAAGATCCAGAAACTTAAATGATCATTCAATAAAAATCCATCGACTATATGAAAAAGACATTACTATCCTTAGGGATACTGTTTGCCTCGTGCATGGCAGCTAATGCGCAAGCCCCCCAGGCATTTAACTACCAGGGTGTAGCCCGCAGCATAGCGGGAGCACCACTTTCTGCAACGCCAATTGGTTTGCGCCTTAGTGTACATGACGGTTCGCCATCAGGGCCGGTTGTGTACCAGGAAACACAAGTGCCGACCACTAATTCGTTCGGGCTCTACAATATTGCGATAGGTACAGGTACAGTGGTATCAGGTACATTCAGCGGAGTAAACTGGAGCACAGGGAATAAATACCTGCAGGTAGAAATAGACCCTGCGGGTGGTGCCAGCTATACAGATGCAGGTACTAATCAATTGCTAAGCGTACCATATGCAATGTATGCAGCATCCGGTACTCCGGGCCCTGCCGGTCCTGCGGGTCCGGCTGGTGCTACTGGACCTATTGGTCCTGCCGGTGCTACCGGTCCTGCCGGAGCCACTGGTCCTGCGGGCCCGATGGGCGCAACCGGTGCTGCTGGTCCTGTGGGTGCTACTGGTCCCGTGGGCCCTGCCGGAGCAACGGGAGCCACAGGTCCTGCGGGCCCTGCCGGTCCGATAGGACCAACCGGCCCTCCCGGTAGCGGTACGTTGAGCGGCACTACGAACTATGTAGTGAAATTTACCAGCTCTACAGTGGGTGGTAACTCTCAACTGTTTGATAACGGCAGTGCAGTAGGCTTAAATACTACAACACCATCGTCAATGTCTAAACTTCATGTTTCAGGCGTAGGTTCATACGGATCGTTTCCCTATTTCCATGCAGGCATAGTAGCAGATGGGGGAGGAAGTTCAGCAAATGCGTCAGGGATATATGCAGAGGGGGGATGGAGAGGTGTTTTTGGCCTAAACCCCGGAACAGCAGGTGGATCGGAAGCAGTAGGTGTGTTTGGTAAGCTGGAGGGGTCTTCTTATACATTAAACGGATATGGAGTAAAAGGTGAAAATATCGGGACCGGTCCGATGGGCTATGGTGTATTTGGTACAGGTAATGGCATCAATAATGGTGTAGGTGGTACCGCTACGGGGACAGGTGCAGCCGGTTATTTTAACGGAGGGTCGTCTGGCTATGGTGTAATCGTTACAAATGGTGCCTCAGGGTTTGGTATTTCCACGCCATCTACATCCTCAAAAGTGCATGTAGTGAATTCCAGCACATCGTCTAGCTCCAAAGCAATATTAGCAACTTCCGGTGGTGCACCTTCGTTTTCCATAACCACACCTACTGCAATTTATGGGCAAAGTAATGCGGGAATTGGAGTTGCAGGAATAAGTTCTTCGAGTAATGGTGTGGTTGGTTCTTCGAGTGTATCAGGGTTTGCAGGGATCTCAGGTGCTAACTCTACAGCTGGTGGATATGGTATATGGGGTAGTGTATCAGCAGCAGGTATTGCCGGGTACTTTAACGGAGGTACATCCGGTTACGGTGTAGTGGTAAGTACCGGTAACTCCGGTTTCGGAACCAGTACTCCTGTTGCTAAGGTACATATATCGGGCTCCAAAGACGAATCGGTAACAATAGCAGGCACTCCATATAGCCACCAGGCTTTTATAGCACAGACATCATCGACAGCAACAACAAATATTTCGCGTGCAATTATCGGTGTTGCAGCAAATTCAAGCAATGAAAATTACGGCGTTCATGCTCATGGTGCCGGAAACGGAGTCTGCGATAATGCCGGTGTAATTGCTTACGCGAAGCCAACAACGAGTTCAACAGGTACCGGTTGGGGAGTTTATGGCAATGCATCAGGCAATGCGGCTAACTATGGTATCTATGGTACATCTACCGGTCCAGGATTCGCAGGTTATTTTTCGGGTAATGTGAATATTACCGGCTCAATAGCAAAGGGATCAGGAACATTCAAAATAGATCACCCACTGGATCCTGAACATAAATACCTGTACCATTCATTCGTGGAAAGCCCGGATATGATGAACGTGTATAACGGTAATGCGGTAACAGATGCCAATGGTTATGCAACGATAACAATGCCTGCATATTTTGAAGCGCTGAACAAGGATTTCAGGTATCAGCTTACCACTATAGGACAGCCCGCACAGGTATATGTAGCAGAAGAGATGAGCGCAAACAAATTTGTGATCAAGGCGGATAAACCTAATGTAAAAGTAAGCTGGCAGGTAACCGGCGTGCGTCATGATAAGTATGCAGATGCGCATCGTGTAGTACCGGAAGTAGAAAAGGAACCAATGTTCCAGGGACGTTACATTCATGCTAAGGAATGGGGTAAGACTGAGGCGCAAAGTATAGATGCACTTACACAGCCTAAAGAGCCGGGTGAACAGTCAGCAATTAAATAATCAATGGCTATAAATAAGAACCGCCACACTGATCGATCAGTGTGGCGGTTCTTATTTTTTCAGTTTTTTTATGCGTATTGATGCAGGTACCGTTTTTCAGCCATGTATGCATCTATCGCATCATGATTAGCAGATTCCACGAAGTACATTTCCAGTTCTCCCTTATTTTTTACTGCAAGCTTACCACGATAAGTACAGTTAAAGAAATCTTTTACCAGTTCGTACGTAGTACCTGATATATTCAGCTTGCCTTCTTCACTGCATGTTTCCAGCCTGTTGGCAGTATTTACGGCATCGCCCCAGATATCAAAAACAAACTTCTTTTTACCTACTATACCTGCTACTACATCGCCTGTATGAGCGCCGATGCGGATGTTCCAATAGGCCTTTCCTTCTTTGTATTTTCTTGCCCGAATTGTTTCTATTAATGCCGCGATCTCCAGACCGGCCATGATGGCGTGTATAGCATTGCTAATGCCGTCATCCTCATTCTTAGGTATCCCGGCAACACACATATAGGCATCGCCTATGGTCTTTATCTTTTCCAGCCCATGACTTGTGATGATCTCATCAAAAGAATTGAAACATTCTTCCAGTTCGGCTATCAATTCTTCCGGTGTAAACAGTTCTGAGAATTGAGTAAAGTCTTTAAAATCTGTAAAGATGATCGTAGCATCTGTATAAAGAGTAGGCTGTGTTTTACCACTTATCTTTAACTCTTCAGCTATCTGTGCCGGCAGAATATTCAAGAGCAATCTGTCTGCGCGCTGCTTTTCTTCCAGCAGCGCCAGGTTGTTTTTATTGATGGTCTTTACAAAATACTGCATCGCGAAAAATATGGCCAATATGGTGCCCGTCAGGTTCATAGTTACCTGTACCACTTTTTGTGATCTGTTTGGATAACTGCCCCACTGTTCAAAATGGGTATTGAATACACCGGTCAACAATATAGAGGCAATGACCA
The DNA here is from genome assembly GCA_964478855.1 of uncultured Flavipsychrobacter sp. Taxonomy (GTDB): domain Bacteria; phylum Bacteroidota; class Bacteroidia; order Chitinophagales; family Chitinophagaceae; genus Nemorincola. The sequence goes on from CAYZKL010000016.1 coordinate 20,897, forward strand.
TGATCATCCAGAACCGTGCCTTTCTAATATCGTGAAATATGAGTGCGGTAAGCGGAGCAAGGAATGACCAGAGTATAATGACACCACCCTTCAGGTAACCGCCCGCAAGCCACTGCATTACCAGCGGGCAAAGGAAAATGGAGATAAGTTGTATGTTAAGCAGTATCCGTTCGTTTTTATTTATGCTGAACATAACAATGGCGGGGCCAATGATGAACATGTAGATGAGCGGTATATATGCGGATGTGGTGAGGCCCATCAGGTAGTATGAATAGCTCCAAATAGGTGCGGCAATGCAACAGCATAACGTTATGATCAACAGTGTGAATTTCTTCAGCTGCAGTTCGTGGGAGTCCCCCTTCGCAACACCAATATCTTTCAGATAGCCGAACATGAATGTATTATTAAGGAATAGTTATACTGCAAGATAAATGTTTTAATAATGCAGCATATATAACAGGCATTATTATTTATATAGTATCTGCAAAATCTTCAAGCACTGCCTCGCCGTTGTGCAATCCGAGTTTATGTCTGAGTCTCTCCCTGTTCTGACGAACAGCATCTGTACTTACTCCCATAATGCTTGCCATTTCCCGTGCGGTCAGTTTCAGTTTGCTCAGCAGCATAAAGCGGATGTCTATAGGACTGAGGCCGGGTACTTTGTGTTGCAGGCGCTTAGTAAAGCCATGATGCACTTTTTCGAACATATGGACGAATTCATGCCATTGCGTATCTGTAAGTATTGTGGCCTGTTGCAATTGCTGCATTGCTTTGGTATTCATCACCACGCCTGCCTCTGCATGTTTCTGTATCCGTTCAAGTTCTACTGCGAACTTGTCGATGAGTTCGTTTTTTTCTGAGATGCTTTGGGTGAATGCGGTAAGCTGACCTGAGGCCTGTTTCAGTTCTGCTTCAGCCTTTTGTTTATCTGCTTCCAACTGTTGTTGCCTTTGTTTGTATTTGAGCTTCTGCCGGTTGATGAGGAGTAGGCCAATAGCAATCACCATGACAATACCGGCGATAAGGCTATTGCGAATGAGCAGGTGTATTTTCTGATCTCTTTCGTATTTCTGTGTTTCGGCAAGATGCTTGTCTGCTTCAATATTATGCTGCGCACCGGAAAGTACCAGGACATTGGTACGTTTTACGATGGTATCGCGTGCTATGCCGGCGGAATCGAGAAAATGATAAGCCTCTGCCATGTTGCCGTTAGCAGCATATGACCTTGCAAGCACTGGATAGACACTCCAGATCATGTGATATGGTATTTCCTTTTTGTGATTCCGGACGAGGACCAGAGCCTGCTGTGCCATAGAGAGTGCTAATTCTTTATTGTTTTTCGACAAATATATATTGGCAAGTATGGCAAGTGTATTTGCAGCGTTATAGACATCTCCTTTATGCTCTTCCAGGTTTATTTTTAATTCCTTTTCCAGCAAGGGTAGCGCCTTATCATAATTTTGTGCGGAGTAATACATATAACCGATATTACCGGACAACAAACCTACCCAACCTTCGTCGTGCTCTTTTTCCGCAAGTGCAAGCGCCCGGTTAAAATAGTATGCAGCGGAGTCGTACATCGCCCGGTTAACATAACACAGGGCAGTAGTATTCAGATTAGTTATGCTTTTAAATTCAGCTGCGCGCAAAGCTTCGATCATATATTTTGTAGCCGTTGCATAGTCTTTGAAATGAAAGTATTTGCCACCGAAAGCGGACGTATACTCGGTTTTTGGAGGGAATTCCTGTAACGACCATGAGGAATAAAGATTGTATGACTTCATGCAATATTCAAAGGACAAGGCGTACTTCTTCTGATCCCAACTTACCTGGTTTACCACATTAAGTGCTTCTGCTTCCAGCATTGGCAGGTGGTCGTTCTCCAGCTCTTCTACAAGGTCAGCAATATTCTTTTCCAGCTCCTCAATGCTGATCATATTACGGTTTGCCTTGTACCTATATTCCGTCACCATCAGTCCGTATTTCAATGGCTGATCGTCTTTGTCGCCTGCCCATTGCTGCTGGCTGTGGAGTTCGGCAAGTATTTTGGCTGAGTCTTCGAGTGCATTAAGTTTTCCTATCAGGGAATCCCGGTATCTATACTGCTCTGCATAATCCCTGAACAGTATATGTTCGGAATATGCTTTGGCATTTGAGCAAATGCTATTACATAATAAGAGCAGTATGAAGGTAAACCGGTAAAGCATGTTACATTAAAGAATTAAACAGGGCATGAATATAGTACAGATAAATGAGATTTGGCGGCCTGAAATGCATGTAAATGAAGAAATGTGGCTCTATGCTGCATTCAGATTACTCGGGGAAAATATAGTTAGTGCATGAACTGGCATGGTATTTTAATCTTGATCGAAAAAAAATAATTATGGCAACAGCTACAAAAAAAGGGAAAATAACTGCAACAAAGAAAGCAGCAACCAAATCGGTGAAACCTGCAAGGAAAGTGAGCGATTCAAGGTTGGAGGAATTTTTTCATGATGAGTTGAAAGACATATATTGGGCAGAAAAGCACCTGGTAAAAACATTGCCTAAAATGAAAAAAGCTGCAACATCGGCCGAATTGAAAGAGGCTATAGATGGCCACCTTGCTGAAACGCAGGTGCACGTAAGCAGGCTTGAAGAGATCTTTGGGTTGCTGGGTAAAAAACCACAGGGGAAGAAGTGTGAAGCGATGGCAGGGATCACCGAAGAAGGAAATGGTGTGATCGAAGAAACGGAAAAGGGTACAGCTACCCGGGATGTGGGAATCATATTTGCTGCACAGAAAGTGGAACATTACGAGATCGCCACATATGGTGGACTGGCACAACTTGCAAAAACACTTGGCAGAGATGATATAGCCGGTCTGCTTGATCAGACTCTGGCAGAAGAAAAACAGGCCGATGAAAAACTGACCATTATTGCAGAAAACGGCGTGAATTACGAATCGAGCCAGGAACCGGGAGAAAAAGAATAGCAGATAATAAAATGATAAACCGGCAAGCCGGGTATTACCCAAATCAGGGGATACCCGGCTTTGCCTTGCCAAAAATTTATATTTTCTATAAATTCATATTTAACTTATTAAGGCAAATAAATAAGTTAAATCATCTATATTTTAATTATTTTCCCACACTTTATACACCTGTTATTAATTTAAAACAAGATATAAAATAATATATGCAAAATAATCTGCGGGTTTGCGCAGAAAAAATTAACGAATTTTTCGGTAGTTTATCCTTTTTTTAGTATGTTTACCATCCATTTAGAGTGAAATTGAACAATATAATTAAGGCTTGGCTTATGAAAAAACTTTCCTTACGAAACTTTAGTGCTCTTGTTGCTACCCGAACCGGGAGTATGGGAGCTATAAAAATATTTCTATTAGCTTTTGTATTCAGTTGTTTTAGCAATAACGCATCTGCGATCACCATTGTACCCGCAAGCGGTGGCACGTCAATCTGTAGTTCCACAGCACAAAACGGCAGCGCCCCTGCATGTACCGCTTTAGGTAACATTGTAGTGAATGAAACTACCAACGCAGATTTTGCTGTTGGTGTTGATACCCTGATACTTACGGCTCCCGCACAGTGGGAGTTCTGCGTGTTTCCTGCACCATCTGTTGCATCTGTCGGTGCTGATATCACATTGACAACAATCAGTGCTACGCCTACTACACTTACTATCGTTATTACCAGCAATGGTACCGGAACACTTGACCAGGTCACTATCTCGGGAATCCTTGTGCAGCCTGTGTTTACAACTTCTACGCCGGGTTATATTTATGCATCTACCGCATTCGGTATTTCTACAGTAGTTACAGGCCCTGCAGGTGATAACTTCGGTGATCTTGCTGTAATACCTGCTGCTATCACAGGTGGCCCTGTAGCTTGTTATGGCGTACCTACAACATTTTCCAGTGCTACACCGGGCGGTGTATGGAGCTCCAGCAACTCAACGATAGCACCTATCGGTTCTGCTACAGGTATAGTTACAGGTGCGGCCCCTGGTGGCGCAGCTACAATCACTTACACAGTAGGTGGTTGCACTACGACATTACCCATTTCAGTAAGCCCGTCTCCGGCACCGATAACCGGTATACGCGACATGTGTGCATGGGGCGACCAGATAACTGTAGCAAGCGGTACTCCCGGTGGTGTATGGAGCAGTACGCTGGTAACCATTACACCAGGCAGGCTCGTTACTTCTTTTGCACCCGGTACTGCAGGCATAACTTACACATTGCCATCGGGTTGTTCTGTAACTGCGACATTAACTGTACATCCTTTACCAACGCCTATTACAGCGTCTCCGGGTTTTGTGATCTGCGCGGGCAGTACTACTTTACTGAGTTCTACGCCTCCGGGGGGAACATGGACAAGTACGGTGCCTGGTGTAGCTACGATAGGTAGCAGTACGGGACTTGTTACAGGCATAGGCGCGGGTACAACTGTGATCACTTACAGGATAGCACCAATTGGCTGTTTCACAACAGCAACAGTTACTGTAAATCCATTACCTGCGCCAATTGTAGGCTCAGGCCAGCTTTGCATAGGAGAGACAACAACATTCACTAATCCAACACCCGGAGGTACCTGGATTTCTACAGGGCATGGTACTTTAATAGGCGGCACAACTGGGGTAATAACTGCATATGCGTTGGGTATGGATACGATCACGTACACATTGCCTACCGGTTGTTTTACTACTATGACAGTAAATGTAAACGCATTGCCTGCGCCTATTACAGGCCCTACAAGGGTTTGTGTCGGTGATTCTATTACACTTGCCGATGCAGATCCGGGCGGGATATGGACCAGTGTGCCAACCACAGTTGCAACGATAGGTTCATTAACAGGGGTTGTTACAGGTGTAAGTGGCGGCACTGCACTGATCACATACAGACTGACCACAACCGGTTGTGTTACATTTTATACAGTTACGGTTGATCCAACACCAGGCCCGATAGTCGGACCTGACTCTTTGTGTGTAGGCCCTGTGCCTACTCCATATACAGCACCCGGTGGTGGTGCGTGGAGCATCAATCCATCATACGCATTTATTGACGGGTCTGGTAATGTTACAGGATTTCCTCCGGGAGGCCCTGCAGTTATAACTTACACTCACGTCGTTACAGGTTGTATCGCTACTAAAACTATAATGATCAATCCGTTGCCTGCACCGATAACCGGCAGAACAACGGTATGTGTGGGAGATACCATACAACTGGTTACAACATCTACAGGTGGCAGATGGACCAGCAGCGCTCCTGCAATAGCAACTATTGGCTCTGCCAGCGGTATTGTAACCGGTATTACTCCGGGTGGTGCTCGTATTACTTATACATTACCTACCGGTTGTTTCGTTACCTATTCTGTAACCGTATATCCTGTGCCTGGCCCAATTGTTGGAGCCGATTCGGTATGCCAGGGTGATTCAGTATTATATACAAATTCTGTGGCCGGAGGTAAATGGTACAGTTCTGATCCGACATTTGCGAGTGTAGATTCTCTGACCGGCTGGGTGACCGGCGTCGCCTCAGGTACAGCTACCATTACCTATACCATAGGAGGTACCTGTTATGTTATTAAGTCAATTATAGTTAATGCAATGTCGCCTATTACAGGCCCTAATACTGTTTGCCGTTTTGATTCGATAACGCTATCTGATGCTACACCCGGTGGTACCTGGAGTACTACGAGTCCGTTCATGACGGTCAGCAGCCTGGGTGTTGTTACTGGCGTGAATAGCGGTAGCGGTTTGATCACGTATACGTTGGGTACCTGTACAGCATTATATTCAGTAACGGTTAATCCGGTCGATCCAATCGTAGGCCCGGATTCACTTTGCGAGCGAGATTCTGCCGTATTCACCAATCCTAATCCCGGTGGTATATGGACCAGCAGCGATGTGACTGTTGCAACAATCGGATCCACAACAGGCTTATTGCACACCTTAAACTCTGGTAATGTAACTATAACATACACATTGCCTACAGGCTGTGTTGTAATTCACGATTTGGGAATTAACCCAACACCGTCACCAATATCTGGTCCTACAAGCGTTTGCCAGGGAGATAGTATTACTTTGGTAAATCCTGATCCGGGTGGATTCTGGACAAGCAATAATCCGGGTGTATCAGCAATAGATACTTCCGGTGTTCTTACGGGTGTTAGTCCGGGTGTTAGTACCATCACCTATTCTTCTTATTCAGGCTGTTTTGTAATTTATCCTGATACAGTACATCCATCAACTCCAATCTTAGGACCAAGTCGTGTGTGTGTAGGTGACTCTATTACTTTGTCTGATGCTACACCCGGTGGTATATGGACCAGCAGTGATGTAACAATAGCAACTATAGGTTCTACAACCGGTGTGGTACATGGTATCTACCGCGGACCTGTGACTATTACTTATACACTACCTACATTATGTTCGCAGATACATGTTATATATGTTGACTCATTACCAGGTCCTATCACCGGCAACTTTGTCGTGTGCGTTGGGTCTATAACAACATTTAGTGATACTGTAGCCGGTGGAACGTGGTCAAGTGCCAGCCCTCTTATTGCCGACTTCCCTAACATGTTTGTTGGAGACCTTCTCGGCATCTCAGCGGGAACTACCTCAATTACTTATACTCTTGTACCAAGCGGTTGCTTTACTACAGGTTCAGTACTTGTAAATCCTGTACCTGCACCGATCACCGGTGTGCGTGATGTATGTCTTGGTTTTACCAATACATTATTCTCTGCATCTCCATCAGGTGTATGGAGCAGCGATGATACGACCATTGCAAAAATAATAAGTACCACAGGTGTATATACCGGTATAGCTCCGGGCCAGGCGGGTATATCTTACACCTTCCCGATAACGGGTTGTGCTGCTACTACTACGGTTACGGTACATGCACCGCCTGTGGTTACTACCAATACTCCTGCAATGATCTGTAAAAATGCACCAGCAAAAATATTTGGTATGGGTGCGGGTCCTAGCGGAACCTATGCATGGTCTCCGGGAGCTACACTATCATGTACGCTTTGCGATACCACCATTGCAACACCTTCAGTTACTACTACATACCGTGTGATAGGTACCGATGCGCCGTTTGGTTGTAAGGATACTACCTATGTAACTGTGTTAGTTGATTCTGAGCTTAACAACATGAAAATTGTAGGTGATTCATTCATCTGTCCGGGCGAGTGCGATACATTGTACGCATCTGGCCGTTCAGGTACAATGTTTGAATGGAAACCGGTAACAGGCTTGTCTTGCACGATCTGTGATACTGTATCAGCGTGTCCTAGTATGACCACTACGTATTTTGCTATTGCGATAAGCAATTACGGTTGTAAGGATTCTGTATCATTCACGGTTAATGTTGAGCCATTACCATTACTTTCTGTTCAGCCAGATCCTACGATCCTGTGCCGTGGTACGCCTCTGCAATTGTTTGCATTTGGTGCGTGGTCATATTTATGGTTCCCTGATTTCGGCTTGTCATGTGACTCATGCGCAAACCCGATATGCACAGATACCTTTAATATGGTGTACAACCTGACTGGTTATACACTACATGGTTGTGCAGATTCTATCAAGGTAAAAATATCAGTACTGGATACCAACTATAACCTGGTAAGCAATGACACCAGTATATGTGATGGAACAAGCGTGCAACTGAATGCATATAGCCACAGTCTTGTTGGTAACCTGAACATACCGAGCTACCTGTGGGTGCCAAGTACCGGATTAAGTGATCCTAACATACCTAACCCGATAGCAAGCCCTGCCGTGACCACAACTTATTCTGTGATCATTACAGAGAATGCATGCTTTACCAAGGTGCTGCCTGTAACGGTATTTGTAGAGCCATACCCTATAATCAACATTACGCCGGCATCGGGTAATGTCATTTCGGGAAGTGTGATACAACTGGATGCAAATGTGACGAATGTGAAAGTAAGAAGCTACCTGTGGTCTCCGGCAATATCGCTTAACTGTGATACATGCCCGCGCCCTATAGCTACTCCGATAGTGAATACTACTTATGGTGTCATCGTTACATCGATATACGGATGTACATCGTCTGACAGTGTGCGCTATATTACTGCCTGCGATAACAGCCAGGTATTTGTACCTAACACATTTACACCTAATGGAGATGGCGCCAATGACCGATTCTTTATCAGTGGTAAGGGCGTAAGTGTCATCACAAGATTCAGTGTATATAACCGTTGGGGACAAGTAGTGTTTGAAGCACACAACATACAGCCAAATGATCCGTCATTAGGCTGGGATGGTAACTACAAGGGTTATGTTGTAGAGCCGGATGTGTTCATGTACGTTATAGATGCGGTATGTGAACTGGGCGAGAAATTCAGTTATAAAGGCGATGTATCGATTGTGAGATAATAGTTACCAAATTTTAAAATCGAGTAAAGATGAAACGTTATTTAACCATAATTACCATAACAATGCTGCTGGGGCTTAGCACCGGCAGTAAAGCACAGGATCTTCACTTCTCACAGTTCTATGAGAATGCAATCCTGCGTAATCCCGCGCTGACCGGAATATTCAGCGAAGAATATAAGATAGGCCTTGATTACCGCAGCCAGTGGGGTACGGTGTCTACACCTTATAATACCTTTATGCTCTCCGGCGAGACCAGGATACTCGTGAACAGGGATATTGGTGATTATATCAGCTTTGGTCTTGTAACTACTTTCGATAAAGCAGGTTCTATCAACTTCAGGAGCACGAATATCTATCCTGCAATTGCTTATAACAAGGCACTGGAAGATGAGCATAACTCTTACTTATCTGTAGGCCTTACTGGTGGCTATTTATCACGTTCTGTCGACCAGAGCCTGATGACATTTAGTTCTCAGTATATCAATGGCATCTACGATCCGAATAATCCTACCAATGAGAAGAACACATACAAAAGCCTGAACAACTACGATGTAGGCGCAGGTGTAAGCCTTAACAGCTCTCTGGATATATACAGCAGGTTCAACTACTACTTAGGAGCAAGCGTATATCACGTGAATAGCCCGACGCAGATATTTGCAGGAAGTGATGTATTGATAAAGCTGCCTATGAAATGGCAGTTCAGTGCCGGCCTTAATATTCCGTTCTCTGAGCAGTTCAGTTTTCAGACACATGCAAACTACAGCCTGCAGCAGCCATACAGGGAGTTCCTGATAGGTGGCCTGTTCACATGGCGCAGCATGCCTCCGGGCCTGCCAAGTATATTCGCATTCAACTTTGGTGCGTTCTATCGTTACCAGGATGCATTCATACCTACTGTTAAGATCGACTACCAGAATCTGTCATTCGGCTTCTCTTATGATGTGAACAATTCATCATTATCTAACGGAGTAGGATCAGGTGCAAGTGCAACTGAGATCACCCTGTACATAAAGGGTAAGTATGAGCATAAGAAGAACCCACGTGACCCGATCATGTGTCCGAGGTTTGCAGAGATAGGCAGCAACTTCCGCCAATAAGATACCAAAGCATATAAAAGAATAGCCCCGCAATTTGCGGGGCTATTCTTTTGTCAAAAGGTTGTTGTTCATTATTTGCTCTTCTTAGGTACCGGCTTTGGCGCTATTTCAGCATAACTGACAGTTGTATCAGCCGCTGGTGCCGAACCCTTTATATTAAGCACTGTAGTTCCTCTTTTCATAGTTACATCACTGATCATGGTTGATTTGCTGGAAGGGTACACAAGTTTCACATTGTACTTGCCGGGCAATACGCCATTTGTTTCAAAAAAACCGTCTTCGCCAGTGTAGCCTGATGCGATGATAGAAGAATCGACCTGGTATATGAAAGCCTGTACGCCGGTTATAGGCTTGTTCCGATCATCGGTAATGAAGCCTGCGGCAATGCTACGGCCGGATGCAATGAGCTTTTGTTCATTAGATACGCCGCCTTTCTTTTGAGCGAAGGAAGAGCCAAATGCAAACAAGCATGTGGTCAATACTATAAATCGTTTCATATTTACTTCGATGATTTGAACCTTTAAATATAAACAATATTCTAAAATTTTAATAAAATATGGCCATTTAGCTTTATTGCCTGCATGAATATCGTAATTTTGTGTCTTCTATGAGTGATGTTGCAATGCCGCAAGCGGCAAAAACAAATGCGCCACTAACTGCAAAAGATTTTGCGACCAACCAGGAAGTGCGCTGGTGCCCGGGTTGTGGCGACTATTCGATACTAAAGCAGGTGCAAACCATACTGCCACAAACAGGTATTCCGAGAGAAGATATCGTTATTATATCGGGTATAGGGTGCAGTTCCCGCTTCCCTTACTATATGAATACGTACGGTATGCACTCTATACACGGGCGTGCTACTGCCATAGCTTCGGGATTGAAGGCTACAAGGCCTGAGCTGAGCGTATGGATAGTGACCGGTGACGGTGACGGACTAAGTATAGGTGGTAACCATACCATACATTTGCTGCGCCGTAATTTCAATGTGAACATTCTGTTATTCAACAACCAGATATACGGCCTTACCAAGGGGCAATATTCGCCAACATCTGAAGTAAATAAAGTAACCAAGTCAACTCCTGCGGGTAGCCTGGACCATCCGTTCAATCCGCTGGCACTGGCTCTGGGTGCTGATGCTACTTTTATAGCACGCAGTATGGACCGTGACCCCAAGCACCTGCAACAGATGTTGCTGCGCTCTAACGGGCACCACGGTACATCGTTCCTGGAGATTTACCAAAACTGCAACATCTTTAACGATGGCGCATTCGAGATATTCACAGAGAAAGGATCAAGAGCTGCAGAAACACTGATGCTGGAACAAGGTAAACCACTGGTTTTCGGTACGGAAAAGAATAAGGGTATACGCCTGAATGGCTACAAGCCGGAACTGGTAGAACTCGGCGATACGTATAGTGAGAGTGACCTGTGGATACATGATGAAACAGATTTTTACAAAGCACAGATACTTACCCGCTTCTTTGACGACCCGACACTGGCAGGGCATTTCCCTCGTCCGTTCGGAGTGTTCTATGCTACGCAGCGTGCTACTTATGAAGATGAGATGCAACTACAGATAGAAGAGATAATAGCCATGAAAGGCAGAGGAAACTTAGATAAACTACTGGAAGGGAAAGAGACCTGGACAATAGAGTAGTTGTATGATATTGTGAGAAGGGTGAAAAGTGAATCGGCTAAAATAGTTTTACTTTCACCCTTTTTTATTTTTCAATTATTTACTTCTTGGCGTCATTAAAGAAACTGGCAGGGCAAACAATGTGGTATGGGGTAAGCAATATAGCTGCCCGCCTGCTCACGTATTTACTGACCCCATACTTTACTTACATACTTACGGGCTATAATGGCCAGGTAGTGTACGGTAAGTATGGTTATATTTACTCGCTCTTCCCGATACTGAATGTGCTCTATACCTACGGGATGGAGACCGCATTTTTCAGGTTTAGCGCTACCGAAGACAAGGAAAAGTTATACAGGACACAGATCACATCCATGTTGGTCAGTACATTGTTCTTCTCTGTGCTGTTATACATTTTCCGCACGCCGCTTGCTTCATTTGCAGAGCTGGATGACCATGTGGAATATGTGGGCTGGTGCGCTATGATCATTGGCCTGGATGCGTTGTCTGCACTGCCTTATGCACGCCTGCGTAAGGAGAACCGCCCGAGGAAATACGCGTTCACAAAAGTAGCCGGCATTATAGTCTTTGTTGTTACCATTGTATTCCTGTTCAGCTTTGGTGGTAATGTAGCTGCCAACAATCCGGGTGGTGCATTTGCGCAATGGTATCACAGGCATTCAGGAATAGGATTCATACTCTTTGCTAATATCCTGCAGGCAGCAGTTACATTACTGCTACTGGTACAGGAGTTCAAGAACTACAGACCCTCCTTTGACACGGAGCTGTTTAAAAAAGTATTCCGTTATGGTTTCCCGATACTGATAGCCGGGTTTGCAGGACAGATCAACGATTCGCTGAACCGTGTGATGTTTCAGAAACTATCACCGGCATCCGACGAGGAATCGTTGCGGCTGTTAGGATTTTATACAGCTGCATTGCGCTTAGCAGTACTTATCAACCTGGTGATACAGGCATTTAAGCTGGCGGCAGAGCCATTCTTTTTTTCTATTGCAGCAGAGAAGAATGCACGTGAAACTTATGCCCGGGTGATGAAATGGTTTGTGATACTGCTTACTTTGATGTTCCTGAACGTGACTTTGTATATGGATATCTGGAAACGGTTCATCGGTAATGAATATCAACAGGCGCTGGATATAGTACCTGTACTCCTGATCTCATATATTTTTCTGGGTGTGTACTACAATCTTACGGTATGGTATAAGCTGACTGACAAGACACAATTCGGCACTTACATAATGATATGTGGTGCGCTTGTAACCGTTGTTTTTAACTGGTTGCTGATACCGGTATGGGGCTACTACGCATGCGCATGGGGTACTTTATTATGCTATGCCGTAATGATGTTGCTGTCGTATTATTGGGGACAAAAGTATTACCCGATACCATATGACGTACCCGGCTATTTGAAATATTTTGGCCTGATGCTGGCGCTGTTCTTTGTTAATTTCGGGCTATACAAATCAGTGGACGGAGAACTGCTGCACATACTGGTAGGTACAGTACTTTATGCAGTGTACATAGCCTACATCTACAAGAGAGAAAAACAAGAGTTGCAGCGCTTTCCTGTCATAGGTAAATACATAAAGTAGTACTACTTACTCTTTACAATATACAAATTAGCCACCAGCGACATAAGCAGGAACATGGCTACAAGTTGATGCAGCTCTGCAATGATCTCGAATGCACCGAATTTTCCGAAGACGATAAGTGGTGCGCACAGCACTGTAACTACACCAAGTGTCACTTGTAGCAGCACCAATACTACTGGCCACCACTTAGCCCTTGCAAGTAAAGCAGAGCCGTGTCTTGATGCAGTACGGCCCGCAGATATAAACCACAGTATGACAGCAATAAGCAGGATATAAGCCAGCCCCCTGTGTATAAAGTGTACATTGATAGGGTTGCTGATGAAGCTGTCATTCATTAATGTATCAGGCAGCCACATGCCATTTATGGTGGGCCATGTTGGTGCATTTTTTGCGGCATGCAGCCCGGCCATAAAGGCGCCGAAGATCAGCTGCACAAACAATAGAATGATAACCGTGAGTGTGGAACCGCTTAGTTTTTTATCTGTTATTCTCTGCTCTGCAGGTACCAGCAGTTTTAGTGCGAACCACAGTACATAGCACATAAGGGTCATTGCAGAAATAAAGTGTGTTGCCAGCCAGGTATGCTTTACATATAGTTCGGTATCATTGAGCCCGCTCTGTACCATCTTCCATCCTATGAACCCTTGCAGGCCACCAAGGATGAACAGGATGATAAAAGGCCGTATCATCTGCTTATCGAAATATTTTTTGACAAGAAAGTATGTAAAGCCGATACCGAAAACTACTCCGAGTAATCTTGCCCATAATCTGTGCCCCCATTCCCAGAAGAATATGAACTTAAAATCGGGCAGGGTAAAGTGGCTGTTCAGGTATTTGTACTGGGCTATGTTCTTGTACGCATCAAATGCTTTGTTCCACTCGGCCTCGTTGAGCGGTGGCAGAAAACCCATGATCGGCTTCCATTCAGTAATCGATAGACCGGACCCGGTAAGGCGTGTAACACCACCCATTATGAATTCAACTACGATCATCAGTATGCCTGCGATTAGCCACCAGGCTACAGCCCTCCTCTTATATTGTTCCAATACCAGGGAAATTTGATGCAAAAATAGCGATGAAATACCACTGCTAATGGAGCAAAATGAAATACCAAGAAAATATTTAGTGCCTATTATGTATATAATATTCTACACCTTGTATGCCGTTGATTATAAATTGGGGAACAATTTCCTCACAAAATGGTAAAATTTCAGCATGAGCTAACTGATTAAGATTGAGATATAAAAATATATTCAGATTAGTATTATGGATAAATAGCATTAAAAATTCGACTATAATTATTGATAATCAATCAATTATGAGTATTTTTCAGAATTTGGTCAGACATATGATCCATTATATTGCATGACGTTTTACAGATTGCAATAATTATGGTCTGATTGTTGGTTAAAAAACATGGAGTATTGTGTATCTTCGTTATAAGTATAATTTTTTTATCCTATTTATCTATTTATAATCTTCCTTTATGAGAAAAGCAGACATAGTAGGCAGCATAGCCGAAAAGACGGGAATACCTAAAGTTGACATCCTTGTGGCATTGGAAACCTTTTTTAAAGAAGTGAAGACTTCATTGGTAGAGGGTGAACCTGTTTATGTACGTGGTTTTGGCAGTTTCATACTGAAAAAACGTGCTGCTAAGATCGGCCGTAACATAAAGAAGAACGTAGCAGTGGAGATTCCTGAGCATTTTATCCCGGCTTTCAAACCGGCAAAGGAGTTTGTTCAGGCGGTGAAAGACTCTAAGCATGAGCTTGCCGAGCACAAAGATGCCGATATGGTGGAAAAAGACTAATACCCATGATAACCGACCCTATTTTGCTACCTTTGCATCGAAAATTTTAATTCCTTGCGGTCAGCACATTATATAGCAATAGTAACAGCAATAGCATTAATCGCTCTTTTATACTGGGGAGGCAATACCGTTCCGCCGCTTAAGAAGCCTGTAGCAGAGATGCAAAGGCCATCATCGGCAGGTACAGTAACCCTGGGCCCTAACACCATGAAGGCAGCCTCTTTTGACTCTATAGTTGCCGGATCAAGAATGCAGCTCCCGAAAACAGCGGCAGATTCGGTAAAAACTATCGAAAACGAACTTACAGCCATCCGCGATTCATCGCAGATGGCTGCTGTTTTTACACGTCTTTCCGGTGTATGGAAACGCAACCATATGCCGCATCCGGCAGCATATTACCTGGCAAAAGCTGCCAAGTTGGAAAATTCGGAAAAAAAGCTCACCTTTGCAGGCCAAATCTTTTTGCGGTTGATGGAAGAAGAGCATTCTCCATCAATGCAGGCGTGGGAAGCGGGGGAAGCGGTTAGTTGCCTGGAGCAGTCGTTAAAGCTGGATCCGGACAACGAAGAAGCTAAACTGGCGTTGGCTACCGGGTATATACAAGGTACCGGCGAACCAATGAGGGGCGTACAGATACTATTAGCCATTACCCGTGAAAAACCTGATGATGTTCCGGCTAACATGCTGTTAGGAAGAATGTCTATTCAGTCGGGCCAGTTGGATAAAGCAATTGCCCGTTTTGAAACAGTGCTGAAAGTGGAGCCTGAAAATAAGGAAGCATTATACTTCCTGGCACAGGCCTACGAAGGCAAAGGAGATAAAGTAAAAGCGATTGAAATGCTTGAAAAGTGTAAAAGGGTAGTGAATAACCCGGAATTCAGCAGGGACATCGATGCGAAAATAAGTACATTAAAGTAACTAAATAAAAAACTGAAGTTATGCCTTGTGGTAAAAAAAGAAAACGACATAAGATAGCCACTCACAAACGCAAAAAGCGCCTGAGAAAGAACCGTCATAAGAAGAATAAGTAGGCTATTTAACCACTGCTTCCTTACAAACGCTGCCGCAAATCTCGCACATCACTTCTATGCCCCGGCATAGCTGAGTGATGTGCAGGTTTATTATTACAGCCTGAATGCCTCGCTGATACTATAGGGGGTGATTGCAGCCAAGCAGAATTGGTACATGGAATGAACAAAGAACTTATTATTAATGCATCAGGTGAAGGTGTAGAGATAGCTTTATTAGAAGATAAAAAGCTGGTCGAACTTCACTATGGGCGCGGTCAGGACCAGTTTGCCGTAGGTGATCTGTACCTCGGCAGAGTGAAAAAGCTCATGCCCGGGCTTAATGCTGCGTTTGTGGATGTGGGATATGAGAAAGATGCTTTCCTGCATTATACAGACCTTAGTCCTTATTTACGCTCGCTGATCAAATTCAGCAAACAATCTGTAGAAGGCAATGCTCCCTGGGGCAGTGACTTCGGCAAATTCAAGAACGAGACGGAGATACAAAAGACCGGTAAGATAGCTGAGGTATTCAACGGGAAACCGGAGATACTGGTGCAGATACTTAAAGAACCTATATCTTCAAAAGGCCCAGATATCTTTGCCCGGCCGCTTTGTGGTAGTTACCCCGTTCAACGATGTGGTGGCTATTTCGCGCAAGATACATTCTGCTGAGGAGCGCAAGCGCCTGCAGCGGATAGTGGAAAGCATAAAGCCGAAGAACCTGGGTGTGATAGTGCGTACTGCAGCAGAAGGCAAGAATACTGCTGAACTGCATGCAGATATACTGGAACTGGAAAAAATGTGGCAGTCTGTGCAACAGAATCTGAAAGGTGCGAAAGCACCTCAGATGGTACTGAGCGAGCAGGACAAGACCACATCTATTCTGCGTGATCTTTTGAGCACAAGCTTTCAGAAAGTAGTGGTCAATGATAAACGACTGCAGGAAGTGACGAAAGAATACGTTTCGCGCATAGCTCCCGGCCAGGAAGAAATAGTGACCCTCCACAGCAGTACACAATCCATATTTGATACTTACGGTGTATCCAAGCAGGTGAAAGCCGCGTTTGGAAAAACGGTGAACCTGAACAGTGGTGCATACGTGATCATAGAGCATACAGAGGCCCTGCATGTGATAGACGTGAACAGCGGTACACGCAGCGCGGAAGCAGGACAGGAACAAAACGCACTGGCTACCAACCTGGAAGCAGCACAGGAGATCATCAGGCAGATGCGCCTGAGAGACCTGGGTGGTATCATAATCATTGACTTTATAGACATGAAGCTACCTGAGAACAGGAAACAGCTTTATGAGTCTATGGAAGATATGATGGTGAATGACCGAGCCAAGCATACTGTATTACCGATATCCAAATTCGGGTTGATGCAGATAACCAGGCAGCGCCTCCGCCCTGAGTTGAACATATCTACTGCCGAAGTTTGCCCTACCTGTAAAGGTACCGGTAAGATAGGCCCATCGGTATTACTTGCTGATGATATTGAGAAGGACCTGAAGTATGTGGTAAGCCAGGGATTACGCAAGCTAAAACTGCATGTGAACCCGATAGTAGAAGGCTACCTGACCAAGGGTACATTCTTCAAGCCATCTATAGTGAAGAAGTGGGATAAGGCGCATAATGTGAAAGTAAAGGTAGTAGCAGATAATAACTCGCCACTCACCGAATACAATTTCTACGATGCAGTTACCGACGATCTGATCAAATTGTAATGATTGCGGAATAAAGATATTACGGAGTGCTTCGGCGCTCCGTTTTTTTATCAGCCTATATCAGCCCGGTTGATCAATGTATAGGTAAAACTACCACCCCAGTTTGTTTCTGCTTTCTTAAAGAGGTTATGGAATTCTGTCCATTGCTCGAACCTGCCGAATACCTGGCAGCCTGCTGAGTAAGGGCCTACATTCAATGTAATGCCGGCAGATTTGCCACGGTGTATATTCACGCCAAAGCCTGAACCAGTATCCAGGCTCTCGGGCCGAAGATTGAATTTACCATCATGGTTATTATCACGATAGACCGTTAGCTTACCACGCTGCACCAATGCTTCGTACTTGGTAGGTTTGCTCATATTGTGAAAGCCCACACCGTGCGAACCGGGGTATTGGCCTTCCTTAAGAATGGCTGTCCCTAAGCGGTTGCCGGGTTTTTCGCCAAGGTAGGCAAGGCCGGGATAAGTGGTGATGTTATACGACTTGCTGAACCATTGCCCTTTATATTTCCAGAATACGAACAGGATATCATCAAAGAAATTGACCCTCGCACTATTGTGTCTGATGCCTACCAGGTTTAGATTGTATTCTTTATCATCCGCTTCGCGGATAGCATAGTTCTTTTTGCGCAGTGCAGATAGTACCCCTTCTACTGATATGCGTGAAGTAGTATTGACGTTATTTACAGATGGCGCAGGTAATACGGTTTCCTTAACAGCGGTTGGTTGTGCAACTGTAGCCGGGCGAGTCATTACTGCTGTTGTTTTCACCGGAGGCACAGCACCACTGGCTGCTCGCCTGCTCATGTTGAAGTATTTGACCCATCTGTCTATATGGTCATTGGTCGATCTCAGGTTCCAGATGTTTTCACCGGATTCTCTCGGGCTGCCGGCATTGTAGCAGGCGGCCATCATGGGGGGCTGGTTCTGGTGTTTACTGAATGATTTATTGAAGTAAGCAACAGCTAGTGTTGCCGCATATTTGGAGTCACTTGGCAATCGTTGTACTACATCCCTTACCTGCTCTGCAGGTATATTACCTGATTTTCCCTGCAGCCATAGTGCGGTGCTGATAAGATGGTGATGAGCTCCCATTGATATTTTATTGGGAGTGGTTACCGGGTTTGAATAGCCTGGTTCTAAGCGGATCAGGTTGGCGGTGTTCTTACTGCCTTTCACATAGCGGGCTACCTGATCCAGCCTGGACCCGGGGTCGCCTGTAGCCTGGTCATATATGCGCTGCAGGTCAGGCGTATTTAGCGGCGAGGGTACCTTGCCGCCGGACTCTGCAAATGTATTGGCAACAAGGATGTCTATGCCATAACCAAATGAGTTAATGAGCCCAAGCTCTTTGATGCGGGTCGAGTAGAAATTGCGTACCTCGCGTATCCTTGTCATAATTGCCGCATCGCTGTAAACCGGTACATTGCCTTCATTCTGCACTTCACAAAAGTATCCCGGAGCTTTGCAGCGCCATTTGATACCCTTGCCATATTGCATCCAGCCATTATCCAGCTTCAGTAACGACATAATAATTTATGGTTTCGTTGAGCAATGGTTCTATAACAGGTTTGTTCCGTGATTCAGCATCCATCTTTATCGAGAAACTCAGTTGCGCTTCATTCTTACCTACCGGTTCCAGGTATATACCTTCCGGCAGTCTTTTTGATAAGCCAAGCTTCAGCCTTAACCTATCCAACCATGTTCTTTCGGGCATAAATATCCTGAAAGAGAAATCTATGGTGAATGTATTCAGCGCCAGCGGGTTCACAAATTCCAGTACCGGCAACGGAGACCGGTGGGTGGCCATCTGCACCATGTATTCCAGCTGCAAACCCTTTGCATGTATATCTGCTTTGATGAGTTCATCAAAGGCACACAGCATAAAGGCATTGAGCGGTGTAAAATGAAATCGTTTTTTCAACCCTTTATCGAATATTTGGTAGGCTATACTGCATCTTTAACGATCACAGCATTGCTCAGCAGGCTCAGCACTTTGCTCAGACCTTCAGGCAGTGGTGGCTCGCTCAGGTGAATGGTGATATCCAGCATACCGCTCCTGTTCATAGTACTCTCTGATGAGTTCTTATGAGAGATGCTGCCGCTGATGTTAGCACTAACTATAGACTTCAGGAAGCCTGTAGTGCCTGCAGTAAGGCTGCCGTTAGCATCATTACTTTTGGTCTCGGAAACAAATTCCTTGATCTCAAAGTTGAAATGGATAGTTGCAGAATCTACACGCAGTGACGGCACAGGTACTACTGCCAGCTCAGGTACAGAAATTGAAACTTTTTTAGGTGCGCCACCATCGCCGTTTGCCAGCTCAGCCGAAAATTCTACCTGGCCGCTCGTGCTTTTCAGGAAGTCGGCAGTGGTTTTCGCAGAGATAGCCTGTGCGGATACAATGCCGTTCATAGCGGCAGAGATGATCATGGGCAAAGGCAGGCTCTGCAACTCAGGCCCTACCAGTGATTTTGCTGTGTTGTCGTTTGGCATATATACTATGGTTTTGCGTTATCAGATACAGTTATACTTTGCGTTAATACAGTAAGCGATTTTTCGAGTGCCGCAGGTATTGGCGATTTGGTCAGCTTGATATTGACCTCTACCGACGACCGGTTAGATCCGCTGGCAACAATATCACCACGCAGCGACTGCGGATTTTTCACCAGGTACCACGGACGGTTAGATTCGTTGAACCCGTCTCCATCATCATTCTTATGCTTTTCTATTTCGGATGCCTGCAACTGGGTATGGTCTGCTACGCCTGTAATGGCCATAGAGAACTTAATGGTGGCCTCTTCTATACCCAGGGGTGTCACTGGTATCATAGCAATGGTGGGTATCTCCATCGTTACAGCACGTGTCTCGTCACCTGATGCTATATTGAAGTTAAGCGGGAAAGAATATGGTTTTTTAAGGTCTTCACTGTTAGGTTCTATAAGTTTCCCATCTGCATCAACAGGTACATGGGGATAAGCCATCTGCCATAGCATATTGATGTAAGACCTCGCGGCATGTATCTGTGCTTTAAATACAGCATCCAGTGGTGCCAGTATGGCCTGCGACAAAGAGATCTGCTCAGAAGATGCGGGCTTGCGCTCCATAAAATAAATATATTATTTTACGAAGATTGGTAAAAAAAATGACAACAACGAAGGAAATAATGTGTTATTTCTTTTTCAGTACAACTATTTGTTAAGCAATACGTTACCCGTCATTTCCGCAGGTATGGTTATGCCCATATATGCCAATATGGTAGGTGCAAGGTCGCCAAGTTTACCGGGTAATAATGGGCCATGATAGTCATTTGATATCAGGAAAAGCGGTACCGGGTTCAGGGTATGTGCCGTATTAGGGGTGCCGTCCTCATTTACCATATAGTCCGAATTGCCATGATCTGCTGTAAGGAATACCGCATAGCCATTTGCAAGGGCGGCAGGCACTATCCTGCTCACGCAGTTGTCCACGGTCTCTACAGCTTTTACAACTGCACTCCACACCCCGGTATGACCCACCATATCAGCATTGGCAAAGTTGAGGCAGATAAAATCGGCCGTCTGCCCGTTTATTTCAGGTAGTATAGCATCTGTGAGTTCTATGGCGCTCATTTCCGGCTTCAGGTCATAAGTAGGCACTGTTCGTGGCGATGGCATCATGATGCGCTTTTCGCCTTTGAACGGCTCTTCCCTGCCGCCTGAAAAGAAAAAGGTAACGTGCGGGTATTTTTCGGTCTCAGCCATACGTATCTGGATCTTGCCATTAGCTTCCAGCACCTGGCCCATAGTATGAGTAAGGTCTTTATTATCAAATATGACACCTACATTCTTATAGTTCTTGTCATACTCGGTCATCGTTACATAGTGCAGGTCCAGCGGGCTCATATTGTGCTCGTGCAGGTGTTCTTGTGTCAGGGCTATGCTGATCTCCCTGCACCTGTCTGTGCGGAAGTTGAAGCATACCACCACATCGCCGTTCTTAATAGTAGCAAGAGGCGATCCCTGGCTGTCTGTAACAATGATCGGCTTTATGAATTCATCAGTTATGTTATCCCTGTATGATGCTTCTATAGCAGCCAGCGGATCGGCAGTATGAACACCTGTGCCATGCACCAAGGCATCATAGGCCACCTTCACTCTTTCCCAGCGCTTATCCCTGTCCATAGCATAAAACCTGCCGGTAACAGATGCCAGTACACATCCCGTAGCGTGCAAATGCTCTTCAAGATCAGCTATGAATCCAAGGCCGCTTTTAGGGTCACAGTCACGGCCATCGGTAAATGCATGTACCGCCACATGCGGAATATTATTTTTCTGAGCCAGTGTGCATAATGCCTTCAGGTGATTGATGTGTGAGTGAACACCACCATCGCTCACCAGGCCCATCAGGTGAAGTGTCTTACCGGCAACCTTTGCGGCATTCATAGCAGCATTGAGTATTGGGCTGCGCTCCAGCTCGCCCTCGCGTACTGCCACGTTTATGCGTTGCAGTTCCTGGTATACAATACGGCCTGCTCCAATATTCAGATGCCCCACTTCCGAATTGCCCATTTGCCCGTCGGGTAGCCCCACAGCTTCACCACAGGTGATCAGTTCGGTGTTCGGGTATTTAGAATAGAGAGATTTTACAAAAGGAACATTCGCATTGGCTATGGCATCTGAGGCAGGCACTTTTCCGTGGCCCCAGCCATCCATTATTACAAGGATCGCTTTTTTAGACATGGTGCAAAAGTACGAAGAAGCCATGTATTTGATTACTGATAAAGGTTAGCTTCCCAGGCTCATTGCATTTGGACGTCAGGAAAAAGTGTAATATATTTAATCATAATCTATCGAAATGAACAAGTTTATAAGCTATGTTTTTGTGATTACGTGTTTATTTATAAACACACACGCTACAGCACAGTCATTACCTGTTGCAGGAGATAAGCAGTTTGTGCCATGGGAAACGATAAGAGCAAATGATATCCTTTGGCATAAAAGGGTTTGGCGGCATATAAACGTGGTAGAATCAGCAAACAAAGTATTAAGAACGGATGCCAATATACCTGGTAACAAAGGGTTTGCCAACATTCTACTGGAAGTTATACTGTCCGGAAAAATCAAAGCCTACACGGGGATGCCCGATAGCGGGGGAGCACCATTGACCAGGCAAGATGTATTAGCACTCTTATCGGCTAAGCAAACCGAGACAGGTTCAGTTCGTTCTGATATCTATCCTGACTTTGTAACAGGATACGAGGTTGCAGAAGACTGGATTTTTGACAGGAACAGGGGCGAAATGCTGGTGCGCATCAGGGACATAGCACCCACAATAAACAGGGTAAATGCAATTGGTGAATCAATGCCAACACCTGTTTTCTGGGTACATTACAACGATATCCGTGAGCATTTGTTTCACCAGTTTGCTTACGAGGCTGATGGCACCAAATATAGTTTCGACGATTTTTTTGAGTGTCGTGAATTCAGATCCCGGATCACTAAGGTAAGTGGCAGGAATGAGGCAGAGGAAGAAGACAAAACGGAAAAACATAAGTCACGCCGGAAAAATAAATAATTTCCGCAGGCAACCTTTACCTGCAATACTGCATATATTATAACATGCGGCTCAAAGCATTGAAGCAGAGCCGGCAGGTACTAACCTATATTTATCGGAATGACCGAGCAAAAGGCCACAGAAGGTTGTAAGAAGCAAGACCGGATATCCCAGAAGTATTTATTCGATGCCTATTCGGATGCGATGCTGATGGTGTGTATGCGGTATGTAAAGAACCTGCCTGATGCCGAAGAACTGATGCTTAATGGTTTTTACAACTTTTTTAAAACCATAGACCGGTTTGCATATGGTGGCCAGGGTGCAATAAGCGCATGGCTGAAAAAAATAATGGTGAATGAATGCCTGATGTTCCTGAGAAAAAAAGACCGGCTGATAGTTACTGATGAGGAGGCTGCGGCAGAAATAACAGCAGATGGATGGAGCGTAGAGGATATGAACGCGTCTGAGATATTTAAACTGCTGATGACGCTGCCTGCAGGATACCGTACCGTGTTCAACTTGTTTGCAATAGAGGGTTACAGCCATCGTGAAATAGCAGGTATGCTGGGCATAACGGAAGGCTCCTCTAAGTCGCAACTGAATAAGGCAAAAGCAATGATGCAAAAACTGGTGAAAGAAAATATGTTGTTATGAGTACGGAAGGTGTTGATCAACTGAGAGAGAAAATGAACAAACTGGATACATTGTCCGGTGGGGTAGTGTTTGGTAAAGAGGAAGCATGGGAGAAGTTGCAGGCTCGCATAGAGGCGAAGCCAAAGAAAATAGCCCTCGGCTTCAGGCTTGCGGTAGCGGCAGCATTACTGCTGGTCATCATCATATCTGGTCTGTATAATTATACAAGAGATGAAGCAAATGCGGTAAGTGCAGCACCCCTAACCGAACTCATACAACAAAGCAACGACTCATCACGTGAGTTGCCACAGCAAATAGCAGTTACAGCAACACCGCGCCAGGAACATAAAATAGTTATAGTAAACAAGACGACTAAGTCATACGAAACTATTGAACCGGTTATACCGCCACAGCAACCAGTAGCTATTGTTGAGAAGCCGGTAGCGCTTACCGAAAACATACCTGCCCCTGCAACGCCTGTTGCAAAAGAAATGAAAGTGGTGCACATTAATGACATTGCAAATACTACCAAAGGGAATACCCCGGCTGTAGTGTTGAATGGTACCCCGGTAGATATTAATAGATTGCCGGTAACGCATATTAATGATGTGGTATGGGAAGTGGAGTATGTCAATGAAGTGCGGCGTGGCACTAAGATCGTTTTCAGGCAAAATAATTTCCTAAGGCAAACCTATGGTTCAGGCTCAGCTGGATTAACTGATGACCCTCAACCTATTTTTCTAAAGCACATTTTTAACACCCCAAATCAATAAAATGAAAAAACTGATCTTATTTGCAGCGCTTATTGTCATAAGCCTGGGTAGCAACCTGTATGCCCAGAATGGTTATTACGATGGTGTGGTCAAGGCCATGAACACCAGTAAAGAAGAACTCACCTTTAATGCGAAAGAAGGGCTTATCAATGTCCGGGCATTTGTTGTTCTTAAACAAGGCAGGATGATACTGGATCTCAGCGATCTGAAAGACTACGAAAGTTTCAGGAACATTGATTCCCTGTTGCAGGAGTTCCTTAAGGATATTGCTTTCTATAAAGATTCACTCAGCAAAAACCCTACAGGTAATGTGCGGATAGATTATGTGCTTAATTCAGAATATACCTTTAAGAAGATACGGTTCAAACTATATCAGCCGGAATCAAAGATATTCCTGAACAGGGACGGCGAAATTTCAAAATTGAAGTTTGCGCAGGATACTGTGCGGCTCGTCATAGAAAAATCAAAACCCGGAATATCTAGAAGCAAAGTAGCACCATGTATGATCCCATATTCGATTCAGGTTACTTTCCTGCTGGATAATTATTACGATATCCAAAGGATCGTGGCAGAGGGAGCATTGCAAGGCATAATAGATACCCTTGAAAAAAAGTCCCACAATAAAAAGACGGATAAGAGTATCTATTCGCATCCCGTTACGCTCAAATACAATCCATATTATTCAGGCAAGAACCTCAATGTTTATAATAACATACTGATGAATAACGAATACCTGCCACGCCCGTGGTCAAGGCGTCCGTTTGAAATGAACATTAATCTGGGTGCGGGTTTGGTGCGTAGCAATGTAGCCTCGTATTCTGAGATCGGGATTCAATACAACAACTATACAGATAAGACGAATAGGGACAGGGATGTGTTCAGGCTAAGTTTATCTGCATTTACTTTCTTTGATAAGAATGCAGCAGGTGAGCATATACTCAATGGTAACGCTTTTATAAATATAAGCATCGGCAGTATTTATGAAAACAATAGCGCTAACTGGCTTGGCGATGCAGCGGTATTTGGTATCGGCTACCTGGTGGTCAATAACGGGGGCTATTATAAGAATACAACCTTCAGATCATTTACTGACTTTATGATAAAGCCAAAGTTCACCATCTCCCCGGAATTGACCTTCACTGATAATTTTAAACAGATATTCACCGGTATAACGCTGAAGTTTTTCTAAGTCGACTGATCATAGGTTATTTGCATATATCGATCAAAAGGCATAGTTTTAATTTAAACCTAATGCTGATGACCCCGAAGATCTTAGTACTTTCAGTTGCGTTACTTGGCTTGCGCGATAATATTTCCTTTGCCCAAACTAAAAAACCTTCGCTCGCTCCAACTATAAAAGCTGCCCCTTGGAAGCCGATCATGGAAGAAGATATTAAATGGTGTCAACGTGTGTGGCGGGAGATAGACGTGAAGAGCAAAGAAAATGCAATGCTCTCAAATAGTGGCGCACTGCTCAATGCTTATGTAAAGGCGGTAATGGCCGGTGAGATAGATGCATACGATGCTTCTGAAAACAGCAAGCTTACGAAGAAGCTAACTAAAGAAGAGTTTAGCGTGTTAATAGCACGCTATGGTAGCGGAGGAAGGATAGATGCCACCGCTGTAAGTAAGATATTGCTGAAGGAAGACAGGTTGAGTATTAAGGTCACTAATGAATATACTATACGGATTATAGGCATAGCTCCGGTTATGGATGGAGCAAGCAAGCCGTTGTTTTGGCTATACTATCCTAAGGGCAGGGATATACATGCACGGTACACAGTGCCTGACAAGAGCATGACATGGGATGATGTGTTTGAAAACCGCAAATTCAGCAGTACCATATATAAAACAGCCGACACATCATTCAACAGGAGTGTAGCGATAAATAAATAAGCATACTTAATAAAAAAGATCCCGCACTGTTTCAGTGCGGGATCTTTTTTTTAGAATGATTCTTATCCTCTTTTCTTTTCCATCAGCAGCGTTACTTTATTAAAGTCAGCTGCTGTGTTCACTACCTTACGGTATTGTTCATACTCACTTGGCGAGAAATGTATCTGTGAATAATTCTCGTTCACATACACGATCAGCTTATCGCCATTTTTCTTATCGGTCTTCAGCACATAGTTAGATGAGAAGCTGATAATTGGTTTCACATTTTTATCTACGTAGTCGGCATGCATTCTCAGCGCTTCAGGGTTAGTGATCTTGTATCCCTGTGGTATATTGATGGTGATAGTACGCGAGAATGAATGTGGGTAAGCCAGGTCTACAGGCATTGTACGGTTTGGTTTGTCATACAGGTTCTGCTGATCGCCCAGTATCGCACCTACTTTAAACAGGTACTTCGGACCAGCCTGCTCTACCAGTTCCGGTGCATTTACTGTAGCAGTTATTTCCAGTGGTTTGTTGCTATAGTAGTTATCAAAGCGCTCGTTGGCAGTGGTAAACTTTACTATGTTATCTCTTTTATCAGCAAGCGGCACTAACCTGAGTACGGTTTCTTTCTCACGGTAAGACGGGTCTGTGATTATTGCGTTCCTGAGGCTGGTAGATGTGTAGCCGGTATACGCATAGTTGATATCTACCTGTGGTTCCATCTCTTTAGAGAAGGTAACACCTGCAGCTATCTTCTGGCAGTTTTCCTTTGCAGGTAGTGCAGGTATGGTTATCAGTTCGGCAAGGCCGCCTGTTATTACGCCATTTGGTGGTATGGTGCAGAATACGCCCTTGTTGCTGGTATTCTCTACAGGTATTACCGGGTAGCGATAGTTAACACGGGTAGGAGCAAGGAATTGTTTCAGGTTAGGGAAGTAGATCAGGTAGTCATCCAGTACGGCCCAGTTCTCAAAGTTGCTTTCTACTTTGTGTGTAGTGCGGTCGCTGGTCACACCCAGTTCGTGCTTTACACCTGCCTGTGTAAGGCAGGCTACAAACAGCCTGATATAGCCGGATTCTGTAGCTACTTTCTTATTGATGATAGAATCCAGGGCATCGGCCTTAGATTCATCCACATAGCTATAGAGTACTATATCGTTTTTAATTCCGTTCTCTATTTTCTTTATGTTTTCCAGTTCACTGCCACTACCCGCTACACCTAGCGACGACAGGTATTTATTGATCGTTGCTTTCTCTTTATTGGTCAGGTTGTAGTTCCTGTCATACAGTCTCCTGCCCAGGTCATTCCAGGTATTCAGCTTTTTCTTTTCGTCGTCTTTTGCGTTGTATTGCAGGCGGTAGTCCACTCGCATATTATGCAGGTCGTAGAAGCTGTTTGGCTCTTCATCCAGTGCCGGTATATCTGATACCGCCAAGCTGATGTGCCTCCTGTTATTCAACAGGGTATCCCTTGATCCCGGGAATCCGTTATGTCCTTTTGCTTCAAATACCAGGTCCTTAGGGGTTGACAATTCAAAACGGCAATTCTGCACAGGGATAGTATACTGGAAAGGTATGCTGCCGAAAGCACTGAAAGGAGTGATCTCTTTAACCAGCACCTCTATCTCCGTATTTTTTTCTACACCTTCAAATGCGAATACGATCTTGTTCCGGCCATAAGCATCCTTGGTTACTTTGATCATATCCTTCTGCACGTCATTAACTTTGCCGTTAGGCAATATGGCACGGGCCTTTATCAGCGGTACTCTTGTGTCGCCGTTTACAGTGATGCCAATATTATTGAATGACCTGATGCCTTTTTCGTCCAGCACCTTCACCATATAGTGGTGGGTATAGTACACGTTCGTAGTTCTGCCCTCATACCTGTAGTCAAGGTCCACATCGTTGAGTATAAAGTAGGCAGGCTCATTTACATATTCTGGCGGCACCGGGTGAGTTGTCGGGTTGTCTATCCACTCCGGGGCTTTAGGCTTTTGAGATGCTCTTTTCTGGGCTGATACAGATAGTGTGGCTGCAAAAAGCAAGCAAACACATGCGCTTATTTTTTTCATAGATACTGGTTAGTTGGCGGTTAACACTACTGATTCTTTGTAAATTTTCCTTAGGTCGTCCACCATTTTGTTATTGTCGGCAAATTTGGCTGAGGCTATAGAACGGGTATTTACTTCATACTCCTTGGTCAGGGTTATTTTGTTCTTATCTGCTTTGTACGATATGTTGTAACTCCACAGACCCGGTACCGATCCTTTAGCCGGTTTAGGCAGGTAGCTCACTTTATATCCTTTAGGTATTTCCAGTACCACTACTTCCTTCTTTTTCGATTTGTAGTCGGTATAGCTCGGTACTGTACGGTCTTTAGTGTCTATCCTTTTGTTTTCAAATGTGCGGCAGAGATTCATGTTTACAAAGCATTGCTTGCCTGTAACCTGTGCGTAATTGTTTATAGTGAAGTCTGCTCTGATGGTCGCATCTTTTGCAGGTATATCGGCTACTGCAATGTCATACTTGTTCTGTATGTACCTGTCAGATCCTCTTGCTGTTATTGCTTTCACTGCTTTAGCCCTGTCTTCTTCCCTGCTGGTGTGCATATTCATATACGCAATGTTCCATGCCGGGTAGCCTTTATGCTGCTGCAATACAGAGCCTGTCACTACTCCATCACCCAGTTTCAGGTAAGTGCTGTCTGTGATCACATTATTATCAGCAGCTACTTCAGGTATGGTTACTATTTTGTAGGTCTTTTCGTTGATGGCTATCATGGCTTCTTTGCCTTGCAGGTCGTCCCTGTTTGCGCCGAGTGGTTGCACAGGGTTTGTCGCATCCAGGAACAGCCATTCTTCATTTATTTTCAGGGCGCATATCATGTGGTTGTTCACGCATATCAGTGGTGTTTCTGCATTAGTATATGGTAGTTCATCCGACCCTACCCAGGTATAGTATGCATCCAGCTTTGCAAGGCGGCACATGGTCACCAGTATGCTGGTCATGTCTTTACAGTCGCCGTAATTCCTTTTGAATACTGTATCAGCAGGGCGAGGGATAAATCCTTCCAGTCCGTTCTCAATGGCTATATAGTGAATGTTCTGCTGTACCCATTTATAGATGTTGGCAGCCTTTTCACGCTGAGAAGTTGCATTTTTGGTCAGCTCTGCTACTTTTTTTGCCAGGAAGGTATCATGCTTCATATTGATATCGTGTATGAAACCATACTGGTATTTGTAGAGCATATCCGGATTGCTGCTGATCACAGAATCCTTCTTGGCACCGGTAATGCGGTAAGATGTGATGTACGGTATCACGTGGGGCACATAATATCTCCATGACGGTACATGATCCATCTCCTTTACTTCAGGCATATCTGTTGCGGTGAATGTATAGATGATCCTGCCGTTCTTTTCTTCTTTTGTTTGCTTTATAGCATCGGTATGCTCACCTTTCAGTACAAAGTTCATATTCACATAGTTCGGCGCTATGATCTCGAATGTAGCGTGCACCACCGGCAGGTTAAAGTCCTGGAACAGGAATGGAGACAGCATATGTATATCTGCATTCTCGATTGAATACCTTGTTTCCGTCAGTGCGTTCTTCTTCACGCCTGAGTAGTATGCCTGGCCCACACGGTTATCGTCATAGAACACATAGTCGTGCGGCCTGCCTGCGCCAAATGCGTTGCTTGTTATCTTCTTGTATTTTCTGCCCTGGGGTACATAAATAAAGCCGCTGTAATCAGTAAGCTGGTGCAGACTGCTGAAATAGAAATTGTCAGTGTTGTAGTTATTCAGTGACAGGTCTGATAAGAATAATTTCTCCAGTGTATAATGACTGTTGGCTACCAGCTTACCGTCTTCAGCGGTTATCACCAGTTGTTGTTTCAGTTCGGTATATACCGCATGTTCATTTTTGTATTTGGCAGCTATGCTGTCATACCTGTCCATGTTCTTTTCCTGCCCGTGCACCTGGCATGTCAGCAGCAGCGCAGTTACAGTAAGGCTTAGCTTACCAGCAGTGCGTAGTTTATTATTTAATATTCCGGTCATTACCACGTGGTATTAATTCTTAATAATAGGTATTTGTAAATAAGGATAAATATAATGATAAATAAACAGAGAGATAGCATTTCAGCAGATATTACTGTGTGATGCTTTAGTTAATGCTGCTCACCAGTTGCTCAAAGAAACCACCTATTTTTTTTTGCCTGTCTATAAAGTGTATTTCGTAGATCCAGTACCGTTTATTGCCGTTTTTATCCGGTGCAGATAGTAGTTGATGATTGTCCGGGTGCAGGTAGTGTTCCAGTTCATCGCCCAGCAGTTCTTCATGCGGAAAATTACCTACCAGATGGCCGCAATGGATGTTGCCATATTCCCAGCCATATTTTACGGCCAGTTCCCTGGTAAAATGATAGAAGCTGCTTCCGGTAAGTGTATCGTAGTTTTGGTCAAAGTAGGCTTTGCCTTCCTGCCAGGCTGCTGCTACATCCTGCTGCAGCTTTAGTTTGTGCGGGTCATTGCCTGTTACATAGGTGCGGCCATAGTCAGCCTCCCATTCTTCAAATACCGGCCCGAAATCAAAGAAGAGGATATCATCATCCTGTATCAGAAGATTGTCAGGATTCTCCTTGTAGGGTAGTAGGGTATTGGCGCCGGCTCTTACTATACGTTTGTGCCAGTACTTTTTAATTCCGTAGAGTTCTTCTGCAAGGGCATACATTCGGGTGTTCAGCTCTTTTTCGGTCTGCCCCGGCACTATGTATTGCCTCTTTTCCGCCTCGTTAAATAAAGCCGCTGCCTTTTGTTCGGCTGCCACAAGTTCTTGTATCATTGCAGGTATGGCTAAAAATAAAAGCCGGCCCGGTATTATCGGGCCGGCTTTACATTATAAGTTGAAGGAATTATCCTACTGATAAACGTTGGAACGAAGTAACAGTAAGTCCTTTTGCTACTGAAGTAAGGTGCTCACCTACAGTTTTGCTGTTATCCTTAACGAAAGCCTGTGGTAACAAGGTGTTTTCTTTAAAGAATTTGTTCAGCTTGCCTGCTGCGATCTTCTCAGCCATATCAGCTGCTTTACCTTCTGCCATGATCTGCTCTACAGCTATCGCTTTTTCGCGTGCCACTGTTTCTTCAGGTACATTGTCAGAATCTACAGCCAGTGGGTTCATTGCAGCTATCTGCATAGCTACGTCCCTGCCTGCAGCCAGTATATCAGCAGTTGCAGGCTGGTTAAGGCCTACAAGCACACCTATACGGTAGCCGGAGTGGATGTAAGGAACTACTGCAGGTGCAGTGATCTGCTCAAAACGGGAGATCTCTATTTTCTCGCCTATTTTAGCTACTACTTCCATCAGTTTTTCGTCGATGGTAGCATTGTCCATTTTAGCAGCTTTCAGCTCATCAACAGTAGTTGATTTGGTAGCAAGTGCTATATCAGCTATCTGCTGTGCAAAAGCAATGAAATCTTCGTTCTTAGCTACGAAGTCTGTTTCAGAGCTAAGCGTTACTACGATACCATAAGTATTGTCAGCATTAGCTTTAGCTATTACCACACCTTCTTTAGCTTCACGGTCGCTACGGTTAGCAGCTACTTTCTGGCCTTTTTTGCGCAGATAGTCTATTGCGCTTTCAAAATCGCCAT